>JAGYJL010000079.1 GCA_018402015.1 Flavobacteriales bacterium | reverse complement strand
TCGGACACTTTCCACGGTGTCGGTGTTCCCACTTCAACCGTTCGGGTGTCAAAAAACTGAGCATCACTGATGGTTGCCGATGTATTTCCGTGCAGATAGGCCGCCCACATTCCCTTTAGAAGGAACTGGTTACCGCTTACGTACAACCCAAGCACAACTGCTACTACTACCAATGCGATCCACTTTACGCTATTGAATACTGTTTTCATTCTCGTTCAATTCAAAGTATTACAAACAAAAAACGGCATGCCTTTGACATACCGTTCTCCGCTCTCTGTTCTGTTTATTCAAGAATCAGTTTCTCTTGAACTTAGAGTCATTAACCGTGGCAGCCGAAACAGACACCACATCTTGACTCATCACCACTTTCCCTTCAGCATCGCGCTTTTCCATTCTTACCGGAAAACCAGCTGTTTTTATCTGTGGCATGTTTCTTTTCATGATCAGCGGAATATCATCAAAACCGATTCCAAGACCATCGGTCAACCAGTAAATGGTCTGATTCTTACCATCTGTGTAAACCACCTGCGTACAGGTATAGCCGTTCATGCTTACACCCGTCTTCTCCGACACTAAACTCTGTGTAGCAAGATCAACGTTGAGCAACGACTGAGGAATTTCTGTAACGTGACCTTCGGCCACCATGTGCATTCCTTTTTCATCGGCAATAACGGCATACTCCGAATTGTGACCGTCTGCTTTGGAAACGATGTCCATGCGGCTTTTATCTCCTTTCAAGTACCAAGTTACAGACGCATCTTCTTTCATGGCCGAATTGGTTGTGGTCATGGTAATGACTCCTTCAAAATTCTGAGCAAACGTATTTGCAGATACGGCTGCTGTAAGAAGAACAAATATGGTTTTCAACTTTCTCATCTGAGTTTTCATGTTTGATTATGGTCCTACAGTACCGCGTAGGAACGAGGTGTTATACAGGTTATCGGGAATGGTTGTAGTAAATCCGTTACGCTTTACAGCAAAGCCTCCGTCTCCAGCTGCTGGTGGCGGAGCAGGAATAGGAATGGCCAAGTTGGTAACAACAGGAACAACGATCGGCCCAATGAATGGAATATTTACAACAACGCTAACTGAAATAGTGATCTGAAAAATTCCTTGTGTGCCAGGATAGCCATAAGGACCACCGTTACCACCTATAGCATTCGGATTGATATCAACCTGTGCGGGTCCAATGGCAAATGTTATCGGGAAGTTCAGAATACCTCCTTGGCCGGGCACACCGAACTGACCTCCTGTCCCATCAGTACCTGGGCTATAGAATGACAGCCCTATAAGACCGTTTGGCTGAGTTCCGCCTTCTCCAAGGTTTGCACCTCCACCTCCACCGGCTCCGAGAAAGAATCCGAAAGCTGGGGCTGGTGGTGGTATAAGGTTACCTGTACTTATTGAGAAGGCCATAGAACCTCCACCTCCTCCACCTCCAAAGATGTTGAAGTTGTTGATGATGTCAGCATCTAGAGTAAGTTCAATCGCTGTGCCACCATCTTCTCCTTCTCCTGTAAGTCCAAGTGCTGGATCAAAAGCAGTGCCACCATCGCCACCGCGACCCAAAATATTTCCTTCATTTACTATGGCCACCAATGAACCTGCGGGAAGTGCTGTACCTGTTGTGAATGCAGGGTCTGTATTCGTTGGGCTTGATATCTCTACCCCAGGCTGAACCAAACAAACTACACAAACCGGAGTGTTTGTCGGAGCGTTCGGATAAAGATTGTAGAAGTCGGTACCTAGGTTGTAGTTGTTAGTAGTGTTGATAACGGGCACCTCATAGCATGGGAGTATGGTGAGCGAGTAGATGATATTGTAGGTACTGTTATTACATAGTACCTGAATCACTATCGGGTAAGTGCCAGCTGGAGCGAATGGAGTCGCGAAAAACTCAATATCTACCACACCAGTTGATGGAGCAGGGTTCGGTGTTACCGTAGCGGTGAGTCCGCTAGGTAGTGTACTTAGAATGGTTACCGCGATCTGTTGCGGATTACCTGCTGTTTGAACAATATCTAATGAAAGCGTTTCATATTGCGAGATCACTCTGTCGATCGTATCTGCCGTGCTGCTAGGAGTTACGTTCAAGTAACAGGAATTACAATCCTCTGCGAAAGACGGCAACCAACAATCACCGTTGAAATAATCCAACGTGCTATCTGTGGTATTTACAATGACCAGACCAACAGCAGGGTTTTGAATATTATCCCTTGAGGTTTCGTCCATTTGCGGAGCAAGGAAACCTTTTCCTTCAGCAACCAAATGAAGAATGGCACTTGAGTCTGGCTGGTCGGTATTGATACCCACATGGTATTCGTTGTTCCAAATAAAGCTGTTGGCTACCCAGTCGTTGAAGAATACGGTATCGTAACGCATGGTTTGCCCTTGCAATCCTGGAATTAGCGGACCTTCTGGTCCTTCAGGTCCTATGCCCCTTCTCCAATAGATTCCATCAAAATACCAGAAACTACTATCAGTAACGGTATAAATGAGCAAACCTGTTGCCGGGCTGGTTATAGACAAGGTATCTGTTCTTGGAATGAGAAGGCCTTTATCCTGGGCCTGAATCTCCAACAAAGCACTCGGGTCGGGTGTAATGGTTCCGATACCCACATTATCCTGCGCCCAGGAAGTGCTTGCAACCAGACCTAGAACAAGTGTAAAAACTGCGGTAAACGTATTGCGCAACATAGGCAAGAAGTGATTAACATTTGAAACCAACTGAATCTCAGTTGTTTTGGGCCCGAAAAATACGCAATTCGTATTGTTTGATCGGTGTTTTTCAACCGATAAACCTATTTTTGCGCCTGAGTTAGGGCATTTAGCTCAGTTGGTTTAGAGCACCACCTTGACAGGGTGGGGGTCACTGGTTCGAATCCAGTAATGCTCACAGGTATGGGAGGTGATCATGCAAATGACATCCTCCCGCTTTTTTATTCAGGAAATGCGTTTTGTCAGATCTTTCTTCGTGCTCCTTCTTATCACAGCAGTTTTTACTGCCGGTGCAGATGTTGGGCAAACGCATCAGTTGAAACAGCAGCGGGCAGATTTGCTTCAGCAGATTGAAACACTGCGAACAGATACCATCAACCAAACAGCCGCTGGTACATTAGATAGTCTTCAACGGAGCGTTATTCTGCTGGATGAGCAGATAATGAAGAGTTATGATGAAACGGTAAGCCGCTTAGCTGGTCAAAAGTTGAATGCCGGGAGTAATGCGAAAACCGTTGTCTACCTAGCTCTTCTCACATCTGTTCTCGTTATTTTTCTGGCACTATTGATCTTGATTGCCAGAAAACGCCTTATTGCTGGTGGATACAAAGGCTGGCTTGACGTTTACAAACAGATGACCTCTGATCTGGTGCATGAAGTTTCTGCAGAAAAGGCAACCGACAACCGATTGTTGCGGGTAAATGTGGTTGTGGTAATTGGGCTTTTAATGATGAGCGTATCGGTAGTGGCCTATCTGCTTCGTACCTTGTAAGCCACCAACAGCCCAATTGTATTGCGCTTCATTCCTTACACCCTACTCTGCATCATGGCCATATGGCCGTTCAGCGCAGCTGTGGTTGCTCAAGATCTGAACACCTACTCTCCTCTTGAGGCAACGGGAATCATCCCGGCAGATTTCACTATATCCGCATCCGTCAAATACGATCAGGCTAAAGGAGGATTACATACGGAAGGCGATTCAAAAAGAACGAAACAAGCAAAACACGATTTCCTACTGGAGAGCAATTTCCTGATCGACCAGGTATTGAGCAGTGGAAGGGTTGTTTTCAACGATCCTGTTTCAACGTATCTGAACGAAATTCTTTCCGAAATTCTGAAAGATGAACCAGAACTGAGGTCGAAAATGCGGGTATATGCAGTACGCTCAACTGGTGTCAATTCGTTTACTACGGATGATGGCATCATATTGGTCAATCTTGGCCTGGTGGCTCAACTTGAAACCGAAGCTCAACTAGCATTCATTCTATGTCACGAAATAGCGCACTTTACAGAAAACCACGTGATCAATGCTTATGTGCTGCGCGAAGAACTCAAAGAGCAGGAAGGTAAACTTCAACGGTCAAGTTTTGACGATAGGTTGTTGACGCAAAGTCAGTACTCCAAAGAATTGGAAAAGGAAGCTGATAAGCTCGGACTGAAACGTTTTTTTAACACGAACTATAGTACTGAGAACGTTCTTAACGTTTTCGAAGTCATGCGATATGCACACTTACCGTTTGACGATATTCCATTTGACAAGAACTACTTCAACAGTGGTCTGTACCGTATAAACGAATCGTATTATCTGAATAAGGTTCGGCCCGTTGAGGCCATAGCTACGGATAAACCTTCTGAAACGCATCCGAGTCCGGACGAGCGTCAGCAGATCCTCACCACCTTGCTAGCGCGAGCAGAACCTCAGGAAGGAAAACCTTTCTTGATCGGTAGGGAGCGCTTTCTCCATTTACGGAACGTTTGCAGATTCGAATTATCTGAACTCTATGTTTCATCCAACAATCCTGTTAAGGCCATTTATAACAGCTTCCTTCTTCAGCAGGATTTCCCAGAAAACGAGTTTCTTAAAAAGACGGTGGCCCGCGCCCTGTACCGCCTTTCCAAATACAAATCGGGCGGAAATTTCGGATTCGTGCATCCTGGTTATTCTCAGATTGAAGGAGAATCGCAGCAACTGTTTCATTTGCTCTACCGCCTCAAACCCGAAGAACTATGCATTCTTGCCACTGGCCACCTATGGCGCTTGCGGGCTTCCTTACCGTATAATGAGGATATGGACCTCATGGCAAATGACCTTTTGAACGACCTTATGCGTCAATATTACGTGCCCGGAATGTTTTCGCGGTCGGAACCGCCCACAGGCTGGGATCAACCCGATACCACACAAATTGAGAACAAATACGATCGCTTACGCGAAAAGGCAAAGGATAATCCTCGACTTTCAATGGTCAAATATGCACTCGTTGACCTGTTTGCCAATGATACCTTCCGTTTGAAATTTGATAGTTTGGAATTGAAGTATTGGGGGCCCGACAAGGAACCAAGCAACGAACGAGCGAATCAGCAAATGGTCAAAAATGACCTTAGGCAATGGAAAAACCACGGATTTTCTCTTGGGGCTTCTAAAGTTGTAGTGGTTTCTCCAACCTACTCGAAACTCGATCTTAGAAAAAAGCAGCAACACATGTTCCTGCATTCCGAATCGGCCAAACAAAACCTCATCAAACAGATCGGTCGTTCTGCCAATTTGCTGAATCTGGATGTAGAGATCATCGATCAATCTGCTCTCGATTCTTCGCAGATCGAGACTTTTAACGACATCACTTTCTTGAATGAATGGGTTGATGCACGTTTCTCTGACATCGATGTTGGGATGGTGAACGCTCCTACTCAGCGCATCAACCAAATCATTGATAAATATGGTACAGAGTACTTTACGTGGACAGGTGTGATCAACTACAGAGAAAACAAACCATTGATGTACTTCTACTTGCTGTACGCACTTATTCCACCTGCAATTCCGTTTGCCATATACTATCTGGCAAGGCCGAACTTCGATATGTATTACTACTGTATTACATTCAACCTACGTACCGGACAGCCCGAACAGGTCAATTACAGCAATTACAAGAAGCGTGATGCGCGCGATATGATAAATAGCAGCATCTATGATTCGTTCTGGCAGATGAAGAGGCCATCAAAAAGCGAAGAATGACGAAGCTGATCGTGGTATTGACCTTTGTTTCTGTTCAGGCTTTGGGTCAGGCATCCGGCTACATGGGCAAAAAGTTTCTGATAACCGGAGAGATCAGTTTTCTGAACGCCCTTTTCAACCCGAACCACAATATGAATAATGGGTTGAATAAATTCAGTTTCAACTTCCGGTCTACCACCGATATCGATTATGTGATTGCCCGAAACGGAACCATCGGAGCCACCTTCGATGTCTTTTATACAGGCATGAAATACGATTGGAGATCTTCAGAGTTTGAAGAACTACTTGTTCCGAATATCGATGCGAGATTCGATCATGGACGCATTTTCGGATACGGCTATGGCATTAACTACAAAGTATTCCGAAACCCGAGCAAATCAGGCATTGCACCAGTAGGCAGCTACGCCAAATTTGACCTGATGCTGTTGGACGTACGCACACGGCCTTTTGACAAAGAAAATGAGCTGGCCCACGCCTACTCCGATCGCTTTTTTACACCTGCATTTTCCGTAACGCTCGGAATGCAGCGCATCCTGTGGGACTTTTTCGTGCTGCGTTCGGGTATTCAGATCGGGTTTGTTCCCTTCGGAATTTCGCCCTACCTACAATCGCTGGATAACGGCATTGAAAAAGGGAACCAACAGCAAGACCTTCGTGCCCATGCAGAAGCTCGATTAATGACCTATTACCTTCTCAACCTCAATTTCGGAGTGGGTTTTCTTTTGCCTTTCAGGAAGAGTTACAAGAATTTGAACTGATACCTGATGAAACAAAAAGCCCGACCAATAAGATCGGGCTTCTATATCAATTGATGTTAGTTTCAGTACTGGGTCCAAGTTCCTTCAAGATCGTCATTGTAATAGCTATTGGTCATATTCATGGTACTACCAGATAGCGTGTATTCGAAACCAACGTTTTGAGTGCCAGCAATGAAGCTGCAAACTCCATTCCCCGATTCATACCCGCCTTGTAGAGGCATTCCTGAATTATATATCCAATTTGAGCCTTCCAAGTACTGGGTTCCCCAATTACCATTCCCACAAGTTTTGAATTCATAAACCATTCGCAAATCTGTGGTATTGTAGAGGTACTTATACCATCTCGTTCCTGTCAGTTCAGAATCAGGATCGCATGGAACGCTTCCATCATCGCAACTGAAAAGCGTTGTGGCAATGGCAAAAAACATCAAGAAACTGGCGTACTTCAATTTGATCATCATAGCGTAATTGTTGGTTAATGATTGATAATTGGCAAAGAAACTTTGACTGCTTTTTATGGCGTTACTCATCAATGAGTATTTCACTGACCCGTTAGTGCCATTTTACCGCATCGCCATGACTTATTACGGCTAAAACAAGCTTTTGGGTGTTCTTGAAACCGGTTCGGTATAAGATGCTTCTGCGGTGGGTATTCACTGTGTTTTGAGATGTTGAGCTCTCGGCCATCTCTGCCGTATCAAAACCTTGCATCAACAGTTGCAGCACCTCTTTTCTCTGGGTGTAAGCTCGTTGATGAGTTCTGATGTTTTCGTGCCGTTGCCTGAAACGTATCACAAAGCGATAAAAACGGAACGACACAGCACTACTCAGTAATGAGTATTTACGCAGCAGCTGCCTTTTACACTCCCAGCGGCAACCGCAAAATCAAAATCTGGCACTGGATAACCCGCTTTGCCTCGACACGAAGCTTGATGTTGCCTCCGGAGCAACTGCTTTGCCTCGACCTGAAGCTTGATGTTGCCTCCGAGCAACTGCTTTGCCTCAACACGAAGCTTGATGTTGCCTGAGCAACTGCTTTGCCTCAACACGAGTTTCTTAATGTTGTCTCCAAGCAACTGTTTTGCCTCGACCTGAAGCTTGATGTTGCCTCCTGAGCAACTGCTTTGCCTCGACCTGAAGCTTGATGTTGCCTCCGAGCAACCCTTGGTGCCACCGTCAATAAGGGAGGTGAGGCAAAGCAAACTGGG
Source organism: Flavobacteriales bacterium (assembly GCA_018402015.1). Taxonomy (GTDB): domain Bacteria; phylum Bacteroidota; class Bacteroidia; order UBA10329; family UBA10329; genus UBA10329. Next base: position 2,992 of record JAGYJL010000079.1, on the reverse strand, counting down.
TCAGCTCAACTAAAACCGATAGTGGTTCTTGTAGCCATTATGGAATTGTTGCTGCCATGTGCTGCTGAGCTGCTGTACCCAGCATTGTCCACCAGTTTCAGCCCAAAACCGCCTCCGTTGCTTGATGTGGCGCTTGAGGGCTCCACGCCATTGTCTGCAATGGTCAATTCCCATCTGGCATCTGCATCCTTGGTAAGCAATACAGTGAGTATCAGCCCATCATTCCCTGCTTTTGCGTACTTGAAGGTGTTGGTAACCAACTCATTCACTATAAGACCAAGAGGCAGGGCGGTTTCTGCATCCAACTGGGCATCGTTAATATCAACGTTCAGGTTAACACTTTCCCGTTTCCCGTAACTCATCTGGAGTTCACTTATCAACTCCGTAAGGTATTCCCTGATATTGATGGTCTCCACATCATCATCCGTATACAACCGGTTGTGGATGAGCGCCATGGCACGCAGCCGTTCGCGCCCTTCGGCAACGGCCTTTTTCGCATCGGCATCCTTCAACCTCATGGATTGAAATCCTAAAAGACTGGAAACGGTCTGCAGGTTATTCTTTACCCGATGGTGCAATTCGCGCATCAGCATGGCAATTTTCTCATTCTTCTGCTTTACGCGCTTGTTGGTGCGATACAGGGCAACGAGCAACACGGAAATGACCAGTAGAACCACCACTGCGGCCGCTATACCGACCCGTTGTAGCATAAGTTGTTTCTGCTGGTTGCGAATCTGCAATTCTTTGCGGGCCGTTTCGTGCTTGTATTCCAAGGCCTTGGCCGTGCGCTGGCGGTCCTTGTAAATGGTTTCCTGTTCTACTTTACGCAAGGCGCTGAGGTAGTGGTATGCCTTCTCGAACTCCCCGGCCTCTTCAAGCGTTTCAATCAATTTTCGGGTAAGATTGATGCCTACCGATGATTGCAGGAGCATGGTGGTATCGCCCCAATTGTAAACCGTTTCCAGCCGCTCTATGGCCAAGGGATGATCCTCGATCTCTGCGGCTCTCAATCCTTCCAGATACAGAATGTAGTTCTGAACATAATCTGAAGCTTCGGATGGCTTATACAGGCGCAGTTCCGCTAAAACGGAATCGCCCTTGGCGATGTCGGGTTTCAGGTAGTATGCGTTCACCAACTCTACCAATACCTGAAGCATTTCCTCTGCGCTTGCGTCCAGTTTGGCGTACCAATCCACGGCCTTGGTGAGGTATAAAATGGCACTGTCCATTTCCAAACTGTACAGATAATGGTAAGCCCCAATGGCATGGAAGCTATTGGCCATTCCAATAGAATCTGTGGGTAAAACGCGTTTAGAAAATGATAATGCACGATGAAATAGTTGCAACGGCTTCTCATTGTCTTCCAAATAGGTGTAAAACCACGCCAAACTATGGTAGCAGTCTGCAATGCGCTTTTCGGCATCGTTCAGTTCGTTCTTCTCAATGAGTGCAATGGACAGATAGGCCTGTTCAATGGCCTCATCGTAAAGTCCCATATCGCCAAAGGCAATACTTGCCGAGCGATGTGCCTGTGAAAGAAGTTCGAGGTCGTTCGATCGTTTGGCAAGCTCCAACGCCTTTAAACTGGCCCACAGTGCTGAGTCGGAACGATTGTATGCGTAGTTATCGGAAAGCTGTAGGTAGTTCCACGCTTCATCTGCAATGGACTCAGTAGTTTCGGCACAGAAAGCAGAAACCACGCCCAGCCATACATATGCCGACAACATTATCGGATAGGTGAAACACCAAAGCCGCCAACGGCCTTTTTCGGGTCTACAATAAAACGTTGTGCTTAAGTACATGAATAACCAATTCCATCGTATTGCTGAAATCCAATTTCAGCAGGATGTTTCTGCGGTGTGTGTCCACCGTATTCTTAGAGATAAACAGCTTGGTAGCGATCTGGTTACTGTCTGAGCCATTTACCAATTCCCGAACTATATCCAATTCGCGCTGGCTGAGTTGATTCAGTTTCTGTTGCAAATTAAAGGCGTCCGTATCCAGACCGCCATCCAATAATGTAAGCTTCACACTTGCCAGCAACTGCTCATCTGAATATGGTTTCAGAAGGTACTGGTCAGGCTTTGTCTCCTGTGCAGCCCGCAGCATGGCCTCGTCTCCGAACGCGGTAAGGTAAATGAGTTTGAACGGTCCTTTTGTCCGCAGTTCCCGTGCCAGGTCAATGCCAGTTCTGTTACCCTCAATGCGGATATCACAGAGTATGAGTTCGGGGTTGGTGTCATTGAACAGACGGAAACCTGTATCAAAATCCTTTGCAATACCCACCACCGTATGGTTGTGCATTTGCAAGAGTTCCATCAGGTAATTCGCTGGAATCACCTCATCCTCCACTATCATTATTCCTTTCATTCACTCTCTGAACTTATTGGAAAAGGCAATACTAATACGATATACTCATTAATGAGTACTCATTAGTGAGTATTAAAACTCGGAAAATGGCCTGAAATCGTCTCGCAACGAACATTTAGCTAAATGCATCTCAATCAACATCCTCAAACCTACTTCCACTTACCTCGCAGATCAGATCCTTGCCGTAAACCAAACTCGGGGTTTGCCAACCTGCTTTGAAGTTTCCTTTTACAATTTGCTGCGCGATGTGAACAGCCGTCATGGCCGTAAGCGTGTAGCCTTCTTGGGTTTGAATTGTTGAAGTGAGTGATTTTCCAGACTTGTTCGTTACCGTTCCAACCAGGTAAGTAGCAGCTTTTGCCCGCTGCTCATCGGTTGGTCCTGCTTGGCCTGCAATGATCTTGGCTCGCGCCTTGTTTTTCACAAACTCGGTGCGCATCAACCAACCGAACCATTTGCCCCATTTCATGCCATCTATGGCCTTCTTTGGCAATCCCATGTAAACCTTGATATTGGGAATTTCCGTACTGTAAAAAGCGGTGTACACATCGCCCCACGGAATGGTCACGGCCGTCATGTTCTTCGGGCCGAAATCAAAGCGTTTCACATCATATGCATCCTC
>JAGYJL010000078.1 GCA_018402015.1 Flavobacteriales bacterium | reverse complement strand
GCAACTTCACAAGGATATTCAACCCAACAGGAGGCGGAACAGCTCCCGCAGACTACGGAGTAGGCAACCTACTCTATGAAGTGAAGATCGGTGGAACGACCTATGACTTTACCTACGATGCCAATGGCAACCTGATACAGGAGAACGCCAGCCGTTTCATGGAATGGGACCATGCGGACAAGATGCGCTGCTTTTACATTGATGATGGTGGCACCGTTACCAAATACGCCCATTACCTGTATGATGCAGGCGGCAACCGTGTGAAGAAACTGGTTAGAAATGATGGTGGTTCCTATACAAGTACGTCTTACATAGACGGTATTTATGAGTATCTCACCGATGGCACGGACGAGCAATCACTAAGCCACGTGATGGATGACAAGAGCCGGATAGCAATGGTGTTCGAAGGCCACATGTTCGGAGACACAAAACCAGCTACCCGTTATGTAATTGAAGACCATCTCGGTAACTCTGTGGATGAGCTAAGAGATGATGGTGCAGATATAGAAAAGGAGGAATACTATCCTTTTGGTGAGACCTCCTTCGCCAGTTATGGAAAGAAACGTTACAAGTACAACGGCAAGGAGCGCGATGAGGAGAGCGGGTTCTACAACTACGGCATGCGGTATTATTCTGCTTGGACGTGTCGGTTTATCAGTGTAGATCCAATTAAACATGAGTTTCCCGAACTAACACCTTTTCAATATGCGAGCAATCGACCAATAAACATGATAGATCTTGATGGGCTGGAAGGTGTTGATGCGCAAAGTGGTACTTGGTTAAACAACACGCCTACTGATGATGCTGTTCCAATTACCAAGTCAACATATGAAAATGTTAAGAACTTTTACGAAACCAATGGCGGAACTAACAATCCAGATAATTTACCCATCGAAGCTCCTAAAGACGGTTACAGCTATATCCATACACCCTACAATGATAGCAGACTTCCCGAGAATGTGAGGGGACAAAGTGGCGCTAACGGAGCCCAAGGGCATCAAGGGTTTTGGTATATGGATGCAATTACTGTACAAGGTAATCCCACAACGTCCTTTACTCCTGCAGGGCAGAACCCAAACCAGATTCAACTAATGCCCGTTCGGCCATTTCAACTGCCTCCTGCACCAGTTCCGCAACTTCCTGCCCAGCCAATACCTGTTGTGCCATTACAACCGCAACCTGTGAATTTTAGGATAAATGCCCAATTTGTGCGTGATCGAAACGTATTTGTTAATCCACAGCAGGCCAATAACCAAATTCAGGCAGCGGCAAATGCTTTTACAGGTAATCCCAATGCCAACCAGGTAATTATTCAAATAAATTCGAACGCTCCAAGAGCACGTTTGGGTAATATGATACCTGGACAGAACATAAACCTAAATCAACTTATGTGGCAACGTGGCCAAGCAATTCGACAGACCTTAATTAATCAGGGAGTTCCTGCAAGCGCATTCCCTAATAATTGGTTGCAGTTTAACTTTAACCAACCAAACCCAAATGCTAATGTTCAGATAAATTAAACTTGATTTATGCTGGCACTAATATTGTCGTGTTAAAGTAATGAGGTTTTTAATCGTATTCGGGCTTGTTGTGGCTTTCACAACACAGTCGTCCATCCGTGCATGGAATGAGGAAAAGTTGGCGTGGTCCGACTTTACTGTGGTGGATTTTGTAGATAAGAACGAGGATGCCAGAATTCACTTGGATTTTAGTTCTCCTTATTCTTATGCTCAGGGAATTTTGAAAATCAGCGTTCTTGCTGCAATGGATAAGCAAAAGTCTGTTGTTATTGAGGGAGGAAAAACTGATTGGCTGTTAAATCATGAACAAGGTCATTTTGACCTACAGGAATTGATTGCTAGGAAGTTCAGGAGAGAGATTAGTTCAACAATCTTTAGCCATCACGAAATAGAAAGCCAGATAAACTTGTTGTTTCACAAGTATAGTACGATAGCTGCTGAACAGCATACCATGTATGATAATGAAACGAGGCATTCAAAAAATCGGGTGAAGCAGATAGAATGGGACGAGCGCATTAAAAAGGAACTAGAAGCACTAGATGACTTTTCTAATACCGACTTAATAATCGAAAACGTCAAATGAAAGTTAATGGTAAGCTGAAAACCAAGCCCATGGTTTCAACCGTTGGGATACTGTGGTTTTAGGTCGGAAATTGGGAAAATTTTGAATGGGAAACGTTTTCGTGCATGTCGTTTAACAGGAAATCATCGGCAAGGATGAATCTCAGGCTTTGAACGGCTCAAAAATGTGCTGAAACCAGAATTTTCTTCAGGTTCATCCAAGGCTACTTTCAAACTTGTTAAATTCTGCCCATGCCCAACCCCCAGTATCTCCAACAGGCCAAGAAGGTAAAGATGTACTACGACCCACGTGGTCAGGTGGTGCGTACAGTCAATCCAGACAGCACCGAGCAATGGGTCGTGTTCGGCAAACCGGGGAATGTCACGACACTTACGACCAACGCGCTGGGCATACCCAAACCACAGAACACCACCAATGGCGGTCCCACACCATGGGAGAGTTACACCTACGATGCCAATGATCTTGGGGGCAGAACCCATCCCGTAGAAAATGCTGGCAGTAGTGGTCATTGGAACACTCCCAGCAGCAGCCTCCTCGACCCACTGGGCAGAACCATCAGAACCGTTGACCGCAACGGAACGACTCAGACCGATGAAGTGGTTATGCAATACCAGTTCGACATCCGTGGCAACCTCAAAAAAGTGATCGATGCCTTGGGTAGAACCGCCTTTACTCATGTGTATGACCTGAAACCCAAATCAGGAGAAGAAGACCAAGGCGCCAACATCCTCAAGACAACACATATTGACAGCGGCACAAAAACCGCCCTGTTCGATACCGCCTACCGCCCTACAGAACTCCGCGATGCCAAAGGCGCACTCATCCTGCACGGCTATGACCAGCTCAACCGTCCAACCCGCATTTGGGCACGGGACAATGCAGGGGAAGATGTCACCTTGAGACAAAAACTCATCTACGGAGATGATGTAACCGATGGCCCCGCCACCCCTGAAACCACCAACCACCTTGGCAAACTCTACGAGCACTATGACGAAGCGGGAAAGGTGACCTTGGATGAATATGATTTCAAGGGAAACCCTCTTGCCAAAACGCGCAAGGTCATCAGCGATACGGAACTATTGAGTGTCTTCGATGGCTCGCCTGAGTGCTATCGCGTGGACTGGGAAGCATCCACCGACACCATTCTCGGAAGTGAGGATTTCAGAACAGACACAAGCTTCGATGCCATCAACCGTCCGAAGCAGATAACCTACCCCGAAGACGTGGCCACCGACCGAAAAGTCGCCACACCCACCTACAACCGTGCTGGCGCCTTGGAAAGCGTGGATTTCGATGGAACCAATTTTGTGAAGCACATTGCATACAATGCGAAAGGACAACGCCTTCTCATCGCATTTGGCAACGGGGTGATGACACGGTACGCATACGATGACGAAACCTTCCGCCTGAAGAGACAGCGTAGCGAGACCTTCTCGCAGACGGGCTGGACGTTCGCATCACTTGGCAGCGTGAAGCAGGACACGGGCTATCAGTACGACCTGAGCGGAAACATCGTCACTACTACCGAACGCACCACCAACTGCGGTGTGGGCGGTAGCAACGCACTGGACAGGAACTTCCAATATGACGCCTTGTACAGATTACTACAGGCTACTGGAAGAGAAAACGCCCCGACCATCACACCTATTTGGGACGATAGCTACCGAAGTAATGACCAAAGTATTACTACAGCCTACACCCAAAATTATCGGTACGATAAGATGGGCAACATCCTGAAGTTGCAGCATACAGGAAACAGCAGTTTTACCCGGATATTCAACCCAACAGGAGGCGGAACTGTACCCGCAGACTATGGAGCAAGCAACCTATTGAATGAGGTCAAAATCGGAGGAACAACCTATGACTTTACATATGATGCCAATGGCAACCTGATACAGGAGAATGCCAGTCGTTTCATGGAATGGGATCATGCCGACAAGATGCGCTGTTTTTTCATAGACGATGGCGGCACCGTTACCAAATACGCCCATTATCTGTACGATGCGGGTGGTAACCGAGTGAAGAAACTCGTTAGAAATGATGGTGGCTCATACACAAGTACATCATACATTAATGGCGTTTATGAGTACTTAACAGACGGCATAGATGAACAATCACTCAGCCACGTTATGGATGATAAGAGCCGGATAGCAATGGTGCGCGAGGGAGATGACTTTGGAGACACGACTGATGCGACCAAGTATGTGATTGCAGACCACTTAGGAAACTCAGTCTCAGAACTGAAAACCAACGGGGCCAATATTCAAAAGGAAGAATACTATCCGTTCGGTGAAACGTCTTTTTCCTCTTATGCCAAGAAGCGCTACAAATACAATGGGAAGGAGAGGGACGAGGAAAGTGGTTTTTACAACTATGGCATGAGGTACTACTCGGCTTGGACGTGTAGGTTTGTTAGTGTGGATCCGTTGTTTAGAGACTATGCTTTTTATACACCGTTCCAGTATGCTGGAAATAAACCTATCAATAAAATTGATATTGACGGGTTGGAGGAAAATGGCGAGCCTAGTCAATCAAATGGGAATATTGATGAAAACACTGGACCTATTCGCCAGAACATTCCAATGGTGGGGACGGAAATTGATTTAAATGCGGCTCCACCGAATTCTACAGTTGAATCGGACACCATAAACCCTGTGGAAGAAGCCAATATATCCATTGAAGTGGAATCAGATTCCATTCAAGCACCGATTGGTCAGGCTTCGGCCAATGTGGTTGGTTCCGACAATATCTTGGTTGTAGAAAATTCAGGATCCAATAATAATGAGGCAATAATGCAGGAGAAGGTGGAAGCGTGGCTTGAGAAGTTTACGCTCTCAGCTATTCTCAGTGACGCTAACTCAAAGAAAGACCTTGCAGCCGACCGCGTAACTGCGGCAAAAAAAGTTATAACCAATTACATTGGTCACGGAACCAAGTATAGCAAACCAAACCGTGAATTTGGTTTGAACGTTGATTATGCTGATTGTTCTTCAGCGGTGACAACAATTTTGAGGTTGGCTGGACAAGGAGATTTGTTTACGGGTGATTATACTGCTAAGATGCGGGAAGATATTGCAGGGTTAGATTCTAATAATACATATAGAAAGGATAACCCGAAACCAGGAGACATTATGATGTGGGGAGGGCACGTTGCACTTGTGACTGAGATGAAAAATGGGAAAGTGTACTTTGCGCATATGGGACTAAGCGGCCCAAAAATCGGAAGTGTAGATTTGGACTCGAACAATTCACTTCAGTCGGAAAGTACTTGGGGAAGTGGAGGGTTCAAGGGTTTTTGGACTCCTAATTAGAACTCAGTAAATGAAAACGTCCATTCTTGCGTTGATAATCGCTGTTATGTTTGACGGGTGTATAAGTCACCCCGAACAGGAAACACCTCCTAATCCATCAAACTGGAAATCAATCGCTGAGATTCCGATGAGCGATGTTTTCTCAGATTCTCTTTCGCTTCGGTTTGTTTCAGGTTCAGATAATGATCTAGGTAAACTATGTCCATTGTCAATTCAAGTCGAGGGGTCTTATATCTATATACCCAATAGAGCCGAGGATAAAATTGTCTGTGTCGATATGAAGAACAATAAAGCGTTGAGTTCTAGAAATACGTCACACTCTCCCGATTTTATTGCAGAATTGTCTTCAGGTCAATGGTATTATTCTTCTTTTGAGTCTTATGCTATTCATTCATTTGATAACGCGGATGGAAAATCAATAGGAAATACAGGGGTTCGTTTTAAATCTTGTAGGTCGAATATTGTTTATAATTCCAACGGGGTATTCTTAGATACGGATGGAGTACTTGATTCCGTTGATTACATCAACCCTTATATAGATTGGGATTTCTATTTGTTTCCAGACTCCTGTTTGGTTCTGTTGTTTGTTGATCATGATTCTAGTGGCCAATGTTTGATTAAAACGATAAATGAAAAGGAACACAGGGCTCAAACAGTAATAGAAAATGCCAATGGATACGATACCTTTAAGATTCTTGGTGAATGGAATTCTAATTTGGTGATACTCCTCGGTGACTCGCAATCAATAGAAGTTCTTATTGTAGACAGGCATCGGCTATCCATCATTAAGCGGAGCATCTATCCGAACCCCTTTAAAGACGATAGCTTGTTGATGGGAGAGTTTAGTGCATTTTGGCCGAACAAGTATATCGCGGAATTGGACGGCTCACGGATTATTCTATTTGGTACTTCCAGAAATCGGTTTTCTGTGTTCGAACTTAAAATGTAGAGGATAATCTCAATCGACCCTTTTGGTCGGAATTTGGGAAACCCCAAAATGGAGTGAACTGAAGACCTATTCTGTTCAAAAATGGCGTAAAACAGGCTTTTTCCATTGTCGTTGGCTACGTACATTCAAAACTGATAAGTTCTACCTATGCCCAACCCGCAATATCTCCAACGCGCCAAGAAGGTAACGATGTACTACGACCCACGTGGGCAGGTGGTGCGTACCGTCAATCCAGATAGTACGGAGCAATGGGTGGTATTCGGCAAACCCGGTAATGTCAGCACCCTTACCACCGATGCACTCGGCCTGCCAAAACCGAACAGCACAAGCAATGGAGGCCCAACCCCTTGGGAGAGTTACAGCTATGATGCAAACGACCTTGGAGGCAGAACCCACCCTGTAGAAAGCACAGGTAGCAGCAACCATTGGAACACCCCCAGCAGCAGCCTCCTTGATCCACTGGGCAGAACCATCAAAACCGTTGACCGCAACGGAAGCCAAGCAGCCGATGAAGTGGTCATGCAATATGAATTTGACATGCGTGGCAACCTACTAAAGGTGACCGATGCACTGGATAGGATTGCCTTCACCCATGTGTATGACCTCAAGCCCAAGGGAGAGAGTGAAGAGGACAAGGGAGCAAACATCCTCAAGACCACCCACATCGACAGCGGCACCAAGACCGCGCTTTTCGATGCCGCCTTCCGCCCAACCGAACTGCGCGATGCCAAAGGCGCACTCATTCTGCATGGCTATGATGAACTGAACCGACCCACCCACATCTGGGCAAAGGACAATGCGGGTGAAGATGTCACCTTGAGGCAAAAGCTGATCTACGGGGATGATACCACCGATGGCCCTGCAAATCCTGAAACCACCAACCACCTCGGCAAACTCTACCAGCATTATGATGAGGCAGGGTTGATAACCTTGGAGGCATACGACTTTAAGGGCAATGTACTCCAGAAGAAACGCGAGGTAATTGCCGACAGCGAGATAAAGGCCGTTTTCGACCCAGCACCCACAGATTGGGAAGTGCCCGTTTTCCGAGTAGATTGGAACAGTAGTTCAGCACTTGAAGGTGAGTACATCACCGATATGGAATACGATGCGCTTAACCGCATGAAGAAGATGGTGTACCCAGAAGATGAGGACACTGAACGCAAGGAACTCATACCCACCTACAATAACGCGGGAGCGTTAGAGAAAGTGACCATGGACGGGGACACCTACGTGGAGCACATTGCCTACAATGCCAAGGGCCAGAGGCTGCTCATTGCTTTCGGCAATAATGTAATGACGCGCTACACCTACGATGCCGATACGTTCCGCCTGTCACGAATGAAAAGTGAGAAGTATGATACGGACCCGTTAACTCCTTGGACATTTGAGTACGCCAGCGGCACCAACCGACAGGACATCGGCTTTGACTACGACCTGAACGGCAACATCATCAGAAGAAGGGAACGCAGGACGGACTGCGGCATTACTGGTTCGCAACTTGGTGCCGATGCGTTGGACAGGAACTTCTCCTATGACCCTTTGAACAGGTTATTGTCTGCCTCGGGAAGGGAAAGCAACACGCAGAATCAGAACGATTACACATATACGACCTCTCCCAGGCTGGACAATTACCCTGACGAGCCAAGCTCGAATCCGAATGCCAATAATGTAAGGAGCTACACACGAAACTATGCCTACGACAAGATGGGCAACATCCAGAGCATGGCCCACAGTGCCTCTGGCAACAGTTTTACGCGCAATTTCAGCTACGAGACCGGAAAGAACAGACTTGAAGAGATTGAAACGGGAGGTGCCGTTACCATAGAGGCCTACACCTACGACAGTAATGGAAATCAGATAATGGCAGGAACCACCAGAAACTACGAGTGGGATCACTCCGACCAACTGCGCTGCTACTACAACCAGACCGGAACCTCAGAGCCGACCATTTACGCACACTATCTCTATGATGCGTCAGGCAATAGAGTAAAGAAGCTGGTCAGAACCTCCAGCACCAACTGGGAGGGCACGGTTTACATAGACGGTGTGTTCGAGTACCACAAGAAGGAAACAGCCAGCGACACGTACGAGAAGAACTACCTGCACGTAATGGACGACAAGAGCAGGATAGCGCAACGGAGAGTAGGAACTTCATTCCCTGATGACATTACCGAGGATACGTTCTATGTTTTGGACGATCACCTCGGCTCCTCGAATGCAAGGTTGAATTACAGCACAGGCGCGGTGATAGACCGCGAGGAGTACTACCCGTTCGGAGACAGCAGTCTGAGAACCTTCTCCAAGAAACGTTATCGTTACGTAGGCAAAGAAAAAGACCTTGAAAGCGGCCTGTATTACTACGGTGCCCGATACTACTCGGCTTGGACGTGTAGGTTTATATCTGTGGATGCCTTGGCCAAACGATTTGCCCAGCTATCTCCATATAACTATTCGGAAAACAATCCAATCAATGACAAGGACATTGATGGAAACCAAAAAGGTAGTTCCAAAGAAAGTGTTCAAGGAGGTGGGGCGCCTGCCGAAGTAAATGGAAAGCAGGTCACAAATATCTCTGACCTTCCAAATATTCCAGCTTCCGAAATCGACATTACAAATCGGACATTTCTTCATGAAGAAGCTACGGTTTCGGCAAGTTCTAGTTCCTCTTTACCCAGCGACAACACATCAGTAAGTTTAAGTTTTGATTTAAGGAAGGTTGATGAAAAAGCTGTTAAATCCCATCAGTTCTGGAGCGCTATCAAGTTTGGAGATAGCGAATTTGTTGGGCAAGTTCTCTCTAACAAGTCGTTATCTCCTGAGTTCAAGTCGATGGTAATGGATTATCGCGTCTCTACAGCAGGAGATCGATTTCAGGCCAACCCAGCGGGTGGTTTGTTTATGGCATTCGTATATACTGGCTTAACTGGTCCAATAAATGCAATATTTAGTGGGGCGTCAAGATCAGCAGGAACGTTCTTGGCTCAAAGAGCAGTGATTGGAGAAGCAGGAGAACAGATGTTAGTGTCGCATACTTTTAGGCATTGGGGTACCAGTGAATTGAGATTTACATTGGGGCGAAACGTGTTAAAGTATGGCGGAGATGCGCACAATGGATTTGCTTATTCGACAAACGAGTTGGTTTTTGGTTCGAGTAATGTTTATCAGAGGTTTGCTCTAAGTTACAGCGGTGTCCCAGCTGGTGGTTATCAGTCCTACACAATCCATTCTGCTACTTTAAGAGGGTTTTACTTACAAGGACAAGCGGGAAGAATGGGTCACGCGATGGGGGGTGGTTTCCAAATGTATCGTACAAGTTGGTCACACATCAGCAACGCTAAGAAAATAGGCACTACTTTCAATGGGAAACTTCAAGGAATTTTGACTGGGTTTTAATATGGATAAGGATCTATTGAGAGATAAAAAACAGTTTCCTGGTAGTCACCTAGTTTGGGGCTTGCTTCAAGAATTGGAATTTGATTGGCCGCAGGAGCTTTGGGTTGATGTTTTCTTAAACGACAATCGCGTTATTAGAAATGTGCAAATCCTCAGCGGCAGAAGTCCTTATTACTTTAAATCAGACCCATATATCCAAAGACATCCAGGCGATTTCGGATTACCTGATCGGCATATAAAAGAAGAGTTCAAGTTTGGAGATGATGATGTTTTGCTAATCAGAGAAAAGGATAAACAAATGGACTACGAATTGGCAAATCGTCAACGATACCCAATGGGTTTTCTCCAACAACTAGGACTTTTACCCAAGAATTGGGGAAACAATAAGTATAATCCTGATGAATGGGTTGTTAAGGTTGAGGAATTTGAGGTTCTCCCATCCCCCTCTACCGATGATCTCTACAGACAACCTTAGAATCTACAATCCAGCATATGGTTTCAACTGTGTGTTTTGGTTTGAAAATACAAACGCTTTGAACAGAAAACGCTCAAGAAAAAGACTGCAAATATTGAAGAACAAGCAATAATTGCCCAACCCACAATACATACAACGCGCCAAGAAGGTACGGATGTACTACGACCCGCGCGGACAGGTGGTGCGCACCGTCAACCCCGATGCCACCGAGCAATGGGTACTTTTCGGAACCCCACAGACCATTACAGGCGTACAGTTGAACAGTATCGGCATCCCTTCGATGTATGCCTCTACCCCATGGGAAAGCTACACCTTCGATGCCAACGACCTTGCCCCACGGACACATCCAAGTGGCAGCGGAGTACCTGCTACCCACCATTGGACCCCCAGCAGCAGCCTCCTCGACCCACTAGGCAGAACCATCAAAACCGTTGACCGCAACGGAGCGACCACAGCCGATGAGGTAGTAATGCAATACCAGTTCGACATCCGAGGCAACCTCAAAAAAGTGACTGATGCCTTGGGCAGAACTGCTTTTACACATGTGTACGACCTCAAACCCAAATCAGGAGAAGAAGACCAAGGAGCAAACATCCTCAAGAC
>JAGYJL010000077.1 GCA_018402015.1 Flavobacteriales bacterium | reverse complement strand
CGTTCCCATCTCACTGGAACAGTTGCGAATTCTCATTCGAATTGGCGCACTTCGTTTTACTGGTTTGGATAAAAAGGCGCTGCTTTGGGATGCCCATTTTCTACTCGGTCATACCAAGGTTTCTAAACCCGAAAAGAAGCTTTTCGATACCGAAGCAAAGGAGTTCAGACTTCCCGAACTCTGGTATCACGAACTCGAAAACGCGTATGATGAAATTGAACTGCTTGGTTTCCCTGTCACCATTTCACCTTTCGATTTGATTGACCGAAAGGGATTGCCGACCACAACCGCAGCTGAAATTCATCAGCGCGTGAACGAAACGGTGGAGATTATCGGATACCGAGTGCACATTCGCGGCACGCACACCAGCGATGGCAAGTACATGACCTTCGGAAATCTCATCGATTTGGAAGGACAATGGATCAATAGCGTTCAGTTTCCTGAAGTGGCTACGCGCTATCCGTTTCGTGGGTCTGGTATTTACAAACTACGTGGGAAGGTAACGGAGGAATTCGGGCACATCAGTCTGGAAACAAGTTATGTGGAGCGTGTTCCGAACATCAATATAGACACACCGAATACGAGGATTGCAGATTCGGCATTTGCTATCAACGAAAACAACAACCGTCACGCAGATATAGACCTCCGTTCGTAAATCCTAAATTCGCGGCATGAAGATCGGCATAATCAAAGAAGGCAAAACGCCACCAGACAAACGAGTAGCACTTACACCAGAGCATTGTAAACATCTCCATGGAACGTATCCAGAATTGGAAATCAAAGTTCAGCGAAGCCCAATCCGTTGTTTCACCGATGAGAAATATGCTAATGCGGGAATTGAGTTGGTTGATGCTATCAACGATTGCGATGTCATTTTCGGGGTAAAAGAAGTGAAGTACGAAATGCTTGCCGAAGGAAAAACCATGCTTTTCTTCTCGCACACTATTAAGAAGCAACCCTACAATCGCGACCTGCTTCGAGAAGTACTGAAGAAGAAAGTCCGCCTCATCGATTACGAAACCCTCACCTATTCTAACGGAGCTCGCGTTTTGGGTTTTGGCCGGTATGCGGGAATTGTAGGTGCTTACAACGCACTCATCGCCCACGGAAAACGCTACGGAAAGTTCGAAATGAAGCCTGCTCATCTCTGTGCCGACATGAAAGAAATGGGTCGGGAGATGAAAAAGATAAAGATTGGAAACGCCAAGATCATCATTTCGGGAGGAGGAAAAGTGGCCAACGGAGCCAAGGAAACATTGAATGAGGCAGGCATCCGTCAGGTTTCCATTCCAGAATTCCTGAACTAAGAATTTGACGAGCCAGTTTACTGCAATGCTGATATTCTCAGTTATCACGAAAAGGACGGAAAACCGCCAGTTGACGGTTGAATTTCGTAAAAGACAGCACTGTTTGACGAACATATTCACTAAATTCACCAACGTAGCAGATATCTTTATCTCCGCTCACTTTTGGGACAACAAATCTGCTCACTTCTTCACGGGAAGAAGACAAGGTCTGATGATTTTAACGTGAAAGTAATTGCAGACATCACCTGCGACATCAAAGGTTCCAGCCCACTACACTTCGTCCGTCAACAATTGCTGACCCGATCTATGGCTATGACAGAACAACGGGTAAAGAGGCCGGACCCGTACACCGGGAAAACAGCATCACCATCATGGCAGTTGATAATCTTCCCTGCGGCACCGAAAGATGCTTCAGGACGGTCAGGATCTGATAGACAAGGTCATTCCTTTGTTTTTTAGAGAAGATTCTGAGAATATACTGGAACGCGCTACGATAGCGCAAACGGCCAACTGACCGAATATTTTAGCTACTTGCAGGATTACGTAGATGGAAAGCTTAAGCTTTCTTCAACCCAGCAATAACCGCTTCTGGATTTTCAGCTTTAAACACGGCATTACCTGCTACCAATGCATTGGCACCAGCCGCAACGAGTTTTGGTGCGTTTTCCAAGTTCACGCCACCATCCACTTCAATGATCAGATTTGGATTGACCTGATCTGCCATCGCTCTCAGTTTCCGAACCTTTTCGTAGGTGTTTTCAATGAATTTCTGTCCACCAAAACCAGGGTTGACGGACATGATCAGTACCATATCCAACTCAGGAAGCACATCTTCCAAAAGAGAAACCGAAGTATGCGGATTTAGTGACACAGCCGCTTTCATTCCCAATTCCTTAATGGCACCGATGGTGCGGTGAAGATGTGTGCAAGCTTCATAATGAACTGTTAGAATATCTGCCCCACACTCTTTGAAGTACTGCAAGTATCGGTCAGGATCTATCACCATCAAATGCACATCGAAAGGCTTCTTGCAAATTTTCTTCAGCGGCTTCATAACAGGTTCTCCGAATGAGATGTTCGGCACAAAAACGCCATCCATCACATCCACATGAAGCCAATCGGCCTCACTCCTATTTATCATTTCAATTTCCTCACCCAGCTTGGTGAAATCTGCGGCTAAAAGAGATGGGGCTATAATCGGCATTTTAAAGTTTTGTGAGTCTAGTCTTGCTGTTGGTAATGGTGATAAAGAAATTTTCCTTTTTGGGATAATAATCGGTCAAAACTACAAGCAACCTTCGTTGAATCTCTTCTATTTCAGTTTTATGAAAACGTAAGAACACAACAGCCACACCAATTATTCCGTGCGCGAAAACAAGTTCTCCAAAATCTTTATCCTCGGTAAGGAGCACTCCTTTTTTGGACATGACAATCTAAATGACCTCGGCATCTAAAATTCCAGCGTGATTTTCCCGAATAGAATAAACTTCAAAATCCCTGCGCCTCAGAAAGTCAATGAGAGTTTGGTCAATATTCTCGTCTGCAACGATCAAGCAGCTTCAATGATCTCTTCATTAGCAATCATATCCGCAGCATAGGTAAATGCTGCTAAAACTTGTTCATTAGTCAAATTTGGATAGCTTTCGAGTAGGTCTGGAATCGAATAGCCACTTGCTAACTTGCGCATCACGAGCTCAACAGTAATCCGTGTACCCTTAATAATTGGCTTACCCAACATGATGTTGGGGTTTCTTTCAATGTGAATTATCTTGTTCATGGTTTTGAATTAACCGTTGTAACTTTTCAAAGATATGGTTTATTGCAGTTTGGGAGTAAAACAAAAAGCCCCGTCTACCAGAAGTAAACGGGGCTTTTATATCAACAGAATCGTGAATTACGCTTCGTTCTTTTCTGGTTTTGGAAGAAGAACTTTTCTTGAAAGCTTCAACTTGCCTGTCTTCTCATCTACAGCGATCAATTTCACTTCAATCTCATCGCCTTCTTTCAACACTTCCTCAACTTTCTCCAATCTTCTGTGCTCAATTTCAGATATGTGAAGCAAACCATCTTTTCCTGGCATGATCTCAACGAAAGCTCCGAACGGCATGATGTTCTTCACACGTCCTTTGTAAACTTCGCCAATTTCAGGAACAGCAGTGATTGCTTTGATTCGGCTAACGGCACCTTCAACAGACTCCTTGTTTGTTCCCATGATCTGAATGTGTCCCATTCCATCTACTTCTTCGATGTTGATGGTAGCACCAGTAACGGCTTGCATCTCTTGGATGATCTTTCCTCCAGGTCCGATAACCGCTCCGATCATATCCTTAGGAATAACCATTGCAACGATACGTGGAGCATGTGGTTTGAAGTCAGATTTGGCTTCAGAAATCGTCTTGTTCATCTCGTTCAAGATGTGAAGACGGCCTTCTTTTGCTTGGTTCAATGCTTCAGCAAGAACTTCGTAAGGAAGTCCATCAACCTTCATGTCCATTTGAACAGCAGTGATTCCATCTTTGGTTCCAGCTACTTTGAAGTCCATATCTCCCAAGAAATCCTCGTCTCCAAGAATATCTGAAAGAATGGCATATTTTCCTTCATCTTGAATAAGTCCAGCAGCAGCTGGAAACTGCCTTTGATGTGCACAGCATCCATCATATAAGCCCAGACCTGCAAACTGTTACTATGGTGAGTATTTCAGATTCAAGATATAGAAACAACACAGTTCTTATAAAGCATTATCTTTAGAGCGCTTTTTCTACTCTCTCACCAAGTTTCAGACCAGTCTCTACGACCAACTCCTCGCTGAGAGCAGAGCTCTCTGTTAAAAACGGAGGGAAATTCACAATTATGATAGAAATTATCGATTCTTCCGTGCATACTATAACACATTTGCTCATCCAACTTTACAAAGGTGTGTGGTCAACGACTGCGTTTCACCTCTTGTAAAGATGGAAGAACCGTGTGCAGATGGGATGTAATCAACCTCAGACCAAATTCCACGTACCTCATCGGTTTTACGACCATCCAAACCAAATAACGGTAAGAACACACTGTTTCTTTTAGGCATACCAAGTATCTCCAACAATGATAATTCTGCTCTTCTTTGAAGAGTTTGCAATGAATGCTGATAAATTCAATTTATCAGAACGCTCTTGCTTTGCAGAACCTGATTTTCATATGTAGATGATGGATGTAGAAATCATATACTTTTAGCGAAAACCTCATCGTTCTTCTCGTGAGAATATTCACGCTTTACTTTCGACTTCTCAACTTGATTTGCCAGATTGTGCTAATTTGCTTCTTGTGGCTAATAGCCAGCACGGGTACCTCATTATCAGTCTTTTCTGAGTATCTTCATTTCATGTAACCATGGTGATGCTCAGCTGCAGTTCCAGCATAATCATCACATCATGTGTTAGCTAAAGCTGATTTTGATGGGTTCACTACATTTCCATCAAATCAATGCAACACGTACTTCTGAAATAGGACCTCAAGGGTATCAATACCTACGATGTGGCGGCACTTTATTAATCATGCTGCATCTGGCATTACCTCATCATCGTGAGAGATAAGGTTGATGATAACCACGAACTTCCTGAGCATTGTTGGAACATCGGGCGCAATGCTCGGTCAGCCAATCAGCAGACCGATCTACCACGGTGATAGTCGCGCTTCGCAAAAATCACCAGAGGCACTGGCATAGCCATTTCTCTTGATAATCAACTGACAACGGCAAGTCATTCCTTCTTTGGCTCCAACATTAGGAAACCACGGTTTGCCATTAACATGCAGTTTCCTGCTCTTACTATTACAGCGCCATCATTTCATACAATGTGACCTATTTCAATGTACATTAACATTTTATTACACATCAATTGTTGTTTTAATTCGCCTGAATTGCTTTCATTTACCTCTTTATTTGTCTATTTATTTTCTTTTCTATCCTTTATATAAAAATGGCGTCTAAATAAGAAAAGGCAATCAGCCTGTTCTTTATTTTCAACTTATCCTTAACAAGTAATTCTTTCCAGTTAAGTTCTTGGTCAGCATGATATTTTTCAATATCCTGATTCTTTAGGTAAGTCAACAAACTTCTTCTTTACTATACAAAAAGGTCAAGTGGTACTTTTGAGTACCGAAATCCTTTCGGGTTCTTTCGAGGTAACTCATCAAAATGATGCGGTGAGAGGCAGAAGCCGTTATGCTGTACTGCCAGTGTTGCATTCAGATACATGCCTTTTGAAGATTTCCTTCTTTACTTCTGATGTCACAATCCTTCTTCTTTGTCAATCATGTAAAAATTGAAACAAAGGTAATATTGATTTTAGATATACAATATACGTTCACTCAAGTTTTACCTTATAAGGCTCATTTTGAGCTTCAAACGTGTCATGCAAACCTCCGATACTTTATTAATCCAAAATGATCACATTAGCAGAGTTGATTTGAGAATATCTACAAAATCAAGCAACTTATTACTGTCTAAAGAAAACGCATGCATAATAGTTTCAGCATTTGGTATGCACGCATACTATTTCTCCCATTCATGGTCGTGGCTCAAAACGTCATCTCCGTCCCTGGAAGAAATTGGCTGTGTTTACTACCGAAGCCACATGGCATGCCATTTCCCGACTTTATTCTACGAATTTGCAGCATTTGGCACAGCTTCAGGTTTTGTACTTCCTGAACATTGACGCGGAAAAGGAACTGGCGACCAAGATTGCACGCCTGCATGACATGGAGCCTCTATGGATTTAACTGGATACAGCTCCTGGAAGATAAGGCTATTTGTACCTGAGGCAGACCCATCAGACAGACAGTTATGATCTTTTAACCAGGGCAGCAGCAGGAGTGGCCAAAATCAGTGGTTGCTTTCAACAAAGCAGTAAGAGACCTTGTTCCTTCTGAGAAATTGGACGTGTTCTTTGAAACGACAATACAATCAATGAGATAATCGACAAAAAAGTCGATACATTCTCCGAAAAGTGAATATTAACGGAATAAGTCAACAATAAGTAACATGAAGAGAACTATTAAAAAAGTAGCAGTACTTGGTTCTGGAGTGATGGGCTCGCGGATTGCGTGCCACTTTGCAAATGTTGGTGTGGAAGTCCTTCTACTCGACATCGTACCAAGAGAACCGAACGCTGCTGAAGCGGCAAAAGGATTGACAACAGATCATCCTGCAGTTAGAAACAGAATTGTGAACGATGCTTTGGCATTTGCCATCAAATCGAACCCAAATCCACTCTACAAGAAGTCGTATGCCAACCGCATTAAGACTGGAAACTTTACGGATGACATGGCGAAAATTGCTGATTGCGATTGGACCATTGAGGTTGTGATTGAGCGTTTGGACATTAAGAAGCAGGTCTTTGAGAATGTGGAGAAATACCGCAAACCAGGAACATTGATCACTTCAAACACTTCAGGTATTCCGATCCACCAAATGTTGGAAGGTAGAAGCGAAGATTTCCAGAAGCATTTCTGCGGAACGCACTTCTTCAACCCACCACGTTACCTGAAATTGTTGGAGATCATTCCAACGGCAAAAACGGATCAAGCAGTCGTTGATTTCTTGATGGATTACGGTGACCGTTTCCTTGGAAAAACAATGGTACTTTGTAAGGATACGCCAGCGTTTATCGCCAACCGTGTTGGAGTTGCCAGCATCCAAGCATTGTTCCACTTGGTGGAAGAAATGGACCTTACAGTTACTGAGGTAGATAAAATGACCGGACCGATCTTGGGCCGCGCGAAGTCTGCTACGTTCAGAACATGTGATGTGGTTGGATTGGACACGCTTGTACTTGTTGCTGGTGGTTTAAAAGCCAATTGCCCAGATGATGAGGCAAGAGCAACATTCGACATGCCATCGTACATCTCTAAAATGACCGAGAATGGTTGGTTAGGTTCTAAATCAGGACAAGGTTTCTTCAAAAAAGAAGGAAGAACAATCCTTGAACTGAACCTGAAAACTATGGAATATCAAGAGCCTGCCAAGGTTGATTTCCCAACGTTGAAGGCTGCGAAAGCGGAAGATAACTTGAAAGCTAGAATGAAAATTCTTGCTGGCGGAACCGACAAAGCAGGTGAATTCTACAGAAAAGCCTTCTACGGATTGTTTCAATATGTATCGAACAGAATTCCTGAGATAACGGATGATCTATATAAGATCGATGATGCTCTTGGAGCTGGTTTCGGTTGGCAACTAGGTCCATTTGCAACTTGGGACGCGCTGGGTGTTGCAGAAACTGCAAAACTTATGGAAGCAGCTGGAAAGAAACCTGCTCAGTGGGTTTACGACATGCTTGCTGCCGGTTGCAGCACCTTCTATTCTGTTAAGGATGGAAAGAAAATGTACTACGATATTCCATCCAAGTCATACAAGGTTGTTCCTGGAACGGAGGACCTTATCATTTTGGACAACCTTCGCGAAACAAACGTTGTTTGGAGCAACAGCGGAGCAACCATTTTCGATATTGGCGATGGCGTTCTGAACTTGGAATTCCACACGAAGATGAACACCATCGGAAGTGAGATCCTCCAAGGAATCAATAAAGCCATTGATCTAGCCGAAGGCGATGCCAAATGGAAAGGCGTTGTGATTGCCAACAATGGCGAGAACTTCTCGGCCGGTGCCAACCTGGGAATGATCTTCATGCTTGCTGCACAGCAGGAAGTGGAAGAATTGGATATGGCTGTAAAAGCCTTCCAAGATACGGTAATGAGAATCCGTTACTCTTCTATTCCGGTTGTTTCTGCTCCTCACGCAATGGCCTTGGGTGGCGGTTGCGAGATCTGTCTGCATTCAGATAAAGTGATCGCAGCCGCAGAACCTACATCGGATTGGTTGAATTCGTGCAGGCGTTATTCCTGCCGGAGCTGGTTCTAAAGAAATGGCTTTGAGAGCTTCAGACGATTTCCAGAAAGACAACTTGAGCTTCCAGCCCCAGAGAGCGTTTCCGACTGTTGGTATGGCCAAGGTTGCTACATCGGCAGAAGAAGCTTTGAATTGGGCATCTTCCGAAGAATTGATGAAGTGTGTGTTAATTCTGAAAGAAGAATTGCCAGGGCGAAACGTGCAGTAATTGAATGCACGAGCAAGGTTATTCTCAACCAGTAGAAAGAACAGATATTAAAGTTCTAGGGCAAAAGGTCTTGGATCTTTGTTGCAGGTGCAAGAAGCATGGAAAGCGCCAAGTACATTTCTGAACACGACAGAATAATTTCTGAAGAATTCGGTTATGTGTTGGCAGGAGGCGACCTTTCTGCAGCAACAGAAGTATCTGAGCAATACCTACTTGGTTTGGAAAGAAAGGCGTTCCTGAAACTTGCCATGACCAAAAAGTCGATGGAAAGGATGCAGAGCCTGGTAACCACTGGAAGACCACTTAGAAACTGATCCTTTCCTTTGTACAAGAGCAAAGGAAAACCATGTCCAACAGCATTGCGAAATATCTCGTCATACTTATGCTTTCAACCGCATCTTTCGGGGTTTTCGGTCAGTCGTCAGATCGTCCGAAGTTCGCTCCCTACAAGGAAAAGCACCGTAACGAGCGTGATGAATTTGACCGCAAGCAAGGACTTTGGAAACTCTACTCCGCTTCAAGATTGCTTATTGCAGAGATCGAATATCAAAATGACAAGAAACACGGCATGTCAACCAGATACTATCCTCACACAGGAGAACTCATGGAGCAGGCCGAGTATTACGATGGCAAAAAGCATGGTGAATACCGTAAGTTCTACTACACAGGCGCCACCAAAATGGAAGGCGAATATGAGCGGAACAAGCGCACAGGTTACTGGGTCAAGTATTACCATAACTCAGGAGAGATCAGCTCAGAAGGTTCGTACAAGAATGGCTTTAAAGATGGCGATTGGAAGTACTACAACTCTTTTGGCGACCTCAAATACACCTACACCTATAAAGATGGAGTGCTCGTGGCAAAGAATGGAGTTTCTATAGAGGAGCTCAAAAAACAAGAAGAACAAAAGAATCAAACGATAAACATTAAGTAAAATGGACGCATACATTGTAGCAGGATTCAGATCGGCAGTTGGTAAGGCACCAAGGGGAGTTTTCAAATTCACCCGCCCAGACGACATAGCCGCAGATGTGATAAAACATCTGGTAGCATCTGTTCCAAACTTAGATAAAGACACGATTGATGATGTAATGGCCGGTTGCGCCACGCCAGAAGCAGAACTTGGTCTTAATATCGGTAGAATGATCTCTTTAATGGGATTGGATACCGTCAAGGTTCCTGGAGTTACCGTGAACAGATACTGTTCGTCTGGTCTGGAAACAATTGCCATGGCGGCAGCAAAGATCAATGCCGGAATGGCCGATTGCATTATTGCAGGCGGAGTGGAAAGCATGAGCCCAATGCCTTTTGGTGGTTGGACCGTGACGCCAAATTATAAAGTGGCCAAATACCATTCTGATTGGTATTGGGGAATGGGATTGACTGCCGAAGAGGTTGCTGAGAAATACAACATCAGCCGCGAGGATCAGGATATATTCTCTGTCCGCTCGCACGATCGTGCCTTGGCCGCCATTGCAAGCGGAAGATTCAAAGATGACATCGTTCCGATAACTGTGAACGAGGTTTATCTGGATGCCAATGAGAAACGTGCTGAGCGTTCGTATGTGGTTGATACAGATGAAGGTCCACGTAAAGGAACTTCGCTTCAGGCTTTGGCAGGTCTTCGCCCAGTGTTTAAAACAGGCGGATCGGTAACTGCAGGTAACTCTTCTCAAACTTCAGACGGTGCTGCTTTTGTCATGGTGGTGTCAGAAAAGAAATTAAAAGAGTTGGGCGTTGAACCGATTGCCCGAGTTGTGAGTTATGCTGTAACTGGTTTGGAACCACGCGAAATGGGAGTTGGCCCAATTACAGCTATTCCGGCCGCATTGAAACAAGCTGGATTGAAACAAGATCAATTGGACATTATTGAATTGAACGAGGCCTTCGCTTCTCAATCTCTTGCTGTGGTTCGCACGCTTGGGTTAGACGATTCGAAAGTGAACGTGAACGGTGGTGCTATTGCGCTCGGTCACCCACTTGGTTGTACTGGTGGAAAACTAACAGTTCAAATGATGAACGAATTGAAGAAAACAGGCGGCAAATACGGAATGGTGACCATGTGTGTGGGAACAGGCCAAGGTGCTGCGGGTATATTCGAAATGATGTAAAATCGATTTGATGATGAGATGATCCACAAATGCGATAATTCGCTTTCCGAATCGGTTTCATCATCAAATAATCAAATTGACTAATTATCAAATTTCATAAAATGGAAACAGTAGAAAAAAAGGCGCTCCAAGGTGGTGAGTGGCTGGTTAGAGAAACGAGCTTTCAAGATGTTTTCACTCCAGAAGAGTGGACAGAAGAGCAATTGATGATCGCACAAACTTGCAAGGATTTCATCGCGCAGGAAGTATCTCCAAACTTGGATCGTATCGATTCTATGGAAGAAGGTCTGATGAAAGGTCTGATGGACAAAGCAGGCGAGCTTGGTCTGTTGGCAATTACAGTTCCAGAACAGTACGGTGGTATGGGCGCAAGCTTCAACACAA
>JAGYJL010000076.1 GCA_018402015.1 Flavobacteriales bacterium | reverse complement strand
ATGGTACCTCGTTTTGAGGGCTGCAAATGTAAAAATATTTCGAATTCTGATTACTCAATTTTAAACTTGCTTATATCCATGGTACCTTTGTTTGCAATGCACTTGGCCGTTGACATAGGAAACTCTAGAATAAAATGGGCGCGTTTTGACGGCAGGAATGTGCTAGAATCAGGAATGATTCCTGAAACTGACCTTGATACACTGCGAGTACTTTTGAATTTTCACCACAAGGACCAAGTTTCATTATCGTCTGTGGTCAATTTACCTTCAGAAATCATCGAATTCTGCCAATCTCACAGCGTATTTATGGTTGACTCCGATACCGCTGTACCGATACAGAACGATTACTCAACCCCAAAAACCTTAGGTATAGACCGATTGTGCGCGGCAATTGGAGCTAAGAGCCTGTTTCCAACCGAACCTGTTCTTGTAATAGACATTGGCACATGCATCAAATATGAATTCGTATCCCGAGATGGCGTTTATGAAGGCGGGAATATCTCTCCCGGTCTTCAAATGAGATTTGCGTCCCTCAACAACTACACATCTAAGCTTCCAGCATTACAGCCTGAAAAAACAACAGGTCCAATTGGCAGATCAACTACTGAAGCATTGCGACTAGGTGTACAACAAGGAATGTTATTTGAAATTCAGGCAATGATCGAGACAATGCAAGCGTTACACCCGAACTTAAAAACGGTAGGAACCGGTGGCGACCTACCCTTTTTTGTAAATGAACTTAAAACTCACATCTTTGCGGATCTTTTGCTCGTCCTACGAGGCATAAATGAAATTTACCTACACAACGCTTAGACGTCCACTTTTTTTTCTGATGCTCATCTGCTTGAACGGATGGGCATTTTTTGCGTGGGCACAACCAGCCAACAACTCTCCCTATGCACGTTACGGGCTTGGAAACCTTAGCAATGGAGTAAACGTTCGTTCTGCTGGGGTTGGAGGATTGAGCGTTGCCATGAGAGAAGACAGTATTCCGTACTTGGTAAATTTTCTCAACCCTGCCTCGTATACTTCAATTGGATTTACGGCTTTCGATATAGGGGTTTATGGGAACGTGTCAACTATATCGTCTAGCACCCAGAGACAGAATGTGAACAAAGCGAACCTGTCCTACTTCGCATTCGGTTTTCCTGTCCTAACGGTACGGGATCGATCAAAACTCGACACGTCCATTACATCCAAAGATGGAGAGGCCATCAAAACATACGGCAGACGCGTGATCTGGGGCGGTGCTTTCGGACTTCGGGAATTCAGTAGTGTGAATTACTCAGCTACTGATTCTAAAATTGACACATCGAGCCTCTATGGAAATGTAGATTACAGTTTTCAAGGCGATGGTGGAGTGAACCAATTCTTCGTAGGTATCGGCCTTGCTCCAATAAAGAATCTCTCTATTGGAATCAACGCATCTTACCTCTTCGGCCGTTTGAACCGAATTCAGCGATTGGAGTTTCAAGATGAAAATTACTTCAATGTCAAGTCTGAACGGTACACGGATGTTGGAGGATTCTACGTTGATTATGGGGCCCAATACACGCTGGGATTAAAGAAAGGTCAAGACGTACTGACCTTCGGTGCAACATTTGCACACCCAATGAAAGTGCGGGCCAACAGTACCATATTCGGTAGAACGTACAAAGTATCGGCTTTAGGAGAAGACGTTATTAAAGACACCATTATCAACTCCACCATTAAAGGAGGCCACATAACCATGCCATGGAAAGGCGGTTTTGGACTTACTTGGAAAAAAGGTGAAAAGTGGCTGTTCGGGGTAGAACACACACAAGAGCTGTGGAGTACGTACAGAGATGTAGATGGGAAAAATGACTCGTTGGCAGATGCGTGGAAAACAATCGCAGGTATTGAGTTCAAACCATCTGTTCCTGAGACCAATCGTGGTTTTTGGGCATACTTTGGCAAAATGCACTATAGAATTGGAGGATACTATGGTATGAGTCAATTTAAAGTGAACGGAACACAATTACCCGATTATGGCATAACTCTTGGTTTAGGCTTCCCGCTAAGAAGAACTCGAGCAGGAGCCAACAAGTATGTGCAGAGCATGATAAACTTTGCTGTAGAATGGGGACAACGTGGAACAACAGACGCATCGTTACTGTTGGAAAACTATTGGAATTTCAAGCTCGGGTTTACGCTTAACGATAAATGGTTTATAAAACGCAAATACGATTAATCATGAAAAAGAACAGTTTTACACTTACCAACATCTCAATGCTTGTAGTTGTACAACTGCTGATGCTTTCAACGCTAAGCGTTACAGCTCAGGACGACAACTTTGGGTCAGACCCAGACAAGTGTAAAGAGAGTATTTCTCTCTACAGAGAATATTACAAACAAGACAACTTTGCCGATGCCATGCCTGGTTGGAGATGGGCTTTTCTGAATTGTCCTTCAGCCACGAAGAATATCGTAATCAACGGACCAAAGATCATTGAGGCCCAAATTGAAAAGAATAAGGACAACGCTGATCTGAAGAAAGCCTATTTGGACACGCTTTATATGATCCACGATAAGCGTGGCGAATTGTATCCAGACGAAAAAGGTTATTCGTTAGGAAGAAAGGGAATGGATCAGTACGAGTACGCTGTAGATGACTTTACAATTCCTTATAACACACTAATGGAGTCTATGCAAGTAGATGGAAATGCAACAGACCCATACGTACTAATGCGTTTGTACATGGCTGGAATGCGTAGGCTGGTTGACAAGCAATTGGAAATGGATGTTCTGTATGATCTATACGATCAATTGGCAACCATTCTGGACCATCAGCGCAAGAACACTACGGACGATAAGGAGCTTAAGAAAATTGACAAGGCTCAAGAAGTTATCGATCAGAACTTTGAGCGTATTGCTAAGGAAGATCAGTACATCGAAATGATGAAACCAAAAGTTGATGCGGCCCCGAATGATGCGGAACTTTTGGAGAAAGTTTCTTCCATGATGGTTAAACGCGATTGGTTGAACAGTGATTTCTACTTGGAAGCATCTGAAAAACTCTACAAACTGAAGCCATCAACTGTTGCTGCATACAACCTTTACGAGGGTTATGCGAAAAAGGGCAAGAACGATCAGGCCTCTAAATTCCTTGAAGAATCAATTGCCGCAGAAGCAGACAACGGAGAAAAAGCGGATAAGCTCTTGAAATTGGCAAAATTGTATGGCGCTGATAAAAAGTATGGTACCGCTAGAAGTAAAGCGCAGGAAGCAGCTGGGTTGAAATCAGGTTGGGGCGAGCCTTACATCTACATTGGCGACCTATACATGAGTACATCCAACAGTTCTGGAGACGATGACTGTACAAGAAAGTATGGTTTCTGGGCAGCGACAGACATGTACCAAAGAGCCTTGAGCGTAGATGGATCTGCTGCTGATGTAGCCAATAAGAAACTCGCAGCAGTTAAAAAGTACTATCCAATAAAGAAAGAGTGTTTCTTCATTGGTATAGAAAGTGGTGCTACAGTTACAGCCGGTGGTTGGATCGGTGTTGAAACAACAGCCCGTTTTGCGGACTGATAGAATTCATAAAACGTATTTAAGAAAGGTGGAGGCGCAATGGCGTCTTTACCTTTTTCTTTTTGCATTGGCCTGTACTATTACCAGTTGTGTAAATGATCTTGAAGAAGTAAAAGCCATTACCGAAACAGAGCTATTGCCCGTAGAAGTAGCAGACACCATTCAGATCATTTATTCAGATTCTGCTCGATTGAAAGTGATTTTGGAAGCCAATCATCTGGAGCGTTTTCTTGGCGAAAGTCCTTACCTTGAAATGACACAAGGTGTTCATGTGCGATTTTACAATAATCTTGGTCTGGTTGAGTCTGAACTTAGGTCGAACTATGCGGTGAGTTATGAGAACACCGATGTAATGGAGGCCAAGGAAGATGTAGTTGTTGTAAACAAGAAGGGAGAAACATTGAATACGGAACACTTAACGTGGGAAAAAAAGACCGAGAAGATATACACCGAAGAATTCGTGAAGATAACAACGGAAGATGAAGTAATTTTCGGTCATGGTTTTGAATCCAATCAGGATTTCACCAAATACCGTATCAAGAAAATAAAAGGAACAATAAACCTGAAAGAAGATGCTGAGAGTTCTGAAAATCCTTGAAATGGCGTGGCTACTGATTGGCCTGTTTTCCATGTTCATGGGCGCCTATCAGTTCAATCAATATGGTTGGGATTCCTCTAAATGGTTTTTCGCAGGTGCCTTGGTTGCTGGTGTTTTCTTCGCATTCAGAAGAAAACAACGAAAGAAGTTTGAAGAATCTGACAAGCAGAATCCCGAAAATTGAGCTCGTTCGTTGCCATACTTATCTGTCTGGTGCTATCCGCCTTTTTTTCAGGTATGGAGATAGCATTCGTTTCGGCCAATCGCTTCAAAGTAGAGGTTGAACGCAAAAAAGGAACGCTTGCTGCTTCTATCATCGGGCAGTTTTTAGAACAACCATCGCAATTTATAAGTGCGCTACTTGTAGGAAACAACATTGCCCTTGTTGTGTACGGTATTCTAATGGCTAACGTATTAGAGCCATGGATCAAAACCTTTACCACAAGTGAATCTGGAATTCTTGTGGTTCAGACAATACTTTCAACACTGCTTATTTTGGTTACTGCCGAATTTCTACCTAAGGCGTTTTTCCGAATCAACCCAAATCGGATGCTAGACATCTTTGCTGTTCCGGCCAAGGTGTTTTATGTACTTCTCTATCCGTTGGTTTGGCTCATTGATAGATTTTCTAAGCAGATCCTTTCGGCCCTTTTCAAAGTGAAGCTGAACGAAGAACAAATGACCTTTGGCCGCTCTGATCTGGACGATTATGTGAATGAATTCACCTCTTCGGACGAAGAAGAAGAAATAGATAGTGAGATTCAGATTTTCAGAAACGCTCTCAATTTTAGCGACATCAAAGTGCGGGAATGTATGATTCCACGGATTGAAATAGTGGCAATGGAGATCAATGCCGATATCGATGATCTGAAGAGCAAGTTGGTTGAAACAGGGCTTTCAAAAATTCTGATCTACCGTGATGATATCGACAACATCATTGGTTACGTACATTCTTTCGAATTATTTCAAAAGCCTAAAGCGATCAAAAACATTATTAGACCTATCAGCCTTGTTCCAGAAAGCACCAAGGTTAAAGATCTATTAAAGCAATTTGGGCAGCAGCGAAGAAGCGTTGCAGTGGTACTGAATGAGTACGGTGGAACTGCCGGAATGATCACGGTAGAAGATATTGTTGAGGAAATTTTTGGAGACATTGAGGACGAACACGATAAAGAGGATTTGGTTGAAGAGAAAATCGCAGACAACAAATACCGCTTTGCCGGAAGGTTAGAGATAGACTATATCAATCAGACTTTCAATTTAGATCTGCCAGAATCTGAGAACTACGAGACGTTAGCGGGTTTCATAATCGAGCATCGTAGGCATTCCTGACGTAAACGAAAAAGATCAGTAGGCGACTTCCAGTTACTGTTACAAAGTAAAGCACGCGAATTGAAGAGGTAATTCCCCAACGATTGACCATTGAGGTCATTTGTTGAATTAATGTTAATGCTATATTAACACTCGCCTATCACCAAGATGTCCACTTTTGATGTGTGTACTTGAAACGAAGATGAAGGAGAACTCCCACAATACTGATTGTTGATGATGAAGAAGATATTCTCGAGTTTTTGGGTACAATCTGAAAAAGAGGGATTTCGAAGTACACCGCCTCATCTGGTAGAAGGCCATTGATATTGCGCAAAAAGTAAGTCAGACCTGATTATTCTTGACGTAATGATGCCAGAGGTGGACGGCGCATTGAAACGTGCGAAGGCTTCGCGAACTTCCAGGTTTAAAGAATACGCTTATCGCTTTCCTTACCGCCCAGGGTGAGGATTATTCTCAATGAATAGCTGGGTTTGACGCTGGTAAGACGACTACATCAGCATCAATAAAAACCTCAGGTTCTTATCAGTAGGATCAGCTTTTCTTAGACGCAACAATCCGCTCAATCAGAATCAGGTTTTTTGAGACCAGAATCTGGCTTGAAAATAGACCAGAAACAAATACGTGATGAGCACGAAGGTCGCGAACTCACTTACCAAAAAAGGAGTTTGAATTGTTGGCTCTTTGGCATCGAAGCCTGGGCACGTGTTTACCCACGACAATATTCTTAGCTCTGTTTGGGAGATGAAGTTGTGGTTGTGATCGACAATCGAGTGGCACACATCCGAAAGCTGCGCTTGAGAAGATCGGTGATGCAGCAATAAAACCGTGAAAGGCGTAGGTTACAAGTTCCGAACAGTAACTTCGAACCTGTGAAGGCACTAATCAGCAGAATCTTGTTGTTTCAGCGCTTGCCGTGGCGGGTGCCCTTACCGTCTTGCTATGTTGCCGATGCTGGTTTTCCATGCGTTCAATCCTGTCAGGCTGCGCTTACGTTCGTCCTTTCTTTTGCTGGCGTCTATTTTATGGTCAGAGTATGTGATACAACAATTCATCTACGAAGATTAGACTCATTACAAGACCATTCATAATCTTAAAACACCTAAAGGCGAATTACGCAAACGCCTGAAGGAAGATGATGATATTCTGGAATCGGTCAATAAAAAGATGTGGTGTCTTGGGCGAGAATCAGCAGCAGGAAATTCAGAGTCTTCGCGATCGGGAAAGAATACCGAAGAGATTTCACTTGGTAACGTTTCGCACAGTGAAAACGCCCATTTTCAACATTCAGGCTACGTGCATACCCTTTTGATGGCGGATTGGAAGATGAAGGGTCGATCGGAAATTTTTGAAAAGAGCTGATAAAAGCGTAGAGCGGCATCATTTCCGTTGTTGAAGATGCGACGTCATCTCAAGACTGGAATCAGGTCGATTGGAGCTTAACATTCAGCGTGTGAATATTGTGGAATTGGCCAAAGACGTAATGGAAATGGAGGAAATGAAGGCAGAAAGCCCAGCGTCGCATCCGATTCAACGAAATACGAGAAACCCTCTATGTGATGGCCGAAATGACATGGTCAGACAGGTTTACATCAACCTCCCTGAACCTTAATTATTAAATACGGAACGAAGAGTTGGAACCATCAAACTTCGCTACCACGACATGGATGAGAGGTATTTTTAGTGTTAGGGGTGGCAGATGATGGCCCTGGGAGTGACCCGAAGCACTTGCCACACCGGATTATTCCGAAAAGGAGTTCCTACCGTGTAGATAAAGCGCGCGACCGACATGCTGGCGGCCTGGGTCTGGGACTTTCCATCGTAAAACACATAATAGAAGCACATAAACAGTCCATTAACGTCCGCTCTGAGACCGGCTCTAACTCAGGAACAACCTTCTCGTTTCACCCTTAAGAAAGCGAAGTAAGCAGCGCATCAACAGCGTGCTTGAAATCATCGCTGACTTGTTGATGAAGCCGATTTAGCGCGCTGTTCCCACGCGTCTGCAGATTGAACTTCCCGCGAGTCATCATCTTATGTTTCCCTTCCCCATGATATTTTTAATTTCATCTCCTGCTCTGTCTGACCCGGTGTTGGAACAAATACCGCTTGTTTACCCATGGCTGCAAGATCCATTATAGTTGAGTAGCCAGACCGCGACACTACCAAACGCGCCTTGGAAATCTCGTGCTGCAAATGCTCAGCATCCAAATGTGATACGATTCTGACGTTTGCTTCATTACGGTCAAAATCATCATCTGGCCTACCAACAACTGCCGTTATAGAACCTTCAAATTGCTTGGCTTGAGCTAAAACCAACCTTTCGAAGCGAGTTCGCTGCGGTTCCGGTCCCGATATCAATATCAGCACATCCGTAGTCTTCTGCATCGGCTCATTCTTAAATCTTGATAATGATCCAATGAATTCAGCATTACGCGGAATCGGAAATCTATGAGCAAGATCACCAGAAAGTCCGTTGTGTTCCGAATCAGGTATCCAAACATGACTGAACTTGCGCATGTAGCTCATGTGCATACGGTACAAGGTAGTCTCAAAAAACGGAGCTTTTATCATCACCTGATGGGTCATGTATACGCAAGGAATCTGATCGGTATGCAGGCCAAAGCGATTGTCAGAGATCACCGCATCCAACTTCAACGATTTAACCAAATGTTTAAGTTCTTGCTCTTCATTCTTTATCCGCTTAAGTATGTGTGGGGTCGATCTGAACATCTTCCAAGCCATGCCAGTGCCTTCCGGATAAGTAATGTTGTAACCCTCAAATTCATGTATTTCTGCTTTAGGAAACTCGGCAGATAGTAAATTAAGCGGCCGACCAGAAGCGGCAATAATCGGTTCGTTTCCGGTCTCGATAAGGTATCGAATTATCGGTATGCAACGCGTTGCATGTCCCAAACCCCAATCTAGAGGCGCTATAAGAATCCGTTTGCCCACAATTATGTCGCAAATTGATAAAATTCGACAGATGAAACACTAACGCGCTAAGAATAAACGCCTTAGGCCTGTATATTTGCTGCCCCCTAAATCACATCATGCGTAAACTAGTTTTAGCCATTCTGGGCATTGCCCTTGGCACTGTTTCCTATTCATTTGTAGGTACTCCAACCGACAGTACCAGCAGCGAAATTTCATTTCCATACTACGAACGTGAAATGGATTACAAAGGTCACACGAAAAAAACCTACTACGTAACGATGGATGATGGTATTCGTTTGGCTGTGAACGTTTATCTGCCAAAAGGATTGAAGAAACAAGAAAAAGTTCCAGCGGTACTTTTTCAAACACGTTATTGGCGTGGCATAGGCCTTAAATGGCCGTTTACCAACTTGGTTGATATGGTGCCGCACACCTCTAACTTCAACCCTTTGGATTTTCCGAAGTATGGTTATGGTCTGGTTACGGTAGATGTACGCGGAAGCGGTGCTTCTGAGGGGACAAAAACCCTAACACTTTGCGATATGCGCGAAGTGCTGGACAGTAAGAATATGCTTGACTGGATAGTGAAGCAGGATTGGTGCAATGGTAACATAGGCGCTACAGGTGTTTCTTACATTGGTAATACAGCTTTGTACGCCTTGTACAATCAGCATCCAAACTTGAAAGCCATCGTACCCACCTACTCTCTTTGGGATATTTATGACGATGTTTCTGCTCCAGGCGGAATCTATTTTCATCAGTTCATAAGTCAGTATGGCGATTTCTGCGAAACATTGGACCAGAACACAATCCCGGAACATCGCAATGTAAGAGGAGCCAAACTCTCTTATGGTGTAGAGCGGGTAAAGGGATATTCCAAAAAAGACATGGAATCTATCTTGGCCCAACACACCTGCAACCATTACCATCGTACAGAAGGCGGAACTGCCGAGTATATGGATGATGTGTTTACCCTTAACGGAGATTTTAGAGTTCGTGATGTCTTATCTCCTCACTTGTTTGAAGACAGAATAAAAGGATCTGGTGCAGCCATTTACTCATGGAGCGGATGGTGGGATGCTGCATTTTCGCACGCTGCCATCCGTCAGTTCATCAATTTAGATGACGGAAGAAACCGTTTACGCATTGGCCCATGGAACCACGGTGGTGGTGCCAATGTAAGTCCCAACATGAAAACCCCTTCTGAACACGATGACGTGAAAGAGATTGTCCGATTCTTCGATTTTCACCTGAAAGGAATAGACAATGGCCTCGACAGATCGCCTCGCGTTCACTATTACACTATGGGCGAAAACGTTTGGAAAACATCGGATACATGGCCTATTGAAGCCGACCGCAAAACGCTGTATCTCTCGAAAGACGCAACTGCACACTGGACATCGAGCAACGAAACCAAAGCGTTCACTTCTTACAATGTTGATACAACGCATGCGCTTAATGGCGATGACCGTTGGAATTTCAACACCAGCCATTACGGAGTTACTTATGCCAACTCAACTTCAGAAGACAGTATTACTGTGGTTTTTACCGCTGATATATTAGAAGAAGATGTGGAAGTTACAGGGCATCCGATCATTAGTCTCTACTTAAAAAGTAGCACGGCTGATGGATCTGTTTTTGCCTATTTAGAAGATGTAGATGAGAATGGAAATGTTTGGAAAGTAACGGATGGACAATTTCGATTTGTGCACAGAAAAGTGTTAGCAGAACCACCGTATTACAAGGATCTTGTTCCATATCATAGTTATAAAAAGGTTGATGCTTTACCAATGGATACTTCTGCTGTTGAACTGGTGACATTCGACATGTTACCAACCTCGCATCTTTTCCTGAAAGGACACAGAATTCAAATCCGTTTAGCTGGTGTGGATACTTACAACTTCAAGAATCTTTATCCAAACGGAGGTTCTTGGCAGATACATCATGATGCAGAACATCCGTCTCACATTGAGCTGCCAATAATCGAGCGAAATGTGACTGTCGGTCAGAAATGATCAGGCTGCTTTTCCGCCCTTCAAATAATAGCTAACCGGTACCGCCAGCGCAGCACCCGCAATAGGAGCTACCACATAGAGCCAAATGTGCTCGAGATTACCCGACACAAGCGCTGGACCAAGAGACCTAGCAGGATTCATAGATGCACCAGTAATTGGCCCGGCCAGCAGCGCAAGAACAGCTACTGCAGCACCAATGGCAATTCCAGCAAGCGTACCTACCTCTTTAGAACCTGTTGCTACCATAATAATAATGAGCATTAGCAGGAAAGTGATGACCAACTCGAATAGGAAGGCCTGGGGAACACCGCCCGACACCATCGTTATCCCTAAGGAAGTTGCATCGGTCGGAAAAAGGAAGAGCAACAGACCACTTGCAGCTATTGAACCTAAGCATTGCGCCAAGATGTACGGCATTACTTCATTGGCAGGAAAACGTTTAGATATCCAAAATGCAATAGTTACTGCTGGGTTTATGTGTGCGCCAGACACATCTC
This sequence comes from Flavobacteriales bacterium, assembly GCA_018402015.1. GTDB lineage: Bacteria > Bacteroidota > Bacteroidia > UBA10329 > UBA10329 > UBA10329. The sequence goes on along the minus strand of JAGYJL010000076.1, from coordinate 77 downwards.
CAAAAGAATAGACCATAACCATTACGATAAGACCGAAAATGGTGCAAATACCAAGATGCCCGATAGCGCCATCTGTA
>JAGYJL010000075.1 GCA_018402015.1 Flavobacteriales bacterium | reverse complement strand
TTCGGCAGAGTCTCGATAAGATCTATGATCTGTACATCCATCAACTCTCGTTACTTACCGAGATTCACACCTTTGCTGCCCGTCAGATAGATGATGCCAAGGGCAAAATGATGCCTTCTCAGGCAGACCTGAACCCGAATCTCCGCTTCATAGAAAATCGTGTTCTTCTTCAACTGAAGAACAATCCTCAACTCGAAAAACACATATCTGCCCGAAAGATCAACTGGGCGGAGCACAATGAGTTGATTCGTAGGATTTTTACTGCATTCAAAGAGTCAGAAGAGTATATTGAGTACATGACAGGACCCGAGCCTACTTATAAAGATGAGCGCAGGTTGGTATACAAACTCTACGAAGATCACTTGCTGGAAAATGAACACCTCCAATCCATTTTTGAGGAGAAGAGCATATTCTGGATGAACGATTTCGAGCAGGTAAGTGCCATGGTTGTCCGCACCATTTCTGATTTTAAGAAGGATATTGATTTCGGTGGTCCGTTGCCATCTATGTATACGGATGAAGAAGAGGATAAGAAATTTGTAGTTGACCTGTTCCGAAAAACGGCCACTCACAATGGAGAGTACCAGAATATGGTTGAAGAGAAATTAGAGAATTGGGATCTGGATAGGATCGCATCTACAGATATTCTGCTCATGAAAATGGCATTATGCGAATTTCTCAATATCAGTTCTGTGCCTACCAAGGTTACCATGAATGAGTACATCGAAATATCAAAGGAGTACAGCACTCCCAAAAGCAAGGTGTTCATCAATGGTATCCTAGATAAGTTGCTTATTGAACTCAAAGCCCAGAAGAAAATCAAGAAAATGGGAAAAGGTCTGATGGATGGATAATTCCATCATCGATCCTTAATTTTGCCCACCAAAACAGAAACCACATTACTTAAAATAAAGATGAAAAAGATTGCATTTGTACTAATTGGAGCATTGACCATTTATGGTTGCGGAAGCGACAAGCCTGCAGAAACGGAAGGAACTCTTGACACGGAAGTGGTAAACAACCCAGCTACAGCAGAAGGCGAAACCGTTGGAACAGACAGCAATGCAGAAGTGCCTGAATTCACTTTTGAAAAAGAGGTACACGATTTTGGAACCATCGTGCAAGGAGAAAAGGTGGCATATTCGTTCAAATTCAAGAATACCGGAAAAGGTGATCTGATCATTACTTCTGCTAAAGGCAGCTGTGGTTGTACAGTTCCTGAATATCCGGTAGAGCCTATTGCACCAGGTGCCGAAGGTGTTATCGATGTTGTTTTCAATAGCGATGGCAAGTCTGGTCAGCAGAATAAGAAGGTTACAATCGTAGCCAACACGGTTCCTAATACGAAGGTACTTGCCATAAATGGTATGGTAGAAGTGCCTGTTGCGGAATAAGATAAGCAAGAAAATATGGAAGAATTATTAGGCCAGGGTGGCTCAACCATCCTCATGTTCGGACTCATGTTCGTGGTATTTTACCTGTTCATGATTCGTCCGCAGATGAAAAAGACCAAAGAAGAGAAAGTCTTCCGAGAAGGATTGAAGAAAGGAGATCGCGTGGTTACCATTGGCGGAATCCATGGAAAGATCGTTGAGGTAAAAGACACCACTGTTCTACTTGATGTTGGAGAAAGTCAAAAACTGAAAGTGGAGAAGGCTGCTGTGTCAAAAGATAACAGCGTTGGTCTTCAGCAAAGCAATTGATCTTTTTCTAATTTGGCAGCATGTCCAACTCGGCTGCCAACGCCATTAGCGAATTCATAAGACTCAGACTGAACAGAAGATCGGTTGCGTTCTTCCTGTGTCTTGTTCTTTCTGGTTTGTTCTGGTTGCTTACGTCCTTGTCGAAAGAATACGTTGATGAGGTAAGCATTCCCGTTACTTACGAAGATATGCCCGAAAATCTGTTGTTGGTGAATGAACCTGCAACCGAGGTTACGGCAGAAGTGAAGGGTTTTGGGTTCGATCTTCTTTGGCACATGCTTGAACTCGAGAAGGCGCAGATTTCTATTTTGGCAAATCCGTCCTCTTTGTCTTCGGTACGAAAGAATGGCCAAGAAGTGCATTACGTTCTTACCTCCGAAAAGACAGGCAGAATGACCAGCATTGGCGATGACCAATTGGAAATTCTCAAAATATCGCCCGATACACTTTTCCTTCAATTCAAAACGCTTTTCACTAAAACTGTTCCTGTTCGATTAAATGCCGATATATCGTTTCTAAAACAATATGGAATTACCGAAGAGCCCACAGTGGAGCCTGCCACAATTCAGCTTTCTGGCTTGCGCGAAGCCATTGATACCATTCGTTTTGTAACCACTGAAAAGCAAACTTGGATAGATCTGGACGAAAGTCTAACGGCTGATGTTCCACTTCTTCAGGTATTCAATTCGCGTATTGTTCGATACAGTCATCAAACCGTGCAAGTGGCCGTTAACGCAGTGGAGTACACAGAAGGAGCAGTTATTGTTCCTATTGAGGTTGAAGCAGATGACGCTGCTTTGGTCAAAGTTTATCCGAGCGAAGTTGAACTGCGTTATCAAGTTCCATTGGCAGATTATGATGGAATTTCTGCCGATCAGTTCACTGCTATGGTAAGATTGAATGCCAACACCAAAGGGCAACAACTGCTTGCCGTAGAAGTTGTCAATTCCCCAAGTGTGGTGCGGCAGGTCAGAGTCAATCCGGCCCAAGTGGAATACATTGTGCAGAAATGAAAGTTATTGGAATAACAGGCGGCATAGGTAGTGGTAAAACTACCACCTGCCAGATATTCGAACACTTAGGCGTTCCAGTGTATTATGCAGATGTACGTGCAAAAGAACTGATGGCTTTCGAAGGTCCGCTCAAGACAAAGATCATACAGGCTTTTGGCGAAGAAGCCTACTCCGGTGGTCGTCTGGATCGTGCCTATCTGGCTAAAGAAGTGTTCAATAGCAAGGAGCAACTTTCTGTATTGAACGGATTGGTGCATCCGGCCGTAGCAGATGATTTTGACGATTGGCTCGAAGAACATAAAAATGCCGATTATGTGCTGAAAGAAGCTGCCATTCTTTTCGAAAGTGGTGCATATCAAGCAGTAGATTTCACCGTTCTGGTAATTGCACCGGAAGACGTTCGTATCCAGCGCGTAGTACAACGCGATGGCAGCACTCCAGAGCAGGTTTTGCAACGTATTAAGAACCAATGGACACAGGAAAGGAAAGCTAAGTTGGCTGACCACATAGTCAATAATGACGGCTCCGAGTTACTCATTCCGCAGGTATTGGAACTACACCGTAAGTTCAGCAAGAAATGAAAATTCTCACTGCTCAACAACTTCGCGAACTCGACCAGTTCACCATTAAGAACGAACCCATTTCATCGTACGATCTGATGGAACGCGCGGCTGAGATGTGTTTAGCTGAACTAGAGATGCTGGATAACTATATCGTTCCTTCCGTTTACATCTGTGGTAAAGGAAACAATGGCGGAGATGGACTTGCAATGGCCCGTTTGGAAACCGATGCGTTTTTCACTCCAAAGGTCATTGTGCTAGAACATATGGAAGAGGGCACTCCCGATTTTGCAAAAAATCTGTACCGTCTTTCAGAGGAGACTTCTGCTGAAGTGATCCATGTTCGGAGCATGGACGAATTTCCTGAGATCGATGAGTATGCGTTGATTGTCGATTGCATTCTCGGAACGGGACTTTCGCGGCCGCTTGAAGGATTGCTTGCCGAGGCGGTCAAACACATCAATACGCTAAAGAACGATGTGTTGAGCATTGATATGCCAACAGGACTTTTTGGCGAAGACAACTCTCATAATGATCTGAACTGCGTTGTTCATGCAGATTTCACATTCACGTTCCATTGTCCGAAAATGAGTTTCCTGGTACCTGAAACAGGCAACTTGGTAGGCGAGTTCAAGGTAATTGATATTGAACTGATGGAGAAGGAATTCAATCCATCAAGCGAGTACGAATACGTGGAGGTTTCCGAGTTGCACAAACTGCACGGAAAGCGAGAGAAGTTCTCGCACAAAGGCACCTACGGACACGCCCTTCTTTTGGCTGGTTCTAAAGGTAAAATGGGAGCAGCACAGTTAGCGGCTTCAGCATGTTTACGAAGTGGTGGAGGTCTGCTTACAGCTCATGTTCCTATTTGCGGATTGGACATTATGCAAGTTGGAGTGAAGGAGGCCATGTGCACGGTCGATTCCAACTCAGATTACTGCATCGACCTACCCAACCTCGGTCCGTTCAATGCCATTGGTTTTGGTCCCGGAATAGGAACAGAAAAAGACACTGCCAACGTGCTGAAACGCTTGCTGCAAGATGCAAAGGCCAAGCTGGTGATAGATGCGGACGGGCTGAACATTCTAGCAGAGAACAAAACGTGGCTCAATTTTCTACCCAAAGGAACCATACTTACGCCTCACCCGAAGGAGTTTGAACGATTGGCCGGCAGTTGGGGAAATTCCTTCGAGCGGGTGGAACTGCAAAGAGCCTTCTCGCAGAAATATGGGGTAATAGTGGTGTTTAAAGGCGCGCACACCTGTATCACGACACCAGCCGGACAGATCTTCTTCAATAGTTCCGGCCACCCTGGAATGGCCACAGCGGGCAGTGGCGATGTACTCACTGGAATTATTCTTGGGTTGCTTTCTCAGAGCAACGCTCCGGAAACTGCAGCCGTTTTGGGCGTTTGGTTACATGGGGCCGCGGCCGATGCCGCTTTGGAAAAAGAAACTACCGAAACGCTTATTGCAGGAGATATTATTGACAACTTGAATAAAGCTTACGAACAGCTTAACTTGTTTTCGTAAAGCCTGTTAGATCAGACAGAAGCCTTTACTTGATCACCAACTTCTCGTTAAACAGTTCATCTTTCGTAGAACCGATAACGATATACATACCAGGCGTAAGATTGTGGTATGGGTCGATGGCCGTAACAGGCCCAGGGCCGTAATTGATGATTACCTTGGAGTAGGATTGACGCCCCATCATATCGTACACGATCACTAGAACTTCGTCTCCTTCAATCTCGCCTAGGTCAATTCTAATCGACTCAGAATTAAATGCTGGGTTTGGGTAGAGCCCTGAAAGCATTCGTACAGGAACACCTTCTACATCGAACTCATCGACAGAAGTGGCAATGCTGTAATTTACCGTATAACCCAATTGCTCCAATACACGCACTTCATCTTCGTGCAACTGCTTAAAAGCATGGCCGTTTGTCAGCGAAGGGTGCATGAGATATTCTCCGTGATCGGAGCGACTATTGTCAAAGTGATCTAAACTGGATGCGCTGAAGGAATTCGGAGCATAAACCGGAGCGTGTTGACCTTCGTACAATTGAAACCAAACTTGATTGTTGGTGAGTGCGCCATCTTCAGGTTTCGATACAGTAGTGCTCGGTCCAGAACCTGAAACTGTAAAGATCTCATCCTTATTATAGTCTGAAAGGAACTCATCGAAAGAAGTGTAAACATCTGGTGATGCCGCTGATTGGCCGTTATCTATGGCATAGCTGGTGAAACCCAACAGATGAAGAATTTCATGTAATGCCACGGTATAGAAATCGTACTGTTGCTGTCCGGGATTTGCATTCACCACATAGTTGTAGTCCAAGTTTGAATGAAAGTTGAACTGGAGATAACCATCTGGATATGGTCCGTATGGATCGTTTCCTGAGGTAAGGTGTGCTTTTGTGAATGGGTCATTGAATCCTTTGGAACCGAAATAGTAGGCCGCTGAAAATGCAAAAGGATTAGAGTTCGGGTTAGCAGTAAACGATTCGCGTATTTCGATATCGGCAGAGCCGAAATCTTCTATAACCGATGCGTAGTAAGCAAATGCAGCTTCCAATGCATCTCTTCTTGTTTGACCAAGATTCGGGTCGTCAAAACCAACGCCTGTTCCGTTCACTTGGTCGAGATACGTTAGGTTGAAAGTAGGGCCACCGTTTCGAGAACCATACTCACTAGGTTTGGTAACAGAAGCGCCCCAACCATTGGCAATTATCTCGTCTGCAGACATGCGAAAAACCTCGTGAAGCACAAGCGGATTGCCTTCTCCATCAACCGGAATTTCTTCACCGTTAATGCTCTTTAGGTAAATGTCGGCATTGGTCTGGTGAGGATCATCAAAGATCACCTCTTGCGCGAAGCTGTTGGCTCCGATAAAAACAAGCGAAAGGATGATGAGAACAATGCGCATTACTCAGATTCTTTATAGAGTAATACTCTGGAAAAACGGTTTGGATACGATTATTAGACTGGCGCTGATGCGTGTCTGACCAAATTGATGTTACCTCAGATGAATCGGTAAACGACCGTTTCAGAGTTCGTCAATTGGGCCTTTTCCTTCACGGATCACTTCTACTTCTCCGTCAGCACAATTCAATACGGTCGAACCTTCAAAACCACCGTAACCACCATCGATAACCATGTCCACCTGATCGCCAAAACGTTCATAGATCAAGCTTGGGTCAGTCGTGTATTCGATCATATCGCCATCGTCTTGTACAGATGCAGTCATAATAGGATTGCCAAGCTGCCGAACTATTTCCAAAGGAATCGCATTGTTTGGGATACGAATACCGACCGTTCGTTTTTTGCTCTGAAACAGCTTGGGAACTTGATTGGTGGCGTTTAGGATGAAGGTATAAGGCCCAGGTAGAAGCCGCTTCATTAATTTGAACGTTGGATTGTCTATTCCGGTGCAGAAATCAGAAATATGGCTCAGATCGTGGCAAATAAAAGAGAACTGCGCTTTATCAGGCTTGATGTTTCTGATCTGGCATATCCGTTCCACTGCCTTGCGGTTATGAATATCGCAACCGATTCCATAAACCGTATCGGTAGGGTAGATGATAACGCCACCATCTTTCAGACAATCCACCACTTCCCGAATTGCTTTCGGGTTCGGATTCTCTTCATAGATGCGAATCAGCATGGTCGGTTATTTGTTGGCTTCAAAATCGGCCAAGAATTTGGCAAGACCAATATCGGTCAACGGGTGGTTCAATAATCCTAGAATAGCACTCAACGGGCAAGTGGCCACATCGGCTCCTTCTTCGGCACATCTTACAATATGCATGGTATGACGAATGCTGGCCGCCAGGATCTGCGTATCAAACATGTAATTGTCGTATATCAATCTTATCTGAGCGATAAGGTCCATGCCATCTGAACTGTTGTCGTCTAATCTGCCCAAGAACGGAGACACGTAAGTTGCTCCGGCCTTCGCGGCAAGCAGAGCCTGTCCAGCGCTAAAAACCAACGTGCAATTGGTTCTTATACCGTGATCGGAGAAATACTTTATTGCTTTAATGCCGTCTTTGATCATTGGCACTTTCACCACAATCTGCGGGTGCAATTTGGCCAAAGCCAAACCTTCTTTTACCATTCCATCAAAATCGGTAGAGATCACTTCGGCACTTACATCACCATCTACAATATTGCAGATATCGATGTAGTGTTGCTTAACTCGGGCATCGCCATGGATTCCTTCCTTGGCCATCAAAGATGGATTGGTAGTGACTCCGTCAAGAACTCCAAGGTCTTGCGCTTCTCTGATCTGATCTAGGTTGGCTGTGTCGATAAAGAATTTCATGGCTTAAAACGTTTGGTGCAAAATTGGTCAGGATGCAGCGGTCAAGCAAGTTCAAACCCGAAAAGAAATCAACATGTTCTTAATGCTATTTCTCAAACTTTTGGGCACAAAAAAGGGGTAAGCGATCTATGTCGCACCGCTACAACCACCTACCCTTGCTACATTCCTGTCCTGGGGGATTCAGTAGGAGCTGGTCGCACAGGACTTACCCCAGCGCAAAGGTAGTAGCTTTCTTTTCTGCTACAACCCTAAATACAAGGTTGCAAACAAATGTGATCGTTGCTGTGCCTCAAGCCTCATTCAGTTATATTTGCCTCCGAGCATAAAGCGAATTCGATGAAACATTATATGAATTGGGGAGCAATACTCGGCCTATCGCTGATCGTTTTCTCCATCATCCTATTTCTTCTTGGTAAAAGCGAGTCCGTGCTTACGTCCATATCGCACCTCATTATTGTGGGGGTGTTGTGCTTGGCAATTGTAAAGAAGAAGGAGTCGAATGGAGGATTCCTTAGCTATGGCGAAGGTGTTTCCGTGGCAGCTTGGGTGTCCATTTTTGCAGGCGTAATCATGGCGTTTTACACGTTTATCGACCTCAGTTTTATTGATGCGGACAAGATTCAGAGAATTCTGGTTCAGGTTGAAGATCAGATGTATAACACATCTACCCCCGATGACCAGATAGAAATGGTATTGGGAATCTACGAGAAGATTTTTACGCCTGGTATTTTGTCCTTTTTTAGTCTCGTAGCCCAAATAATAGAAGGTTTGATCGTTGGATTGATCGCCAGTGCCTTTCTGAAAAAGGAAGACACATCTTTCGAAGCAAACTTCAAATAGCAGCACGTGCTCGTATCTATCGTTATTCCACTTTACAATGAGCATGAATCTCTACCTGAACTTACCAGGTGGATAAACGATGTAATGGTAAAACACAGCTTAGTGTACGAGATCGTTTATGTTGATGACGGAAGTACAGATGGCTCTTGGATGGTCATTGAAGAGTTGAAGAAGGAATTTACCCAAATACGCGCACTTCGTTTTAGAAGGAATTATGGGAAATCTGCTGGTTTGAACCGAGGTTTCGATGCTGCAAAAGGCGATGTGGTCATTACCATGGATGCAGACCTGCAGGACAGCCCAGAGGAGTTGCCAGAACTGGTTCGAATGATAACCGAAGATGGTTTCGATCTCGTGTCCGGGTGGAAGAAAAAGCGCTATGATCCCATCACAAAAACGATTCCTACGAAACTTTATAACTGGGCAGCAAGACGTATGTCTGGAATCATGCTCCATGATTTCAATTGCGGGCTCAAAGCCTACAAGCAAGATGTGGTGAAAAGCATTGAGGTGTATGGCGAGATGCACCGTTACATCCCTGTAATTGCCAAATGGGCCGGATTCAACAATATTGGAGAGAAAGTGGTGCAACATCAAGAACGGAAGTTCGGTGTAACCAAGTTCGGTATAGATCGCTTCATCAATGGGCCTTTGGATCTATTGGTCATCACATTCATGAGTCGTTTCGGCAAAAGACCCATGCACTTTTTCGGTGTTTACGGAACACTCATGTTCTTCTTGGGTGGAGGTGTAAGCACGTGGCTGATCTTAGAAAAGGTTATCGCCATTGCCAACCAAACGAAAGTCCGCGAAGTAACCGATCAACCATTATTCTACTTGGCCATTCTCGCTATGATAATCGGAACACAACTTTTTACGGCCGGTTTCTTGGCCGAAATGATTTCACGTTCATCGCAGGATAGGAACAATTACCAGATCGCTGAAACAATAGACTGAGTTGAGCGAATCTGGTAAATGCGTCATTATTGGACCGGCTTTTCCGCTGCGAGGTGGTATTGCTCAATTGAATGAATCCCTATCTTCAGAGTTCACGAAGCAAGGAATAGTAAACACCGTGTTTTCGTTCTATTTGCAGTATCCATCGTTCCTATTTCCAGGAACCAGTCAAAAAGAAGCGGTAGATAGAAAGGGTCCTGAGGGTGTAAATATCCAATCAACTATCAGTTCTATCAACCCTATCAGTTGGTGGCTTACGGTCCGAAAAATAGCTCAACAAAGGCCTGATTTTGTTGTGGTTAGATACTGGTTACCGTTTATGGGGCCGTGTTTGGGCACCATTTGTAAATGGGTGAAGCATAAAACAGGGGTACCTGTAATCGGTATTCTTGATAATGTGGTTCCGCACGAGAAGCGGATCGGAGACAAGTGGTTTACGCGCTATTTTCTGAATCAATGCGATGGGTTCGTAACCATGTCTTCAACCGTTCAATCTGAATTGAGCGTTTTCGATTCCGTAAAGCCGCGCAAGCTCTTGTATCACCCTGTTTACGACCACTTTGGCGAAAAAGTAGAAAAGGCCTTGGCCAGAAAGCATCTAAGTCTTCCAGAGAATCAGAAGGTTATTCTCTTCTTTGGAATCATTAGAAAGTACAAAGGCCTGAAATTGCTGCTGAAAGCCGTGTCAAAAATGAAAGACAAGACCGATCTGACGCTCATAGTTGCGGGCGAATTCTACGAAGATCGCAACGTTTACACGAAACTTATCGAAAAGCTAAAATTGCAAAACCACGTCATTGTCAATGCAGGTTTTGTAGATAAATACAAGGTTAAATACTATTTCAGCGCAGCTGATATTGTGGCACAACCTTATCTATCTGCTACACAAAGTGGCGTAACGCAGATCGCTTATCATTTCGATACTCCTATGCTTGTAACCAATGTTGGTGGTTTGCCTGAAATGGTTCCGCACGGAAAAGTGGGATACGTATGCGAACCAACGGCAGAATCGGTGGCAACAGCGCTGTCATCATTTTTTGCAAAGAATGATGGACCAACATTCGTGGCCAATATGCAGGAGGAAAAGAAGCGTTTCCAGTGGGATCATTTTGCTAAAGAGATTGAGCGTTTAGCACTTTCGTTGTAATAACTTCATGTACCCGAAACCCGCTCTTGGCCTGACTTTTAGGCCAATTCCAAGGAGTTGAAATAGTTATATTTGCGCCTCCTTAAAAAGCGGGTTATCAAAGCAGCAACATTGAAAGAAATTGTAATGGTCGATCTTCAAACGCAATATGAGCGTTTGAAGCCAGAATTGGATAAAGCCGTTCTTGATGTAATGGCATCGGCACGATTTATTGGCGGTCCTGAAGTAGAAGGATTTCAGCATGAGTTGGAGTCTTACCTAGCCGTGAACCATGTAATTCCATGTGCTAATGGTACAGATGCACTTCAAATTGCCATGATGGCACTTGGCCTAAGGCAAGGAGATGAGGTGATTGTTCCCACTTTCACCTACGTTGCTACGGCTGAGGTTATTGCGCTTTTAGGATTGACACCCGTTATGGTAGATGTTGATCCAGACACGTTCTGCATTGATCTAACTCAGGTAAAGCAGGCGATCGGACCGAAAACCAAGGCAATTGTGCCCGTTCATCTGTATGGTCAATGTGCAGATATGGAGGGATTGATG
>JAGYJL010000074.1 GCA_018402015.1 Flavobacteriales bacterium | reverse complement strand
CGACCCCTTTTCCGCCAGAGTTTTGGATATACCAATCTGAAAGCCACATCATGTATTCAATACCCGATTTCATGGTGGATGGGTTCAACTCTCCTTTGTAGCAATAAGAAGCGAAGATGTTTCCCATGGTGCTATCTTCCCAACCTGGGCAAATAATCGGTAGGTTTCGTTCGGCAGCGGCCAACATCCAAGAATTTTTCGGGTCTATCTGGTAGTATTGCTCCAGATCACCGTTCAACAGGATCTTGTACATGTATTCATGCGGAAGAAAGCGCTCTCCCGCATCCTGTGCATCTTTCCACACTTTGAAAATGTGTTTTTGCAACCTACGGAAAGCTTCTTCTTCTGGAATGCAAGTATCTGTAACTCTATTAAAGCCATTTTCTAAAAGGTCCCACTCGTCTTGCGGAGAAAGGTCTCTGTAGTGCGGAACACGCTTGTAATGATCATGCGCTACCAGATTCATCAAATCCTCTTCAAGGTTTGCCCCGGTACATGAAATGATATCCACTTTACCTTGGCGGATGATCTCTGCCAACGACCTTCCCAACTCAGCGGTACTCATTGCGCCAGCCAGCGTTATCATCATCTTTCCGCCTTCGGCCAAATGGGTTTCGTAGCCTTTGGCCGCATCCATTAAGGCTGCTGCGTTGAAATGGCGAAAATGTTCTTCTGCAAATTGTGAAATCGGTCCTTTCATGTCATGTTCATTTAAGCCGCTAAAGTAATTAATGCCGTACTTCGAAGCATGTCAACATTAACGTTCCTTTTGGTGCTTTGCAGTGCGCTTTTGCATGCATCGTGGAACTTCGTTGCTAAGAAGTATGCCGGTAATTACAGCATGATCTACCTTTCGTTCTGTATCAGTTCGGTGGTTACGTGTACGTTATCTATTCCTTTTTTAAGCGATGTTGAACTGAATGCAACGCTTGTAACCTTGCTGATCACAACAGGGATTTTCCATGCGGTGTACGGATTTGTGCTGACGTTCGCCTATCAGAATGGAGATATAAGTACCCTCTACCCGATCGTTCGCGGAAGTGGCATAGCTGGTGCAGTACTTCTTTCCATTGTTCTTCTGCACGAAAATCTGACTTCGGTAGCTGGTCTAGGCGTATTCACTGTCATCAGCGGAATTGCCATTCTATCGTATCGTAGAAACCGTGCAGCAACGTCTCCCAAAGGCATTTTTCTTGCGTTGGTATGCGGTAGTCTGATCATGAGTTACACGATTTTCGACAAATTATTGGTAACAGAATTGCACCCGATTCCAGTAATGGCTGCATCGCAACTTATCTCCACCATCATGTTTCTTCCCTATGTGCTGAAAAGCCGAAGAACGGAGATGCGTTTTACCTTGAAAACGCTCATGAAACCAACGGTGGCCATCAGCATCATTGCCACAAGTAGCTACCTCATTATATTATATGTGATGCAAATTGCACCTGTTAGTAGAATTGTGGCGGTCAGAGAAGCTTCCGTTGTTTTTGGTGGTTTGGCCGGTTACATCCTTTTAAAGGAAGACTTCAGTAAAACGCGTTTGATCGGGGTGGTTTTTGTGATGATCGGAATTATCTTGGTCAAACTTTAGCCCTTTGGGCACGAAAAAAGAGAATTCGGAAAAACGGGAAAAAGTAATTTCGAATCCAACACGGGACTTCGTTCAAACAGCAAATCCATCTATTATGAGATACATTTTTCTTCTTTCCTTTTTCATTTTCTCCATAAACACAAAGGCACAGAACTGCGTAGGACCAATGAACCCAAGGGCATTTCAGGTGGAATTGCAGCAGATGCGAACAATGCCTCAGGAATCGGCCCGCTTCCGAAATGCCATGCAGCGCTTTGGGCAATTCTGTCTTAGCAGCGGTCAGGTTTATCAGGTCTGTCAGCTATTGGGGCAAGATCCGTATCGCATCGACTTTGCATTTGCCAGTTTTCCGCGTGTTCTAGATCCAGAGAACTTCTACGATGTCTACGACTCGTTTCAACATTTTAGCAGTGCATTCCGTCTTCACGACCTCACCGTTGGAAACATGAATGTGCAACTTGTGCCAATACCTCAACCCGTACCTGCCCCAGAACCCGCGCCAATTCCAGTTCCGATTTGCGAAGTTAGTCCACAAGACATGGCAGAAATTACGCAGTTGGTGAAAGCAGCCACTTTTAAAGACTCAATGGAAAAACAGGCCAAGATGATGATCAAGTCGAAGCAATGTTTCCGTGCAGATCAGATCGTGGAAATACTGAGCGTGCTTACCTATGATGATTCTAAGCTGGCCGTAGCGAAATACGCGTTCGATTACTGCATCGACACGCAGAATTATTACCGCGTGGTGAATGCTTTTACGTTTAAAAGTTATCAGGACGACCTGACAAGGTTTATCTCCGAACGGAATTAAGAGTTGGCCTGAATATAATCGGCCATTGTTTTAACAGAATGGAAAACATTCTTGCCTTCCTCTGGATCGGCAATTTGGATGTTGTATTCCTTGTTCATCAACACGATCAATTCTAACGCGTCAATAGAATCAAGGCCTATGCCATCATCACCAAAAAGCGGCTCATTCGGATCAATATCCGATGGCTCCAGGTCCTCAAGATTCAATGTTTCGATGATCTGAACCTTCAACTTTTCAATCAATTCTTCTATCATGACAATTGTCGTATTGTGTGCGAATTTGTTTAAATCTTGTGACTTATTGGTTTTGCCCTTGATTTTCCTGACTGAGGAATATTTTCATCTCGCAGGTGGCAATAACGTTTCTACCACATTGCACCGAAGCTTCTACTACTTGCATTCCCATTACCTCATGAAGAACGGTTACCGTTGTCTTCAGCACAGAACCAACCGAAGGTAGATCTATGAACACGAAGTTTTTAAGGGCGCCAATAAAACCGATAGGTGGCTCTTTCATTTCTCCTCCTGCTTGCATTTGGTTAGCAAAATGATAGCCAGAACGAAGCGCAGATGTTTGAGCAATGTTCTCCATCAATCCGGATGGAAGCAACTTCCCATCCCGAACAAACAGATGGTCTTTTTCAACATGGAATTCAGAAACGGACGAACTTTCTCCATGCTCAATAAGACCATGAACAACCACGATGGGTGGACGCTGCGGGATGAATTTCAGAACATCTGCGCGGCTAACCAGCATCTATCAACAAACAGTTAGAAGCACGTAAGCGTAAGAGAACCGAGCACTTTCCGGCACCATTAGAAGCAATTTCTGGCCCTTTTTGAGTTTTCCAGAATTGAAAAGCTCTTCCAACATGATATAGATGGATGCGGAACCCACGTTTCCTACTTCAACAAGATTGGTATACCACTTGTCTTCGGTTATTTCCATGCCATCTGAAACAAGCTGGTCGTAAACCTGCTTGCGAAAAAAGTTAGATGACAAATGGGGTAGGAAGTAATCAACCGATGAAACATCTAGATTTCTGCGCTTCGCAATCTCTGTGAGGTATTTGCCACCCAACGGAACAATGGTGCTGCCAAGCAATTTCACATCCTGCTTCATGGCAAATACCGAATGATCCAACCATTCTGCCGGCTCAAACTCTTTCCAAGATTTTACCGAGCCATCTTTATTCTTATCGGCAGCGGAATACATACAGGTTTCGTACTCATGCGCATACGAACGGCTTTCTATCCAATCCACTTTCAGCGAAATTCCATTTGCATTAGGCGTGTCCTGAAGTAGCGCTGCACCAGCACCATCAGAAAGCATCCAACGCAAAAAGTCTTTCTCGAAACCGATGAACGGATTGCTTTCCAACTCGGATACTGAGCGTGATTCCGCTTCGAAATTGCGCGCCATCATCATTGGCGAAACCAATTCTGAACCCGTTGTTATTGCCTTAGTTGCTTCTCCGGCCTTGATGCTCAGATATGCGTACTTCATGGCATGAATACCTGAACAACACGCGCCACTTGGAGATACGATCTCCATTTGTGAATCCAATAAACCATGAACCATTGCTGTGTGCGATGGCAGCGATTGATCGGATGCAGATGTGCCACACGAAAGCACATCGATCTCTTCAAGGTTCGTATCAAGACCTTTAATTGCCTCAACTACCAACTGTGCGTTGGAGTGGCTTAAAGAACCGTTAGGCTGTAGTGAATAATATCTGGTCTGAATGCCGTTGTTCCTAAGAACAATTCGTCTGGCTCTAGACGGCTTTCCTCCTATCATGCCAAGCACAGACTCCATTTCATCGTTAGAAATGGGCTTGTTCGGTAGAAACTTGGCCAATGCTGTAATGTAAACTTCCTTCAACTTCGCTATCTAAATGGGGCGGCTTTGAGCCGCGCAAAGGTATGCTTGCATACCACAAATTCAAATAAGTAGATTCTCGTAGAATTGTTCACTCGCGCAAAGAATTCTGTTTGTAGTAACGAATCTCGGAAGCAAGTTCCTTTCTCTTAATGATAGATATCAAGAAAGATGATAAAGTTGTAACTGGTGAAAGTATGAACGCGCCAATTGGCAGCAGGTATGAAAGTAGACTGACTCTACCCAAACGCTCTTCATCGAAAAAACCACCTTTTCTAGTGAGGAACTTCCCGTACATGTGAAAAAGTTTGGTTGCTCGTTTCTCTAAAATGACCAGCGATGGATTGATTTCCACA
The DNA here is from genome assembly GCA_018402015.1 of Flavobacteriales bacterium. Taxonomy (GTDB): domain Bacteria; phylum Bacteroidota; class Bacteroidia; order UBA10329; family UBA10329; genus UBA10329. Next base: position 6,676 of record JAGYJL010000074.1, on the reverse strand, counting down.
GCGCCCTCGGCATTGAGTTTTTCCTGCATATCAGAAAGGTCGTTCTGCTTCAATCTGGCTAGGACAACATCTCCAAACCGCTTGCTTGCCTCAATATCTTCTTGAATGATACCTGCGGATGGGAAACCCCAAAAAGGATTCTTCTTTCCGTAGAACATCCATCGAATAATGGTAATGATACTTACGAGATTCTTGTTCCTATCAATAAGCACCACATTGCCTATAAGTTCGGCCTTCAGGTCTTTAAGGTGTCGCTTTACGCGCTCTTGCGCCAAAACCCACATGTTTCGTGATCCAATAAGCGTGACAACTTTTTTTCCAGCAAAGATTTTGGATGCCGCTTCGTTCTGGAGTAAACTGGAGATAGGAATGCTCGGGTTCAGATACCAGACCGTGTAGGCCAGAACGATCAGATCGTAATCCTTAGACCGGTCAACATCAATGGGCTTCATTTTGAAAGGTACACCAAACACAGACTCTGGAAAGGCGTTGAAAAACGTAAGCCTTGTCCAAGGAAACGGAAACTCATGTTCGGTCTCAACCCGAACAAAATCAACCTCCATTTGGTCATCTTGAACCAATGGTGATAAAAATTTATTGGCAATCTCCTTTAACTGCCCTGTCTGGGAGTAATATAGAACTAGAACCTTCATCTCTACGGTTGGCAATGATATTCACTTTTTGTCGGTTGGCGATAAACCATGTCGTTTATCAAGAACAAATGGTCGTTTGTCGGTATTCGGAAACTGAAAAACCAAGCATGCCGTTAAGGAACTCGGAAACAACGCAATTCAACAATCATGGAAACAGGGAGTAAAAAAAGGATGACCGCATCGGAAAAGAGATTTGCCAGAGAAATGCAGGTTTTGGTTAAAATGTCGCTAAGCGAATTGATGTTGGTGGAGAAAAAACGAATGCCAGTTGGTGTATAGGAATTCAGGAACCGGAACTGTAAAGCGCGGTAGGAATCGATTCCTACCGCGCTTTTATTTATCACAGAATTCAATTCTACCATGCAATTGCATTGCTGGATTTTTACCTTTGGGTTTCAATCTCTAACAATTCAATCAATTAAAAATGAAAAAAACTCTACTTACTTTTCTTTCAATTGGTGTGATCGCTGCTAGTGCTTCTGCACAGACTTTCACTCCTTCTGCAGGTTCGCCTTTGGCGTCTGGAGAGCTAGGCGTTGCATACAACCAAACAATTAATGCAGATATTCCTACCACGGCTGAACTTACTGGTCAGCAGATCTTGGATCTTCTGCCTGCTGCTGTTCAAGCTATTGCGGGTGCTGCAATCAATGGTTCTACAACGTATCCGATAACCGTTTCATCAACGGTTCTTACAGTTGCAGGTCTTCCAACAGGAATTACATCTGATTGTAACGGATGTACTGTAAACGGTGGTGCTGATAGAGACATCGTTCTTTCCGGAACTCCATCTGCCGCTGGTGTTGCCACAGTTGATATTACTTCAGAGACATCCGGAGAAACAACTATTCAAGGATTCACTCTTCCTTTTGGTGGGACATTTGATCCAGGTATCGGTTTTCCAATTCCTATTCCAACAATTCCTGGAGTTATGAATGCAGAAGGATACGAAATGAACATCGTTGATCCTAACGGAATCGAAGAGGCAAATGAAGTTTTCTCTCTAGGTTTTTACCCTAACCCAACAGAAGGCAACGCAACGTTGGATGTGAACTCTACAGTTGCTGGAATTGCATCTATCGAGGTTTTCTCTATTACTGGTGCATTGGTTCAGACTTCTGCAACAAACGTTCGTTTGGGTGCTAACAGAATCAATCTTGATCTTACTGCAGTTCCAACAGGAATTTACATGATCAAAGCCGTAATCAACGGACACCAAGCATTGGTTAGAACGCAAAAGATCTAAGCTGATTATATTCAGTTGGAAAGGCGATGATTGATCATCGCCTTTTTTTGTGCTCGATTTTTAGAACCTTTACACTTTGGAAACGCATTCATCTGACAAGACATTATGAAAAAACTGTTGTTAACGTTGGTTTTGAGCGGTCATACTTTGCTTGGCCATGCTCAGATGTTCAATCCTTCAGCATCTGCTTTGCCGGATGGAGTGCAGGGAGAGAATTACATAGGACAGCAAATTGATTTTACCGTACCACAGACAGCTACCATCAGTGGTACAGTGGTAGAACAGGCCTTGGGTTTCGTATTTCCACAGACCCAACCCGTTCTCGGTTTCTTAAATCTAGGCAGTCAATCATTTAACATGCTGGTAGACAGAACAAGTTTGCTCATTCAGGGCTTGCCAAACGGAATTACCGCTAACTGTGACGCAACGCCTTGTACTTACATTTCTGGTGCATCGGGTTACGTTACACTTGAAGGGACGCCTGCGGCCAGTGGGCAATTCACTGTAAATATCCTGACACTAAGCGAAGGGAATGTGGATATCTCTGCGATTACTGGAGGGCTTCTTTCATCCTTTGGTCTACCCACCTCGTTAGACCTTCCAACACCGGTTCCAAGCAGCCTCGATGAAGAAGGTTACACCATGACAATTACAAACCCGAACGGTATTGAGGAAGTAAATGATCTTTACTCGTTAGCACTGTTTCCTAATCCAACAATTGGCGAATCTTCTTTGATGATCAACACCAGAGAACAAGGCTTGGCAATTATGGAGGTTTATTCTATTACTGGCGCTTTGGTTTTTGCGCAGAATGTAAGTGTGAGGGTTGGCCAGAATCGAGTTCAACTCAACCTCAACTCCTTACATCAAGGCATGTACCTCATAAAGGTTAACATCAACGGCCAGCAAGCATTGATTCGTACTGAAAAACTGTAACCGAATTTGTACTCCTTCACATGAAAAACTTTTCGTTTATGGCCGTTCTATTGATGCTCGGATCAGCGTCTGTAGCTCAGATAAATTGTCCACCAAACCTTCCGCTAACGCTCAATGGCAACACCGAGTATTGTATCGGAACACCTGGAGCAGAGCTGTCGGTTGCACAGAATTACGATGGCTACGAATGGTTACCGTCTTCTGAAACAGGGCAGAACGTGCTTCTAACTGCTGGGAATTACCAACTTGTAGTTACTCATTATACAGGTTGTACCGATACGTTGGCATTTGAAGTACAGCAGGTTTCAAATCCGCCTCAACCAACGGTTACTTCAAGTTCTGCAACCGAATTCTGCGAGGGCGGCAGTGTTGTTCTTTCCGGTCCAGCAGGTTATCCATACTATCTGTGGAATTCGGGCTCAATTTCTCAGAACATTACCGTTTACGAAAGCGGGACGTTTGTTCTTTCAATTATCGATTGGTTGGGCTGTTCAAGCTCATCAAATTCAATTCAAGTAATAGTGAACCCACTGCCCACAGCGGCATTCTCGCCAGATCTTGAGTTGTATGATATTGAATTCAATAATCTTTCTCTGGAAGCTACGTCTTACGAATGGAATTTCGGTGATGGGTCAATAAGTACGGATTTTGAACCCGTGTACACCTACACTACCGATGGTACATTAGACATGTATTTGGTTGCCTCAAACGATTGTGGAAGTGATACGGCATTTCTAACGCTAGAAAGTGTAGATGTTGAAGAGTCGGAAATGTTGAACAACCTATCTGTTTATCCAAATCCATCAGACGGTCAATTCCAAGTTCAATTCAGCACAGAAGCATCTGATCTTATTGCTATTTCTGTATATGACATGCTTGGACAGAGGGTTTCTGTTTTGTCAACCACAATTGGCTCAGGTTCGGTTTCCATACCTATTGATCTCTCAGGCCTGAACCAAGGTTTATACATGGTCGAAGTGAAAACTGCACAATCTTCAGCCACTCGGTTAGTCCAGGTTAGTAAGCCATAACCGAAACCTTTTAGTGGAGTCTTTCAGCATTTTTCATCAATGAACGGGAGACCGGAATTTCTAGTTAGCGAAACGGAAGTCAATCGGATCATTGACGTCTTATTGAAAGTGCACGGCATAGACTTCACGGGTTATTCAAGAGCATCATTCACAAGACGAGTTCAGCGGATTGTTGACAGAGACGCATCAGGAAATTTTGGGGCTCTGCTTGAACGATTATCCGTCAACAGCAATTATGCGAATCTATTTATAAATGAAGTGATGGTAAATGTTACGGAGATGTTCCGTGACCCAACATTCTTCCACGCTTTACGCGCAGATGTTTTACCGCAGCTTAAAAACTTAGATCACATAACCATCTGGCACGCTGGATGCTCAACTGGTGAAGAGGTATTTTCAATGGCGATATTGCTACATGAAATGGGCCTTCTTAAAAAGACGCGAATTGTAGCAACCGATTTAAATTCAGACGCTCTGCAAAAGGCATCAAAAGGTGTATTACCTTCAAAAATGATTGCAGAGTATGAGGCAAACTATTTAAGTGCCGGTGGGCTGGGGCTCCTATCTGATTACTATGCTGCGGATTTTAATAGCATAACCGTTAACGAATTTCTCCGATCCAATATTCAATTCAAGCAACACAACCTTGTGTCAGACGGGTTTTTCGGAGCCTTTGACCTGATTATTTGCAGAAATGTGCTCATCTACTTTCAAAAACCGCTGCAATCGTCTGTTGTAAGCCTATTTAAACGCAGCTTGAACAAGAATGGATATTTGTGTTTAGGAACAAAGGAGAGTCTATTGTTTGCCGAAGATAGATTTGCGTTTGATGAGGTTGATAAGAGAGAGAAGGTATTTAGAAAGAAAGGCTCGTGACTATCACTCTTGAAAAGGTTGAGGTGATTGTAGTTGGGGGCTCTACGGGAGGAATTACAGCTATTACTCAATTGTTGAGTGTATTACCTAGGTCTTACCCCATTCCAATTATTGTAGTGTTGCACAGAGGTAAGAATGCGAATAGCTCTCTTGTATCCGTTTTACAACGATATACTCAACTGATTGTAAAAGAGGCTGATGACAAAGAAACCTTGACGTCTGGTTTTGCGTACCTCGCCCCTGCAAACTATCACCTCTTGGTAGAAAGTGACAAAACCTTGTCCATGGATTATTCGGAACCAGTAAATTATAGTAGACCAAGTATCGATATTACCATGTTCTCCATCGCATCTGTTTTTGGCCCAAGATCGCTGGGAGTATTACTAAGCGGGGGAAACAAGGATGGAGCCGAAGGACTTTTGAAAATGAAGAATGCCGGGGCGCAATGCATTGTTCAAGACCCGGAAGAAGCGGTACTGAAATCGATGCCAAAAGCAGCTTTGAAACTTGGAGCTGCTGCCAAAATGCCTTTATCAAAGATCTCAGAATTACTACAATTTGCCGACACTTGACACCTCAATAAAGGTTGAACGCGATCTACTCTTCGAGAAAAACCAATTCACTTACGAACAAATCATATGTGTGACACGAGTTTTAGCATGTATTACAGAAGTTCGAAAAGTTGTACTTTAACCCCGCTAAATACCTTGTACTACCCCAACATACCTGACCTTTCAATAATTCTATACATATGAAGCGAGTTTTACGCGCACTACTCACTTTCGCACTTCCTCTTTTCAACGTCATCGGACAAGCTGGTGATGTTCAGGCACAGTGTCCAGTAGTTATCGATTCCGTGGTTACCACCGATGTTTCCTGTAGTGGTTTCAACGATGGCGAGATCTGCATTTACATATCAGGCGGCCTTGCTGATTACACCTATCAATTATTCAACGGACCATTGGTACTAAGTTCAGGGCCTCAATCTGCATCCAGTTTCTGTTTCTCTGGTCTAGGTTCAGGTATCAGCAACTATCAGATAATTGTAGTTGGAGAAGATGGAGGAGGCGGTAGCTGTCCAGCGGCTATTGCATTTACCACTATCAACGATCCTGCACCATTTACAATGGTCGTTTCAACAACTAACGATACCTGCCCAGACGGCAACGTTGGCACCGCCACACTTACTGTTTCTGGCGGTTTGGCACCTTACACTTATTCGTGGCCCCCTTTTGCCGAAACAAGCAATTCTATTTCTGGCCTGGATGGAGGCAATTATAGCGTTACAGCAACCGATGCGAATGGCTGCGCACAGACCGAAACATTCTCCATTACTTCTCCACCAGATTGGACAGGAACGCTTACAGGTACACCACCAACATGTAATGGTTTTAACGATGGTTCCATCAGTTCATCTGGTATTACTGGAGGCACTCCTCCGTATACTTTTTCTTGGACAGGAACTGCTCAAACAACAGAGAACATCTCTGGCCTAGGTGCTGGTTCCTACACACTCACGGTTACTGATGCGATCGGTTGTCAAAGAGTGTTCCCAACAGTTGTTTTGACCGAACCGACTCCTATTACCATTACAGAAACACATCAGGACATCAGTTGTAATGGAGAGATTGATGGCTCAATAAACATTAGCGTATCAGGCGGTACTCCAGGTTATACGTACCTATGGACTCCAGGTGGGTCTGCATCTCAAGATACTTCAAACCTTGGGCCCGGCACTTACGAGGTTGTCGTTACCGATGCAAATGGCTGTACGAACTCTCTTCAAATAGATATTCTAGAGCCAGATGTATTGGTATTGAACCCTTCTAGTACTGATGCAACCTGTTCTGGCTTGTGTGATGGCACAATAGGCGTGGCTCCAACTGGAGGAACGCTTCCTTATTCATTCGATTGGTCTCCAGCTTCTTTCACTG
>JAGYJL010000073.1 GCA_018402015.1 Flavobacteriales bacterium | reverse complement strand
GCGTTCAGTTTGGCAGCCGCACTCCTTTATATGGCCTACAAAGGCTGATAAATGAGTTAATCGGCCCGTTTTATACCTCCTTTGCTTGCAAAGAAATCAACCTGAGTTTGCCATCCACATCAGTGGTAGTGCCAATTACATCATCCAATTGAACAAACACAGATGCGCCTATCAATGGTTCCTTCGTTTCTCAATCTATTTCTGTGCCTCGGATGGTCTGATTTCTCTGGGCAAATGCATTGATGCAGACCAGAAGTGATAAGATTGATACCAGCAACTTCATGGAGTCAATGTAGTGAATACCACAAATAGCATTCTAACCGTAAAGCAAACTGTGTCAGCATTTCAAGTTGTGTAACTTAGCCGTTTCACTTCCTTAGTTATTTGCATGAGAACGTTTGCTTTTATTCTTGCCATTCTATTCGCGTTACCCACATTTGCAACCGACCCTACGCCAAGTTCTTATCTGGTGAGTTATGAATTGGTGAAGTCGCACACCAAAAAGACCATTAACGCATTATGGAAAAAGAATAGTGTTCCTAAAATTGCGTTGCCGGTTAAGAATGAAGTAGACATTTATGAGATCATCTACAAGGTTCAATGGATAGATGGTACTTGGCGTAATGCTTCAGGCATTTACTACGTTCCTAAGGTTGAGAAGTCTGTGCCTTACATGATGTTCGGACATGGTACGCAGATTCATAAGGAGCGTAATATTACCGATGGCGATTCGCAGCAATTCATCTGTCTGGCGCATGCCACGGATGGTTACGCCACCATGTACCCCGATTATTACGGCATAGGGAAAGGAGAGGGAAAACACCTTTACCAGCACGCGTGGTCTGAAGCGCATGCCTTCATTTATATGTTGATGGCCATTGATGAACTGAATAAGGAATTGAATGTCAATTCGAACGGTCAATTGTTCCTTACTGGCTATTCGCAGGGTGGACATGCTTCTTTTGCTGCACACAAATACCTTGAAGAATTGAATGACCCACGGTTTCAGGTTACCGCATCATCGCCTATGTCTGGAGCGTATCATATGACAGGCGAGCAAGCAAACTACATGTTTCAGGAGTATCCGCGGCCTTTCTATTTACCGTATCTGTTACTCTCTTATCAGGAAGCCTACGATATTTTGGATACCGATAATCCTTACACCGCGTTCCGAGCGCCTTTCGATACGCTATTCCCTGGTTTTTTCGAACACAACGACCATCGTACAATGGAGGAATTAGATAGACTATTGCCTAAAATCCCGAGCGAAGTTGTAGATGCCGACCTTATTGCTGAATACAAGAGCAATGATGATTTTCCGTTCAAACTCCGTTTGGAAGAAAACAATCTCGTGGATTGGACGCCTAAAGCGCCCGTTCAACTATGCTACTGTAAAGGCGATAGAGAGGTGAATTACATGAATTCGGAAGTAGCATACGAACGAATCAAAGCTTCAGGGTTCAATCAGATCAGATTGAACAACCTTAGCGATCACTTGGATCATAATACTTGTGCGGCTTTTGCTGTATTGGCCACCAAGTACTACTTCGATCGATTCAAGAAAAAAGGCAAAAATCCAAAGATGAAGGAGATGCCTCCATTCAAGAAATGGGTTAGAAATATGGTTAAGAAGAAAGTAGAGAAGGAGTTTAAGGAGAAGGGATCAGACCATTCTTATCTATAACGTTCTTTTAAGCTTTTACCAATTCGGTAATAATATCCTCTACTGTAATTCCTTCAGCTTCTGCCTTGTAATTACGTACAATTCGGTGTCGAAGTATAGGTTCGGCAACGGCACGAACATCCGCAATGTCGGGCGAGAATTTACCATGGATGGCAGCGTGAGTCTTGGCTCCGATAATGAGATATTGAGACGCACGTGGTCCTGCTCCCCAGTTCACAAATTCGTTCACTTTGGCGTTGGCCATTTCTGTGTTCGGACGAGTACTCGTGGCCAGTTTAACGGCATATTCGTAAACATTGTCGGCAACCGGGATTCTTCGGATAAGTTGCTGGAAGTAGGTGATGTCTTCTGCGCTTAGCACCGAATTCAGTTTTACCTTTTCATCAGTAGTAGTCAATTTAACCACATTCAATTCTTCCTGATAAGAAGGATAATCTAGCCAAACATTGAACATGAAACGGTCTAACTGTGCTTCTGGCAACGGGTAAGTTCCTTCTTGCTCAATAGGGTTCTGTGTTGCAAGTACAAAGAACGGATGCGGCAGCTGGTAACGGGTTCCGCCAGTTGTAACAGCTTTTTCCTGCATGGCCTCTAAAAGCGCGGCCTGCGTTTTAGGAGGTGTACGGTTGATCTCATCTGCCAGAATGATGTTGGCAAACAACGGTCCTTTCACAAATTCGAATTGGCGCTTATCATTCAGAATCTCTGTTCCGATAATGTCGGAAGGCATAAGGTCTGGAGTAAACTGAATACGATTATAGCTTAGACCTAAGGCATCTGAAATACTGTTTACCAGCAATGTTTTTGCTAATCCAGGAACACCAACCAATAGGCAGTGTCCATTGCTGAAAATGGAGATGAGTACATTTTTAACTACCGTTTCCTGACCAACAATGGCTTTTCCTATCTCGGCTGTAAGATTTTTGTAGGCGCCTTGCAGCGCTTCCATTGCTTCTACGTCACTCTTAAAAGTTGTCATATTCAGTTTTTATCCCAACGGTGTGCAAACGGGCAATCTTTGAAAGCCTCGTCAATTCGAATATATGTTTCGGCCGCTTTCTGGTTGATCCATTTTTCGATGGCCTTGTTCTTTTTCTGTGCTAAAGCTGCCGTTTGAATACGTTGATAATCGTCTTTCATGTTGGCAACGTGGGGCTCTGTTTTCGACTTCAACAAATAAAGGTTGTAAGATTCTTTTCCGTCTGGCGATTGCGCTTTAACGGCATTTGAAATATCTCCAGCGCTCATGTTCTCAATGGTTAGGAACAAGCGTTGGTCAATGCTTCCGAGCTGATCCATATCGAATACCGGACCTCCTGTCATCGGGTTGAACATCATTCCTCCGTTCATTTTGCTGTCCTCGTCATCCGAGTATTTTTCTGCAGCCGCAGCAAAGGTCATTTTTCCTTCTGTGATAAGACCATGAATACTATCTAAGAAAACACGGGCACGCTCCAGATCTTCTTCCGATGTTTTTGGGCGAATAAGAATATGACGCACATTGATCTGTTCTCCTCTTCTTTCCAGCATTTCCATAAAATGGAACCCGAAACTGGTCTCGAATACCTCAGAAATGGAGTCTTCCTTTAAGCGGAAAGCTACTGCATCGAATTCAGGAACCATCATTCCTCGTTCAAAGAAACCAAGGTCGCCACCATTTTTGGAAGAACCTGGGTCTTCAGAATACAGGATGGAAAGAGCGCGGAAACTTTCGCCATCAAGCACGCGCTGGCGAAGCTCTTCGGCTTTCTCCCTTGCGCTGGCCTTTTGCTCTTTGGTAATGGCTGGTCTGCGCATAATACGACCTATCTCTAATTCGGTATTGATGTACGGAAGGCTGTCTGTTGGTATTTTGTTGAAGTAAGCACGCGTCTCAGCAGGAGTTACTTTAATATCGCCTGTGATCTGCTGTTGCATACGCTGCGTTAGTAATTGTTCTTTGATCAACTCACGGAACTCATCTTTTATCTCGAGGATTGATTTCTCGTAGTATTCTTCCAGTTTCTCTTGAGAGCCGAGTTGAGAGATGAAGTAGTCCAACCTTCGACCCAATTCGTCCTCTACCTCACCGTCAGAAACATTCAAACTATCAACCTTTGATCGATGCAATAGAAGGTTTCCGTACAGGAGTTCTTCGAATAGGATACATCTGCTATCGTCATTAGGCTCATAACCAGAAGCAAGCATTTGCAAATACTGTGTCTCCAATTCAGATTGCAGCGTAATGCTGCCGCCAACTACGGCAATTACCCTATCAATAGATTGCGGATTCTGCGCCTGTGGCAATGTGTGCAGGCCAAGAATGATTATGATGGTTACTAGTATTCTCATGTCAATTATTAAGAATCTCGAACTGGTTTTTAGCAATCGCTTCATCCAGAATGTCTTTTTCAAGCTTTTGGATCAGTTCGAGTTTCCTTTGGTTCAAAAGTATGCTTCTGATGTTCTGTTTCTCAAATTCAATTGGCGAAACACTGTTCTTGTATTTTATCTCCTTTACATCAACTAAATAATGTGCGGTAGAGTCTTGAACGTGTGCAAATTGATAGGTTGAGAAGTAATTAAGATTAAGGTATCCGGTGTTGGGCAGTTGCTCCATCAACTCTCCAAACGGAATCCAGTTCTGGTCATTGAGATGGAATGATTGTGCATGTTGCAAACAGAATTCCTGTAACTCATCACGGTCTTCCTGTTTATCTGATCTGCAAAGTTTTCTCACTTTTTCAACGTCCTTAGAACCAATGTCGAGCTTAACAAATAGGGCTCTGGCAATGTTGTCCTGTAACTCAAAATTGTCCTTGTTATTGTCGTAATATTTCTCAATCTGAGATTCGGTGATAACCGTGTCGAGCAATTGCCTTACCAACTGCCTTTGGTATTTGTAGATGACCAATGACCTGCGGTACTCTTCCAACTGAGCAGCCACATCTTTTTCGTCTTCAGAAAGATTGAGCTCTGCCTTTAGCAGTAGTAAGGTCTGTGTTGCCCAGCTTCTAATGAAACCGTTGGTAAAGTTCAAACTATCTGTTTCGCTGAGGCCAGTAGGAAGCACTGCTTCTAGTTCATCTAGGTAAAGTTCACGGTCCTTGACCTTGGCAATTACAGCACGTTCTTCGTTTTCTTTAAAAACATCGCACCCCGCTACGCAGAGTAGCAGGGTGAGACATATAACCGTTGTTGTGGTATACTTCAAACGCTTATTTGATGTTTTTCAGAAGCTCTTCGTTGGCCGTGTATTTATACTTTCCTCTCAACTCTGCGATCCACTGCTGCTCAAGATAATTCTGGTACTCGGCCGTTACTAATCCACGGGCTTCCTTCAATGACTTTGGCGTTGGTTTCAACACTTCCTTAACCAAAACCAGAACTTGATTGTTGCCATCTTTAAATGGACCTTGAACACCCTTTTCCCAAACAACGTTTTTCAGAACTTCTTCTTCGTCTTTCTCATATTGATCGGATTCAATTCTAAGATTAAGCGCAGAATTGGCATTGAACTCCTTCAATAATTCTTCGGTTGAAGGTGTGTTCTTCTTTATCTTTTTCAATCGCTTGTTCAATTGCTTTTGAAGAGATTCAATGATGGAATCTTTTTGGCAATAATAGATTTCGGCATCTAAGCGCTCTCCCCACATGAACTTGTCACGATTCTGAGCGTGAAATTCTTTCAATCCTGCCGTGTCTTTCACAGCTTTAGACCAAACTTTACTGTCAGTAAGGTCGAATAGAAGAATTCCATCGCGGTATTCTTTAAGCAATGCTTTGTATTCAGGATACTTTGCAGGTAGTTGACTCTCTTCGTAAGCAAGAAGACTTTCATTAAGGTATTGGCCATACAAACCGTTCATTATTACCAATAGATCTTCTTTTTTTCTTCGAACTTGATGCGTGCCTATGTAGTTGGCAAAATCGGCTTGAGTATATACTTTATTCCCGATGTTAAACACCATGTCTTGTAGGTTAGCTGCTGTATCAGCATTCCATTTTCCTTCAATAAGGTCTTCAGTTAGGAGTTTTCCGATCTCGTCCAATGCCTTTCTGTTCTCCTCGAAACCATTTTCTTGCTTAACACGGTTAAGAACAACCTGCTGGCTCATTTGAGAACGACTGTCCTTAGCTACTTTAGAACTAAGGTCTTTTTCGCTGTCTTCAAATGAAGGTACTGGCAAACGCTCCAATCGTTTAACGATATGCCATCCGTAATCAGTTAGAACTGGTTCAGAGTAATCGCCATCTTTCTTAAGGCCGAAAGCGGCAGCTTCAAACTTTGCAACCATTCTTCCTGTTCCGAATTTTGGTAACTCACCACCTTTGCTGGCAGATCCTTTGTCTTCAGAATACTTCGTGGCTAGATCTTCGAATGATTCGCCTTTGTCTAATAAAGCCTTTACTTCATTGATCTTTGTTTCTGCTGCTTTAATTTGCTCATCTGTGGCCTCTTTTTCCTTCTTGATCATAATATGCGCTGCGCGAATCTCACCTTGAGCTTCTCTTTGACCAACTACTTTAATGATGTGATATCCGAATCGGGTTCTAACCGGCATACTTACATCGCCAACTGGTGTGGTGTAAGCCGCAGTCTCAAATGGGTAAACCATTCTTAGCACTGAAAACCAACCTAGGTCTCCACCGTTGTCTTTGGCAGATGGATCCTCGGAATATTTTTTAGCCAATGAAGCAAAATCACCTTTCAAGGCTTGCTTACGGATTCCCATTATCTTGTTGTAAACCTCCAGCGTATCTTTTGGCAAAGCATCTGGTCCTATTTTGATAAGAATGTGACTTGCCCGAATATCTTTCAACGACCGTTGATATGCCTCCTCAACCAACTTCTCTGTTACTTCCTTATCAGTTAGGTAAGGTTTTGCCAACTGTTTCTGATAGCCTTTCAGTTCCTCGATGAATTTACGAGCAGTGTCCAATCCCAGTTCTTCCGCTTCACGTACTTTCAATCGGAAGTTGATATAAAGTTCGAGGTACTCTTTCAGGTCATTCTGATCTACTACTTCGTCTCTGTTGTTCTTTTTATAAACGGCTTCAAATTCAGAAAGTGTGATGTTTTGACCATCTACTGTCAATAGAAAAGGATCTTTCTCTTGGCCAAAGACTTCAACACCACCGATCATTAACGCAACAAGCAGAGCTGTTTTCAAGAAATTGTTCTTCATCTTCTTTAGGTTTAAAATAAGGGTCGCAAAAATAGAAATTAGACTATGCGTAAAACGGCTACTATGGACTGTAGTTTGGTGCTTCGCTGGTAATTGTTACGCCATGCGGATGACTTTCTCTGAATCCGGCAGGAGAAATCTTAATGAACTTTGCTTCTTGCAACTCTGCAATTGTTGCCGCACCACAATACCCCATTCCGGCCCTAAGTCCACCAACAATCTGGTACATTACCTCGGTAAGTGTTCCTTTATAAGGCACGCGGCCTACAATTCCTTCTGGAACCAGCTTCTTAATGTCTTCTTCGGTATCTTGGAAGTAACGGTCTTTTGACCCCTGCTGCATGGCTTCAATAGAACCCATACCTCTGTATGTCTTGAATTTTCTTCCTTCAAGTATAACTGTTCGGCCTGGTGATTCTTCTGTTCCAGCAAACATGCTTCCTGCCATTACGGTATCGCCACCGGCAACCAGTGCTTTAACAATATCACCCGTAAATTTCACTCCGCCATCTGCAATTACCGGAACACCGGTTCCTTTTAGTGCATTAGCAACATCCATCACGGCTGTTAATTGAGGAACCCCAACACCTGCTATGATTCTAGTTGTACAAATTGATCCAGGACCGATACCGACTTTGACAGCATCGGCTCCGTGCTCAACCAACAATTTGGCGGCTGCTGCAGTAGCAATATTTCCAACTACCACTTGCAAATTCGGGAAGGCGTCCTTTGCAATTTTCAATGAGTTCAGTACGCCTTTAGAATGGCCGTGCGCGGTATCGATAATGATGGCATCAACACCAACAGCCTCAAGCGCGGTTACACGCTCAAGCATATCTCCGGTTACACCAACTGCAGCTGCAACGCGTAATCGACCATGCTGGTCTTTACAAGCGTTGGGTCTAAGCTTGGTCTTAATAAGGTCTTTGTAAGTAATGAGGCCTACCAATTTATAATCCTTATCTACAACAGGTAGTTTTTCAATTCTGTGCTGCTGAAGGATTGACTCGGTTCTCTGAATGTCTTGTACTTCGGTGGTCGTTATCAGGTTTTCTGATGTCATCAGTTCGCTGATAGGTCGCTTCATGTTCTTCTCAAATCGAAGGTCTCGATTAGTGATGATGCCAACAAGTTTTCGATTGTCATCCACCACTGGAATCCCACCGATCTTGTATTCGCCCATCATCTTCTCTGCATCTCCTACAAGCGCATCAGCTTTAAGCGTTACAGGATCGAGTATCATCCCGCTTTCTGCGCGCTTCACTTTCCGAACTTCGAGCGCCTGCTGTTCGATGCTCATGTTTTTATGTATCACACCGATACCGCCTTCCTGAGCTATGGCAATGGCCATGGCCGCTTCGGTGACCGTATCCATTGCTGCAGAAACGATAGGAACGTTGATGGTGATGTTCCGCGTAAACCGAGTGCTAATGTTAACATCGCGCGGCATGATCTCTGAATAAGCTGGGACTAGGAGAACATCGTCATAGGTAAGTCCCTCCCCCTGGAACTTGTTTGAGTCTAACGACATAGGTGAATTTTTGATCGTTGCGATTAAAATTCGTGCAAAGGTAGAAATATAACCCGCCCGTTACGGGGTTTAACACTCTTTTGCAATGCAGCGTACAACCCATGCCGCAATCATTATTTTTGAGCGGAAACCCGTGCAAATGAATCACTCTGTTTTTAGTAGAAAATTTCTAGTCGGAAAACTTACGCTTCTGGTCGTTTTGTATGGACTAGTGTTCACTTCGTGTGAAGTGATTGTTGATTTCGGTTTGAAAGATGCAACGTTTGAACTGCAAGACGCTCGAATTCCGGATCAATTCGAAGGCAGTGTTCTTTTCTTACTGTTTCCTGGGTACCAAGCAAACGATCCCGACTATCGATACATCATTCATTTTTATGATGGCGACCGATGCACCGGAACGTACTACGCGGCCGACACGGTTAATTATGAAGTGGAGGGAACTTGGTCTTTACCACAGCACGATCTGCTTCGTATAGATTTGGATCAATACGTGAATGGCGATTTTCTGATGACGAAGTTGGAAAAGGATCTGTTCTTCCTTACTAGCGATGAGAATTATATCAATATCATCCAACCCGATACCATACCATTGAACATGTACATCAAAAGGTATCATTAATGGCAGAAGAGAAGATTTACGACCATATCGTTGTCGGTTCGGGTTTCGGAGGCAGCGTTTCGGCCATGCGCCTTTCAGAAAAAGGCTACGATGTGCTGGTTTTGGAAATGGGCAAACGGTGGGAGTCGAAAGATTTTCCGAAGAGCAATTGGAACGTGCAGAAATTCCTTTGGGCGCCTGCGCTCAGAGCTTTTGGAATTCAGAAAATCAATTTCCTGAATAAAATAATGGTGCTTGGCGGTGCCGGAGTTGGAGGCGGAAGTTTGGTTTACGCCAACACGCACATGTTTCCGCCTGATGCATTTTTCAATAATCCAGTTTGGTCAGGCATTCGAGATTGGAAATCTACGCTGCAACCTTTTTATGAAAGGGCGCGCTTCATGCTCGGCAGTTCGAAGTATGAGAAAGAAGGTCCAGAAGATGAGGTGTTGAAGCAGATTGCCATCGACATGGGAAAATTGGACACCTACAAACCGGTTGACCACGTAGGGGTTTATCTCGGAGACAGAAAAGTAGAGAAAGACCCTTATTTCAATGGTTTGGGGCCAATGCGCAAAGGCTGCATCGAATGCGCCAATTGCATGGTGGGTTGTAGGTACAATTCCAAGAACACGCTGGATAAGAATTACCTCTGGTTTGCCGAAAAATGGGGAACGAAGATTGAAGCCGAAACACGTGTAACCAAGGTTGAATTCAAGGACGACATTTACCACGTGCACACCGAATCGTCTACTTCGCTTTTCGGGAAAAAGAAAAGGGTTTTTAAAAGCCGAGGAATCGTTTTTTCCGCTGGAGTTTTGGGCACAATGAAGTTGCTTTCCGTCAGAAGGAAGAATTCAAAACGCTTCCAAATTTGTCCGATAAACTCGAGCGAACCTTCGCACGAATTCGAAATCACTTTGCGGCATTGCTGGCATCGACAAGAAGATGAACTACGGATTGGTTTATCAGTCGCGTGTTCAATCGGCAGATGATAACACGCACATCGAATTGGTTAAATATGGAGATGTCTTGGTGCGATGGGATTACTTTCCGTGATGGCTGCTGGCGATGGTCCAGCCATTGTCCGAATACTCAAAATGCTTTGGAATTTACCAGTCCGCGAAAGGCGTAGGAATGTGATTCGAAGAGAATTTGCGCATCATTCCATTATCCTTAGTGATGCAATCGTCAGACAATGCCTTGTGATGAAGTGGAAGAAAGGCCTTTTGCGGAGTTTGACCGCCAAGAGTGAGACAACGCCCAAGTTCCAGCATACATCGAAATAGGTCAAATGTAGCGTATCGCTACGCAGAGAAAAACTGGAGGAACGGCCATGAATGCGACTACGGAAGTGCTGTTCAATATGTCTTCAACCGCGCATATTTTGGGTGGTTGCCCGATGGGAGAAACAAATGAAACAGGTGTGGTGAACGATAAGTTTGAAGTGCACGGGTATCCGAATATGCGTGCTTGACGGTTCCATTATTCCATGCAATTTGGGCGTGAATCCGAGTTTGACCATCACCGCGTTGAGCGAATATGCCATGAGTCATGTTCCAGCGAAAAAGGGTAACACGCGGCAAACATTGGAGCAACAAATGGCTGCTAATTCTGTGGCATGAAAACACTGGTTTATTTCCTTGTCTTTACTTTTCTGTCCTTTGGTTCATCTTGCCAAACAGATGAACTTTTTTGTGGAGATGTGAATAAAGGATCTTCAGTTGAGCTTGTTTCTACTATCGGCTTTGGTTCATGCGCCAATCAGAACCAAAAACTACCTGTTCTTGATAGGATCACAGAGCGAAATCCAGAAGTTTTCTGCTGGTTGGGTGACAATATTTATGGGGATACCCGAAATATGAGAACACTGCAGAAGAAGTATTCTCGATTAGGGTGTAATGAGGAATTCAGAAACTTGAACCAAGTAGCTCATTTTCTTGCCGTTTGGGATGATCACGATTATGGCGAAAATGATGCTGGAAAGGAGTATCCGATGAAAGAAGAATCGAAGAATATTTTTCTCGATTTCTGGAACGAGCGGCAAAGCTCAGAGCGTTGGAATCACCCCGGTATTTATCATAGAGAAACATTCGGGCCAGAAGGAAAAAGAGTGCAATTCATCATGTTGGATACACGCACCTTTCGCGACCCGCTATTGAAAGCCGATGGGCCAGAATGGAAGAACGATTACAAACCGAATTATGATAGTTCGGCCACATTTTTAGGCTCAGAACAATGGGAATGGTTAGAATCTGTTCTGCAGGAGCCTGCAGAGCTGCGAGTTGTGATGAGTAGTAATCAATTCGGAATTACGTATAACGGCTACGAGGCTTGGGCCAATGTTCCGGTAGAACGGCATCGAATGATCGATCTTATTGTAAGTACCAAAGCCAATGGAGTAGTGTTCATTTCGGGCGATGTGCATTGGGCCGAAATATCTAAGCAGGAAGTGGCAAATGGTTATCCGCTGTATGATATAACATCAAGCGGAATTACACAGGAATGGGGTTCAACTGAGCCAAATGATAATCGAATCGGAGAACCGTTTCGTTCGAATAATGCAGGTATTATTGATGTTGATTGGGAGCAGGAAGACCCGTTGGTTCAATTCAAAATTATTGACGTGAACGGACAAGAAGTTCTGCAGCACCAAGTGCGATTAAGCGAGCTTCGG
>JAGYJL010000072.1 GCA_018402015.1 Flavobacteriales bacterium | reverse complement strand
GCGATAAATCCATCTTGCTATTGAGAAAGGCACGCATCGAATATTCTCCAGGTTTTGCCATTCGGCAACCGTTCTTGCTCAACAAATTCAAGATACGTTTCTGAATAAAGCTTGAGCCGTGGCAAGATATCTCAACTGAATCTTCTCCAGTGAACGATTTCGGATTGCGAAAAACGCTTACCAAAACTTCATCCACTAACTCATCTCCATCCAAAACATCTCCAAATATGATCGTGTGGGAATCAGCTTTGGAAATAGTCTTATTACCCTTCGCCCGAAAGATGTTGTCTGCAATTGCAAATGCATCTTTCCCACTTATTCGGATAACAGCAATAGCACCTGCTCCCGAAGGAGTGGCTAGCGCCATAATCGTGTCGTCTGGAGAATAGGTCATTTTCTGAGCGGCAAATGTCGTTAGTAATCATCTAACGTTTATGCCGTGTGCAACTTTAAACACTTCTTCGTACGTTTTTCCTTCAACTTTTGCCTGCACCCAAATAGAAGGATTAAAGAAGCCAATAGGTTTGAGCATGTGTTTCGATAATACTTCAGCAGCGGATCGTAGAATTCCCTTCCGTTCATATTCCGCACTGTTCATCAGTTTTTTCAGCGTTACCATTACCAGTTTCTCCGGTTCTGAGAACTGATCTTTTAATGATGAGCGAGATTGGGCAGAATCGACAATCTGCGTTGCAGTGGTAAAGTTCTCAAGTTCATAATGACAGATCGCCAAAAGAATTTCGAGATTGGTTACAAGGTCTTGTCTCGGTATCTCTTTGGTTTCATACAGCAGTTTGTTGGTTTCTTTAATACAAATTCGAATATCCGAATTGGCATACATCATATGTAGTAGCTGACCGAACTGTGCCCACTGAACATGCGGTAGTAGCTGGTCGGAACTTAAATTTTGTAACTGATCTATGAACTCCTTCCAGCGATGGAATTCCCCAAAATACAAGGCGGCATTTGCTTCCGTTCGAAACAGTTGTCCGGCCGCAAATCGTTTAACTGCCGTTTCTGTTGCAGGCCACGATTTCAGTATATGAATGTACGTGTGATAATATTGAAACTGATTTGAAGATAAACCATCGTTGATCAGGTTTGATAGCAACGCAAGGGGTAACTGAGGCCGTCCAATGGTCATTTCAGGATACTTTCTTACAAACTGAAAAGCTTCTTCCGTATGGCGCAAAGCCGACTCGGTATCGGTTAAAGTATGGGCGATGATCTGCCGGATCATTATTCTATTAAAGTGTGCTGCAGGAAGACAATCGGTCAGATCTATTTGGTCTGCTTGAGATTCAATTTTCCTCAATTTTATCGCCAACTGCTCCTTGTCTTCTCGCTGTAATCCCATGGTTCGCTGTGTGTGAAAAGCAAGTTCATAACAGCGGGCCAATCGGGTCAGTTGTTCAGACTGTCTTAAAGAAATAAGCTGATGGTCGATGGCTTTAATTATGTCAGCGTGCGTTCCTTGCCGGGTTTCTATAAAGCTCATTTCTTTAGC
This sequence comes from Flavobacteriales bacterium, assembly GCA_018402015.1. Classification (GTDB taxonomy): domain Bacteria; phylum Bacteroidota; class Bacteroidia; order UBA10329; family UBA10329; genus UBA10329. Next base: position 10,478 of record JAGYJL010000072.1, on the reverse strand, counting down.
CAGAATTGCTTCCCATTGAGGTTTTTGCTGCTCTCTTGCCAGCCGTAAGCCTTTTCGAAGTGTTTTTCGGGCGTCTTTAAGAAGGCCCTTCTCTAAAAGTACCCTGCTGTGAAGTAAAATGGAGGAAAACTGGTGAATATCATGTTTACTTCGTTGATGGTCGCTAATGCTATTCAATAGCGAATCGAAAAGTCTGGCACGCATTCGGATCAGATCGTTTCTCTTGGTTTTGGCGTAGCGTTGTTTTACGAAGGAATCTAGATCCGACACATTCTTTCGCTGCCCATCTCTGATCAACTCAAAAAGGTCTCTTTCTGCTTGTCCACCGTGCAAACTTTTAAAACCGAATTTTCTAAAGTGAGACTTTTCTGTCCTGCTCATCTTCTTTATCAGTTCAAAAAGTCTGTCATTCATAATGTTTGAATATGAATTTATATGTCGTAAAATAAGAATAAAAATAGCCTTAAAAGTATGTTTATGAATATGAATAATTGATTCCACATTCGTTTTTCTGAGTTTGAGCTTAGCCTGAGATTTGTATCACAAACATTTAACTAACGAAAACATGAAAACGTACATCAAAAACTCAGGGATTTTAGCAATGTGCATTGCAACGCTTAGCAGTTGCCAGCAAGAAGAGCCACTCACAGGAACCACCGTTACCCTAGACTGCGATTACTTTCAACAAGACAGGGTTCTGGTAGATGATCCTGATGTTAGCATCGATTACCTCATTACTTGTAACATGTCGGTTGATGCAGACATTACAGTGATGCCTGGTGTGACCATCGCCTTCGCAACAGATGCAGGAATTGTGGTGCAGGAAACAGGTTCTTTCAAAGCAGAAGGAACTGCAGCGCAGCCCATCACTTTTACTGGACAAGATGGCGTAAAAGGCTCTTGGAGAGGAGTGATCGTTTATTCCAACGATCCTAAGAACAGCTTCGATCATTGCGTGGTGGAGCATGCAGGTGGCATTGCACACAATAGCAATGGAGATAGAGGTGCTTTTATAGTTTGGGCAGAAGGAAGACTAAGCCTTACCAATTCCACTGTTACATTGAGTGCATCGCATGGTTTGAATGCTACTTACAGAGATGCTTGGCTTGAGTTGGGTGGAAACTCGTTCACTCAGAATGATGGGGCTCCGCTTTATATGGATTACGATTATGTGGATGTGCCAAGTTCAACAGATTCTTACACTGGAAACGGAAACCCTCGCATTCTGGTTGGTTCAAATGGCCAAACTATCGAAACCAACAAAGCTTGGAAGAAAGTGAACGTGGATTATGAGGTCGAAGCAGGTGTGACCATTACTGTTAGCGAAGGTGGCATTCTGACAGTGGAACCTGGCGTGAATGCCTATTTTGGAGCAGGAAGCCAACTGAAGATCATTGACGAAGCAGCCCTGTCTGCAATTGGAACGACATCTCAGCCTATCGGATTTTACGGGTCAGTTGAGGTGAATGGCGCTTGGGCCGGTATCGAGATCAGACACACTTCAAATGTTCAGAATGCGCTAGATAACGTTACCGTAGCCTATGCAGGCGGTGGTGACCTGGATGGGGCCATTTATATGTGGGCAGACCCAACAATTTCTGTTACCAATTCGCAGATCAGTAACAGTGGTTCATGCGCCTTTTACGATGGAGGAACAGGAGGAGGAAACCCGAATCTGAGCGTAAATAACGTAACGTTCTCCAACAACTCGGGTGCAGACTATTGTGAAGATTAAAACGATTACCAAGTAGTAATCAGCAGGGCATCTGAATATAGATGCCCTGTTTTATTTTTTTCGCGATTTGCACAAATGAAATACGCCAACAGTTTATAAATACATTTTCAATTGCACCGCTCGTGCATTACATTTGCCGTCCAAGTTCAAAAACAGATAAATAAACACGATGAGTGTACTAGTAGATAAGAATTCGAAGGTAATTGTTCAGGGATTCACAGGAAGCGAAGGAACTTTCCACGCTTCTCAGATGATTGAATACGGAACCAATGTAGTAGGTGGAGTAACTCCTGGAAAAGGCGGTCAAACTCACCTTGATAGACCGGTATTCAACACGGTTGCAGATGCTGTGAAAGAAACCGGAGCCAATGTTTCCATCATTTTTGTTCCGCCAGCATTTGCTGCTGATGCAATAATGGAAGCTGCCGAAGCAGGAATTGCGTTGGTAGTTGCCATCACAGAAGGAACTCCTGTTGCCGATATGGCAAAAGCTGCGGCATACCTGAAAGGAACCAACACGCGATTGATCGGACCAAACTGTCCGGGAATCATTACGCCCGAAGGAGCGAAAGTTGGTATCATGCCAGGATTTGTATTCAAGAAAGGACGTATCGGAATCGTTTCCAAGTCGGGAACGTTGACTTACGAAGCTGCTGATCAAGTGGTAAAAGCTGGAATGGGAATTTCTACAGCTATTGGAATTGGTGGTGACCCGATTATTGGTACAACCACTAAGGAAGCAGTTGAATTGTTCATGAACGACCCAGAGACAGATGCAATTGTAATGATCGGTGAGATCGGAGGAACGTTAGAAGCAGAAGCTTCGGCTTACATCAAATCAACAGGCAATAAGAAACCGGTTGTTGGTTTCATCGCTGGACAAACAGCTCCGAAAGGAAGAACAATGGGACATGCAGGCGCTATAGTTGGTGGAGCAGAAGACACCGCAGAAGCTAAAATGAAGATCATGGCCGAGTGCGGCATTCACGTTGTAGCATCTCCTGGAGATATTGGCGAAACCATGGCCAAAGCAATGGGCGTTACTGTATAAAGAGTAAGCATCTAAGAGCACTAGAAAAAGAAAGGGCGTTCCGATATCGGAACGCCCTTTTCAATTGTAATAAGTTGAGACTAGTCGTACTTGGTCTTACCTTTTTTGGCCCGTTTTTCGGCCTGTTTTTCCTTAGTTGATTTGATAGGCTCTTTCTTTACAGCCTTTTTCATGTCTGTGCCTTTGGCCATGATCGTGATGTTTTAAGTTGAGCAATTTTAGCAAATATTCAATTCGCTTGTTAGGCTCGGTTCAACTCGTGTAGCGTTATTTCCGGAGGCATTCCAACGCGCCCCGGAAAGATGAGATATCCCATACCGCGGTTCACATAAAGATATTGTTTGGCCTCTTTGTACAGGCCAGCATAACGTTTGTAGAAAAGTTTAGCTGCACTGATTTCTATAAGCCCAGGAATAGAGATTCCCATCTGCCCACCATGCGTATGGCCAGAAAGTGTGAGGTCAACGTTAGTTTTTTCTAGAATGTGATGATCAAAATGAGTTGGGTCGTGGCTCAGCAGAATTTGGAATGGAACATCTTCCATTGTCTCTGTAGCCTTGTTGTAATCGCCTCTGGTTGGGAACCAACCCTCTTCTGTATACCCCCAATTTTCAACCCCCACCAATCCGATTTTTTCACCATTACGCTCGAGGATCTCATGCTCGTTAATCAGCGGCTTAAAGTCCATCTTCTTGAATATCTCTGTAACGCCAGCCGCATTTCGCGTTTTAACTTCTTCGGTCAGTTTTTCTTGCCGAGCCCAGCCGTAATCGTGGTTGCCAAGTATGGCATACTTACCACTTTTGGCTTTCAGTTTGGTGAAAACATCGATCCAAGACTCTGCTTCTTCAGGTTCAGCATTCACCATATCGCCAGTAAAGAAAATATAGTCAGCTTCAAGTTCGTTGATCATCTGAACAGCTTCTTCCATGGGCTCGAAGTTGTTGTTGAAACTACCCAAATGCAAGTCTGAGATCTGAACGATTTTCAATCCATCAAAGGCTTTTGGAAGGTTATCGAAACTCAATCGATTGTTGATGATTCGCCATCCGAATTTGCCTTTCGTTGTTCCCCAAAGCACCGAGCCCAATACCAGACCTCCAACGCTTAGTGCAATTGCATTCATAAAGGTTCTTCGGGTCATTTCTCGGCTGGCTTCTTTACGAGAACTACGGTAATGGATGTAGCGTCCTAACAGCACAAAATCGGCCAAAAGTTGAAAGATGCAAATGCTTAAAAGCGTAATGGAGAGTGTAATGGCTCCTATGATGGTGTAATCCCGCAAAAATGGATTGTCACGATAATCGGCACGATTAACAGCTAGATAGGAAGTGGTAGCATAAATGAAAATGACAACCAAAAGAAACAGACCACGAGCTAGCCACTTTGGACCTGGCAATAACTTATGCGTCAAAACATGGATGGTTCTGTATGAATACAGAATCAAGGCGCCCGTTCCGAATAGTATAAGATAGTAAGCTAACATTTGCGTGTAAATGTAACCAGTTAACAAGGGCTAACTTCTTAATGTTTCCTAATTAAAAGCTGAATTAAAATGTAATTTTCATTTGTCCACATTGGTACGCATTTTCGCCTTATTCGGGTCTTTCGTATTTCGTCCCGATCATTGGTTGACGTGGCCAATTCTAGATCTTGTGCACTTTGAGACAACCTCTCACTGCGAACCAATTTATCTCAAATCGTAAATGAAACGGTGTAATTTTTTACAACATTTCTTCTTTGATACGTGTTCAGCATATGGTCAAAGACGCGAATACTTATCGCGGTTGTGATTGTAGCACTATCTTCAGTATTTAATGGACGGCATACAATTCAATCTTAGCAAAGGCTTCATTTTCAGCAAGCACAATCCGAAGGAGGTTTCTCCTTTCGACCGCGTGTTCAATATTTTCAAGGAGCTGATCACCCACACTTCGGGCGATATTGAGGAAGCCTTCGAATGGCTGGATCAACTAGATAGGGAGTACAACATCTTCACGGATGAATACACGCTGGCCGACTTTGAGGAGGACCTCAAGAAACGTGGCTACATTAAAGAAGAGATAGACCCCGAAGAAGGAAATTCGGGAAAGGGAAAAGGTAAGAACCTGCTAACGCCCAAGATGGAATCTGTTCTACGCCAATATGCGTTGGAGCAGATTTTCGGGAAGCTTCAGAAGAGCGGAGCGGGTAATCACCGAACTAAGAAAGTAGGGCAGGGAGATGAGAGGGATGGCGAGAACCGACCCTACAATTATGGAGATGATTTCTCGCGGGTGGATATGACCGAGAGCCCGAAGAACGCACAGATAAACCACGGCATCGGAGACCTTGAAATCACCGAGAACGACCTGATTGTAGAAGAAACCAAGCACAAGGCGCAGATGAGCACGGTGCTGATGACATCAGCCATTCGATACTATGGCGAAGACCATCACACCTGCCAAAAAGTGGCAATGGCCTTGTGGAATGATCCATTGTAAATAAATTCGGTGATTCGCCGATAGACATCATCGTGTTCGGCAATGATGCGTGGCCTATCAGGTGAAAGACCTGCCGTATTTGAAGGTCGGGCCGTATCACACCAACACCGTTGCCGGATTGGAATTCGCCATGATTATCAAGACGCAAGCGCAACACCAACAAGCAGATATTCATGATAACCGATGGCAAGCTGCTGTGTTCGGCTGCCGAACGGAGAGTATTATAAAGACAGCAACGGCCTCAACGAGATGATTGTGAACCAATGCCTGAATAAGGCCAGTGCAGGGGCAGAAACTAGAAGATACCTGTATCAACATTTTGGCGATCGTATCCGGACCCCACTGCGGCAACAGGAGAGGGATGTTCACTAAGCAGAACAACGGCAAAGCCTTTCCTAACGGGATTGAAAGGATTGGGGGCAGATGATATTTGAAGATTACGAGAAGAACAGAATCAAACGTATTTAAATGAAGAAGGAAACCACTTTTTGGGGAGTTGAAAGTATCGGGTTATACCGAGCGCAGCATCAGTACAGAGTTGAAGGAGAACCTCATCGCACGGATTCGTGCCAACGAACCGGCTTTCGAAGGATTATGGGGCTATGATGATACCGTGGTACCTGCAGTTGAAGAAGGCATATTTGGCGGGTCATCACATCAACCCGCTCGGTTCGGCGCGGACAGCCAAGACACGCATTGCGTGAACTTGGTCAGTCTTTTGGATGAGTACATGCCGAATGTAAAGGCTCTTATATCAACGACAGTCCGTACAGTCCTATTTCCAAGTTTGCGAAAGACACGTTGGCCGGAATTGGGCGACAAAACGCCCATTGCCAGTTCGGGTGCATCGTTCCGACCGCTTTGAGAAACTGGCTACGCCCGATCGTGTCTCGATCTTATCGGAGACATCGACCCGATAAAGGCTGCCACCTTAAAAGTGCCGTATTCGACGAACGCGTGCTCCATTACGGCATGATACCGCGTGCCAACCGTTGTATTTTCGTGTTTAACGAATTACCCGACCTTCAGGCGCGTATTCAAGTTCACTCTTCAATATTTTGCAGGAAGGTGATATTCAGATACGCGGTTTTCAGCTTCGAATGCCGCTAGATATTCAGTTCATCTTTACGGCAACCAGAGGATTATACCACCGTGAAGCATCGTCACGCCATTGAAAGACCGAATCGGTTCGCAGATTTTTACGCATTACCCGAAAAGCATCGCCTGCCAAGAAGATGAATCCTTCGAGCAGGAAGCACGACTATCCGAAGCAGAGACCGGAAGCAACATCGCCATGTGCGAATTGGCCAAAGACCTGCTGGAGCAAGTGGTCTTTAAGCGCGCGATAGCGAATATGTGATGCCAAGAGTGGCGTCAGCGTCAGCGCAATGGAAAACCTGATGGCAGCTGCCAATCTTCGTTTGATAGAATCTGGCGAGACAAAAACCAGCATCCGATTGGTCGATTTCATGTCCATCATTCCGTCCACAGGTAGCATCGAGTCGGTTCATGAAGGGAGAGCAGAGGGAGCCACCGAGGTGGCCAAGCACCCATCGACCGGGGCGGTAGAAATCCGAGTTCGAGAAGTTGTTCCCGTATCCCAAATTTGAAAAAGCAGGAGTGAAACGCCTTACACCTGACATCATCACTTGGTTCGATAGTAGCAATCTGTCAAACTCAACTATACCGACACGGACGAAGAATTCAACGCCAATCTACTTAGCATCAAACCGCTGGTGAAATTGGTAAATGAATACGCTGCCAAGTTGACTGAATCTGAAAAGCTGTTCGCTATGGAATTGGTGCTTTGGACCTTGGCTGTTTCCAACAAACTTGATAGAACCGAAAGCGACAAGGCTTTCTCCTTCGACTCCACCGGAAGTCAGCTGTTCTTTGGGGATAATTGAGGAACGCTACAATCGGCTCAGAGCCTTTTCATAGTTCTCATTTTCAAAGCTTAGAATAATATCCAACCTTCGCTACCGTGGAAGTGAGAGAGAACTTTTTGATATACAAAGGCCTGCCCGTGTTTGGACGGGTTTCGAAACCGCACTTCAGACGAGAGGCAAAGGAATACGCAGATAAAGAGGCCTGTTTCATTTTTGTAAATGAAGGTCAGTTTTCGGTGCGGGCGCAGGACCAAGTGCTAGCGGTTGATCCTAAAACGGGACTTTTGGCCAAGTGCCTCAACTATTTCTACGAACTTTCTCATGCCCAACAGAAGGTCGGAAATGGTGTGGATGTAATTGGTGTATTGCTGCATCCGCCCATTATGGAAGAGATCTTTGAGGCCGACCTTTCTTTGTCCACGCATCAGGTCAATTACAATCTGAAGCAGGTGCACATAGACGCCTTGCTCAATGGTTTCAGACAGAGCATCGCCATCCTAATCGATAATCCCGAATTGGCAGATGAAGCCATGCTGCGCAATAAGTTGAAGGAGTTTGTGCTGCTGCTTGCCAAAAGCTCGAATGCACCATCCTTTGTTGATTTTCTTTCTGCCTTGTTCAAGCCGAATCACGTGGAGTTCAAAACCGTGGTGCAGTCGAACCTGTATTCCAGCCTTTCGGTTGATGAGTTGGCACAGCTTTACCACATGAGCACATCCTCTTTCAAGCGGAAATTCAACGAGGTTTATGGCGAAAGCCCCAAGAAATACATTACTCAAAAGAAAGTTGAGAAGGCTTCTGCCCTGTTGAAAGTGAAAGAAAATCGGGTTTCTGATGTGGCGTACGATGTTGGTTTTCAAACGGTTTCTACGTTCAATCGGAGTTTCAAGTCGTTAACAGGCAAATCGCCCTCAGAATACCGCCTGACCCAAACTGCGTAGTTTCTGGTCTGATCTAAGAAGCCAACCTTCTTTCTGGTCTTGACATTTGTATTACCAAATTTCAAGATCATGAGACAATCAACGCCACGAACAAGAAAAGTTGGTAAGACGCCAACAGAAATTACCCTCGAGGTAGAGATCAACAAACCCATTGAAGTCGTTTGGGCAGATTTTGCAGAGATCGGTAACATCTACCTGAGTGCTCCAACGGTCGGCTATTCCTATTTATCATCTGAAACAAAACATGGATTGGGCGCACAGCGGCACATGGAAATGTCAATCATGCCAGGCGCAACGCTTGACGAACGCGTCATCGCTTGGCAAGAAGGTTCTTTCATGGAACTGGAAGTTGTGAAAATCAAAGGTATGCCTGGTGTGCAAACCATGGGCGGAGACTTTGGACTTACAACTTCGGGCGAGGGAAAAACCATACTGCGGTCAACCCTCAACTACTCGATGAGTAACGGCTTTTTCGGCTTCATGAATAAGTTAATGATGAACAAGGTATTCCTGAAGCTTTGGACGTCCATTCTTGCTGGTTACAAACACCATAATGAGACTGGCGAAGAAGTGACCTCAAAAACCAAACTGCCGCTAAGCGCGGTCAAAAAAATCGAAGTGAAAATCAATTAATCAAAACACCATGAACAAGAACGTAGGAACGGCAGATCGAGTTATCAGAATCATTGTTGGTCTGAGCATTATCGGAACAGGAATTTATTTCTCCAGTTGGTGGGGAGCAGTTGGCGGTGTATTGATGATACCGGCCATCCTTGGCGCAGACCCCGTTTACGATTGGGTTGGTGTTAATACGAACAAGAAGTAAGACACGTTTACAAGTAACGCTTAACCCTTTTATTGATACTCATGGAAGAAGCAAGAACATACCTACTCATCAACACTATTCCCAACCCTGCCTTGCTTCCAGAAACGGAGAAAGTCTATCTGGCATGCAGAAAAACCCCCAACGAGCCAGAAGCCGCCAAAAAGACCTTGAGAAAGCAACGGGAAGAAACATCTTCCAGATAGTAATCATGGACGTTTCTGACCCAGAGTCGGTGCGCGTGGCGGTCTCTTCACTCACAGAACCTATTGAAGGATTGGTGATGAACGCAGGGGGAATGGGCGGAGCAAACCCAGGCGCGCTTACCAAAGATGGCGTGCATCAAATGATGGCAACCAACGTTCTCGGACACGTGGTGCTTTTAGAAGAAATGCTCAAAACAGGAATGCTCACCAAAGCGGCTGTTTATGCAGGTTCCGAAGCTGCTCGTGGTGTGGCAATTATGGGAATGGCTAAGCCAAAACTCAAAAGCTTTTCAGTAGATGAATTCGCATCCATAGCAGACGCATCATTCTGGAAAAAATACGACCCAATGGTGGCCTACGGATATGTGAAGTTGACGGCAAACCTGTGGATGTCATCCGTAGCTCGGAAATACCCAGAAGTGAGAATTGTGACCATGAGCCCGGGTGGAACGACCGGAACAGATGTGATGAGCGACTTACCGCCATTTATGAAGTTCTTCTTCGAGAATATAGCCATGAAAATCATGCCCTCTTTAGGGATGTTCCATAGCTTGGAAGTAGGCGCCAAACGATTTGTCGATGCGCTGAATGACGCGCAATACAAGTCAGGGAAATTCTACGCCAGCAAAAGTGGTGTGAGCGGTAAGGTCCTAGATCAGGCTTCTTATTACCCAGAAATAGATAACCCGAAATATCAAGACAACGCCAACGAAGCCTTGCACCGTTTCATCAAATAACTAACCCAAACAATTATGAAGAATACAAATCAAAAGTCGCTGCTTGTAGTAGCATCAATGATGATTTTGGCGACAGGCGGATTGGTCGTAATGAATGCGAGCAGCCCAGGTTTCTGCCCTAATTATCCTGTACTGAACTTACCTGCGTGTTGGGTAATGGAAGGCTATTTCCTCGTCATGCTGTTGGCACTGTTTATTAATGAAACAACTGTAAGCAAAATCCTCTATTACGTACCTGGAGTTGTCGCTTTCGCATCGGGCATCATGTTTTCCGTTAAGGAAATAATGGACCTTTCGCAGTGCCCAAGGTTGTTCGATATTCCGTTTCCACTGTGCTTTTCAGCGCCACCCGTAATTGCGTTGCTGCTTTATCTCAAGTACAAGGGAGACAAAGCCTGAAATGCGTTCAACGTTAATTTCATCAAACAGAAAGAAGAACTAAAACATAATCACCGATTAAAATTCAATCATCATGTCAGAAGCAAAAACATACCTACTCATCAACACCATTCCCAACCCGGAAAACATTGCTGGGTTTCAACTCTACCTTTCTAAGATCATCCCCATTTTTATGAGTTCGGGCGGAAAGAATCTGGGCAGATACAAAACCACC
>JAGYJL010000071.1 GCA_018402015.1 Flavobacteriales bacterium | reverse complement strand
GATGATGCTAGAGACATTCGAGTGACAGATATTACCGGACGTCACATTCGTTCTATCAATCCAACAGATAACCGAATAGGTCTTAATCGTGTGGTTTGGTACGGGAACGACCACAATGGAGCTGCCGTTTCCAACGGTCAGTATATAGTTACAATCACCACCGATAGATATTCAACATCCAAGTTGGTTGTTCTGAATAGGTAGTTTCAGATATCCCAATTCCAAATTCGCCACCAATCATCCTTGTCGGATATGTTGATGGTAATATTGGGGTTTCTGGCCTTGAGAAGTCGGATAAAGTCCTCCTCGTTAATAGGAGAAATGAGCGCATCCTGTTGTTTTCCTTTGATGTAAAGTCGCTTCAAAGACGAAGCTGGTGCGGATAAAGGATTATACGAGCGCTCTACCAAGCTTATCTCATTCAATTTGATTTTTCCGTAAGGAATAGGACCGACTTTGATGATAAGTAGGTCTTCAGTAATCTCGTAACTGGTAAGGAACAACATCAATAAGATCACGCTCATTACTAAAGCTAAAATGCCATAAGCTACCATTGCTTCTGTGGGTTCGGTAATTGTTTCCTCTAGGAAAATAATTGGCATTACGGAAGCAACGATTACCAGCAGTAGTAGAACGCTTACTCTCGAGCGAAATCGATGCATCGGTTACTGCTTATAGGGTATTTGCCTTAGAATGTGCTCTAATGATTTGATGCGGGCATTTGTTTTATCATTCGCATCAATGATCGTCCAAGGGCAAAGCTCCGTATCAGTTCGTTGGAACATGATTTCCTTGTACTTGGTGTATTCATCCCAAAGTTCTTGCGCCTTTTCATCAACAGGGCTCAACTTCCAGCGTTTAAGCGGGTCTTTCTCAATATCTGCAAATCTGCGTGCTTGTTCTTCCTTGGTTATGGAGAAATACATTTTGATCAGATACGTGTCGCCTTGTACCAGCATCTTTTCAAACTCATTCACGTTACCCATAAAAATATCGTACTGCTCTTGGGTGCAGAATCCGTTAACGGGTTCAACTACAGCTCGGTTGTACCAACTACGGTCAAAGAACACGATCTCGCCAGGAATTGGTAATCGCATCACGTAGCGTTGAAAGTACCATTGTCCAGCCTCTTCTCGTGTTGGTTTTGGTAGTGCTACTACTCTGTATGTACGTGGGTTGATGTGGGCGGTTGTTCTTCTGATAGCACCACCTTTACCAGCGGCATCGCGTCCTTCGTAAATGACTACCAGCTTTTTATCATTCTCCATTATCCACGTTTGGAGTTTGATCATTTCTGCTTGCAGATCTTTCAGCCTCTGATCATATTCTGCATACAGCAAAGCCTTCGTAAGATTCACCTTAGAAGACCGTATCAATTGCCTGAGTCCTGTTTTGGAATTCAGTAATTGAACTTGCTCTTCGGTTAGTTCTGGCTTTACTATGTTGGAAGTATCAGACATCTAACTGCTGTATATGTCGGTAATATCTTACAATAACATTGGGGTCGGGCAGTAGCACGGTTTCTGCATTTTCCTTCCCATCATAATCAAATCTGGAAAGAATGTAGCGCATGCTTTCCAATCGCGCAGTTCGTTTGCTGTTGGTTTTTACAATGATCCACGGGCTGAAAGCGGTGTGTGTTTTGGCAAACATCTGCTCTTTGTAATACGTGTATTCATCCCAGTATTCCTGTCCTTTCATATCAACTGGACTGAATTTCCACTGCTTTAGCGGGTTATTCATTCTTGATTGAAACCGCTTTTGTTGCTCGTCCTTAGTAATAGAGAACCAGAACTTGATGATGATCACACCATCTTCGTAAAGCATGTGCTCAAATTCTGGCACTTGTACCATGAACTGGTCGTATTGAGCTCGGTTACAGAAACCCATTACTGGTTCCACCACCGCCCTGTTGTACCAACTGCGGTCAAAGAACACGATCTCTCCTGGTTCTGGTAACTGACGGATGTATCTTCGAAAAAACCACTGTCCTTTTTCAATGTCGGTTGGTTTATTCAAAGCAACCACCCTTGTTGTACGCGGATTAAGGTGTTCTGTAAATCGTTTGATGGTGCCTCCTTTACCAGAAGCATCGCGCCCTTCGAGCAGAATTGCTACCCGTAATTTATGCTTGTAGATCCAATGCTGGAGGCTTACCAACTGAGCTTGCAGTTTGGCAAGTTCAATTTCGTACTCGCGGTTGGCGAGATGGTTCTGAATTTTGATGCCTTTCTGCTTGGCAAGACGAACCACGTCCTTCCGGAACGAAAAACTTTCTAACTCTTCTTTTGTGAACTGCGCACCCATGTTTCACAAAACTAACCAAATACCAATTCGAGTACGTTAAGGATACAATTGTCCGTAAAAATTGGGGCCATAGTGCAGCACTAGACTTACAGCAATGCCTAGTAAAGCTCCAACCAACACTTCGGTAGGTGTATGTCCCAAGAACTCTTTCAGTTTTACGGTTCTTACATTGCTATCGGGCGACAGTAATTCTTTTATCATTCGGTTCAGAACCATTGCTTGCTTGCTCGCGTTTCTGCGCAATCCTGCTGCATCGAACATTACTACGGTTGCAAAACAAACGGCCATAGCGTAGGTGGTGGAGCCGAATCCATCTATCAGACCAACGGAAGTGGCCATGGCTACTACGGTTGAACTGTGACTGGAAGGCATGCCGCCAGTGGCGAAAAGGATGGTCCACTTAAAGGTTTTCTTCTTAATGGCAACCGTAAGTATCTTGAAAAATTGAGCAATAAGATTGGCAATGATGAAAGCAGCAATTACTTCCCATCCGGTATTCTGTATTCTCGAAAAGAAATCGATCATGCCAAGCTCTCTAGAACACTAATATAGTTGGAATAACGACTTTCAGCGATGGAACCGGTCTCCACGGCTTCTTTTACCGCACACCCTGGTTCATTTCTGTGCAGGCAGTTGCCGAATTTGCAACGGGCCGCTGCCTTGAATATCTCTGGAAAGTAATGGTAGAGTTCTTCCTCTTTCATATTGACCATGCCGAATTCCTTTACGCCAGGTGTGTCAATTACAGAGCCACCTTCGGTCAATGCAAACATCTCGGCAAAAGTGGTGGTGTGTTTTCCTTTGCTATGAACTTCTGATATCTCTCCGGTTCTGAGCCCTAACTCTGGCTGAATTGCGTTGAGCAGCGTGCTTTTTCCAACACCAGAATGGCCAAATACCAAGGTCACCTTGTCTTTAAGCACCTTTCTCAGCTCATCAATCCCAGTATTTTCAGTGGCAGATACCGTGTAAACCGGATAATTAGCATTTGTGTAGATTTCCTTATAGCTGCGGTTAAGTTCTATCTGCTCTGCTTCGGTCTGTAGGTCAAGTTTATTCAGAACAACGATTGCAGGAATATCATAAGCCTCGGCAACGCACAGAAAACGATCAATGAATCCGAGAGAGGTTCTGGGTTGACTAACGGTAGCAATGATCATGGCCTGATCGATATTTGCCGCAATGATGTGAACTTCCTTGCTCAAGTTCACAGATTTCCGAATGATGTAGTTCTTACGATCAAGAATATCGATGATGACGCCATTTCCATCGTCTTCTACAGTAAAAAGCACATGATCGCCAACGGCAATAGGATTGGTGGCACGCTGACCTTGCTGACGAAATTGTCCTCTAAGTCGGCACTCCAAAGTGTTGCCATTAGCTGTTCGGATAGTGTTCCAACTACCCGTGCTACGTACTACAGTTCCAAGTTCTCCGTTCGCCATCTGTTAACAAAGGTACTTTACACAAAAGGGTCTTTATTAATTTCACCTCAAATTACTGCAATGTCAATCAAAGTAGAGAATGTAACGAAGATGTATGGGAGCCAAAAGGCACTGGACAATGTTTCGTTTGAAGTAAAGAAGGGAGAGATACTCGGTTTTCTGGGGCCGAATGGTGCAGGAAAATCTACTATGATGAAGATCATTACGTGCTTCATTCCTCCAACATCTGGCAGTGTAGCAGTTTGTGGTGCCGATATTGATAGTCAATCGATGGAGGTAAGAAGCAAGGTTGGTTATCTTCCAGAAAGCAATCCGCTGTACTACGATATGTACGTAAAGGAGTACTTGAATTTCGTTTGTGGACTCTACGGAATTACAGAAGGAATTGAAAAGCGGGTTGAACGAATGATAACCGTAACCGGACTGGGCAGGGAACAGCATAAGCAGATCGGACAACTATCTAAAGGATACAAGCAGCGCGTTGGAATTGCTCAAGCGTTGATTCACGACCCAGAAGTTTTGATACTTGATGAGCCCACTTCAGGTTTGGATCCCAATCAATTGGTAGACATCCGTCAATTGATAAAAGACCTTGGTAAGGATAAGACGGTCATGTTCTCATCGCACATTATGCAAGAAGTAGAAGCTGTTTCAGACCGAATTATCATTATCGACAAAGGCAAAATAGTTACAGATAGAAACGTCAGATCCGATTCGAGAAACGTAGAACAGGTTGTACTCGTTGAGTTCGATCAAGCAGTTTCTGTTTCGTTGCTCCAAGGAATTTCTGGAGTTACTTCCGTAGAAGACCTTCAATCTAATACCTACCGACTTACGGGTGTTGCAGAATCGGATCTGAGGAAATTCATTGCTGAGTGGGCTCACAAGAACGATGTTCTAACGCTAACACTCAAGCATGAAGATGAGCGTCTTGAAGACGTATTTAGAAAGCACACATCATAATGTTTCGAATATTGACTTTAGCTGCTTTTTGGTAATTGCTAAAGTTTTACCTTTCGCCACTTTATTTTTATAATCAACACACTGTTCAAAATATAATCGATTTTATGGCCTATTTATTCACATCAGAATCAGTATCAGAAGGACACCCAGACAAGGTTGCCGACCAGATTTCAGACGCAATGCTTGACGAATTCCTTCGTCACGATCCACATTCCAAAGTAGCATGTGAGACCTTCTGTACTACAGGTCTTGTTGTAGTTGGTGGCGAGATTTCCTCTGAAGGAGAAGGGAAGGTAAAAGTTGATAGCATCGTTCGCAGAACAGTTGAAAAGATCGGCTACACGAAAGCTTCATACAAGTTCGATTCAGAATCATGTGGAGTTATTTCGGCTCTTCACGAACAGTCAAGTGACATACGTCAGGGAGTGGTTGAGGGGCAAGGACTGCACAAAGAACAAGGTGCGGGCGATCAAGGAATGATGTTCGGTTATGCGACCAATGAAACGATAAGCTACATTCCTGTAACCTTGTTGTTGTCTCATATGATCCTTCGAGAGATGGCTGAGATACGAAAGGAGGGAGGTAAGCAAATGAGCTACCTTGGACCAGATAGCAAATCTCAGGTAACGGTAGAGTATAACGATCGTGGAAAACCTGTTTCCGTTCACACTATTGTTGTTTCTACACAACATGACGATTTTGATGAGGAAGAGGCCATGCTTGCACAGATCAAAAAGGATGTTCAGGAAATCGTTCTGAAAAGAGTGGTGAAGAAACTACCTGAAAAAGCACGAAAATTGTTCGGGCGCGGATGGCAGGAAAAAGTCATTCTGCATGTTAATCCTACAGGTAAGTTCGTTATTGGAGGTCCACATGGTGATGTTGGTCTTACCGGTAGAAAGATAATTGTAGACACATACGGAGGTAGAGGTGCTCATGGTGGTGGTGCTTTCTCTGGTAAAGATTCTTCAAAAGTGGATAGAAGTGCAGCTTATGCTGCTCGGCACGTAGCCAAGAACCTTGTCGCTGCAGGAGTCTGCGACCAAGCTTTGGTTCAGGTTGCATACGCCATTGGTGTTGCAGATCCGGTAAGTCTTTACGTCAATACATACAAGACCTCTAAATTGTGGTATGACGGAAAGAAAATGAGCGATGGAGAGATATCTAAGAAGGTTGCTCAGATTTTTGATATGCGTCCCGCTGCAATTGTAAAACGATTCGGTCTCAAGAATCCTATCTTCTCAGAAACGGCTGCTTATGGCCACTTCGGAAGAGAGTCTGAAATGAAGGAAGTAGAAGTTTATTACACGGGCGAAGGCGTTACAGAGCGCGATGGAAAATTCTACAAGCAAGTAGAAACGTTCGGTTGGGAAAAGCTAGATAAGGTGAAGGAAATTGAGAAGGTATTTGACATGGTCAACATGGAAATTCCTGATGATGCTGTTCTATAGAGACTAGAATTTGTCTATAACCGACAATAAAAAAGGGAACCGAAATCGGTTCCCTTTTTTTATGCCTTATTCCAAGCATTATTTCTGCCTCATATAGATCTCAATAGGCACTCCGGTAAAATTAAAGTGGTCCCGAAGCTTATTTTCCAAAAACCTTCTGTAGTCCTCGCGCACGTATTTCGGGTGATTGCAGAAAAATGCGAACGAAGGGAAATACGTTGGAAGTTGAGTAACGTACTTGATCTTTACGTAATGATGTTTTACACTTGGAGGAGGATTCATTTGCATGATCGGAAGCATCAGGTCGTTCAATTCTCGCGTGGTTACCTTTCTTGATCGATTGACGTACACATCCACAGCAACTTCAAGCGCTTTGTGAATACGCTGCTTGGTCAAAGCGCTCACAAACAAGATCGGTACGTCTTTGAACGGAGCAATTTTAGCAAGTATCAGTTCGGTGTAATGCTTAGTGGTCATGGTATCCTTGTTCTCAACCAGATCCCATTTGTTTACCAGAATCACAATGCCTTTGTGGTTCTTTTGCGCCAATCCGAAAATGGCCATGTCTTGATGTTCGAATCCTTGAGTGGCATCAACCATCAGAATACACACATCAGAACTCTCGATTGCTTTGATCGAACGAAGAACGGAGTAGAATTCCACGTCCTCATGAACTGATTTCTTCTTTCGGATCCCAGCAGTATCAACCAAGGTGAATTCGAACCCATAGCCGCTGTAATGGCTGTCGATTGAATCACGCGTAGTTCCGGCAACATCGGTCACTATATTTCTTTCTTGACCTAGAAGTGCATTGGTTAGACTCGATTTGCCCACATTTGGTCGGCCTACAATGGCAAATCTTGGTAGCTCAGATACTTCTTCATGTAGATCCTTATCAAGATGCTTTACTAATTCATCCAACAATTCACCAGTGCCGCTACCATTGATGCTCGAAATACAGAAATACTCGCCAAGACCAAGTGCATAGAATTCTGTGGCATCAGAAATACGCTCGCTGTTGTCAACCTTATTCACTACCAAAAAGATCGGCTTCTCCGCCTTTCGTAGTAAGGTTGCCACAATCTCATCCGGACCCATAATGCCCGAACTCACATCAACTACAAACAGAATAACACTTGCTTCGTTAATGGCAATTTCAACCTGTTTTCTGATCTCTCCTTCAAAAACATCCTCAGATCCTTGAATGTATCCGCCAGAATCGATCACATTGAAATCCACCCCATTCCACTCAGACTTGCCGTAAGTTCTGTCTCGGGTAACTCCACTTTGCTCATCAACAATGGCCTGTCTTTCTCCTATCAGCCTGTTGAATAAGGTTGATTTGCCCACATTTGGCCTTCCTACTATCGCTACAATATTGCTCATTGTTCCTTTTATAGATATCCGAATTCCTTAAGGTCTCGGTCGTTACTTCTCCAATCTTTCCTCACTTTAACCGTCAGGTCTAGGTAAATCTTTTTCCCGATAAAGTTTTCAATCGTCCGCCTGGCATCTGTCCCTAATCTTTTGATAGCACGCCCGCCTTGTCCAATGATGATCATCTTCTGCGATTCGCGCTCTACAAATATCGTGGCCTGAATACGGTCCATTTTAACCTCTTCTGTATAATCTTCAACCACTACCTCCACAGAGTAGGGAATTTCTTTTTTGTAATGTTTTAGAATACCCTCGCGAATCATCTCAGAAACAAAGAATCGTACTGGTCTGTCGGTCAATTCATCTTTATCGTAGTACGGAGGATGAACTGGTAAATGAACAGTCATCATTTCCAGCAACGCAGCAGTATTGAACTGATGTAAAGCCGAAACGGGTAGCATCTCTGCGTTCGGTAGCTGCGTTTTCCAGTCCTTTATTCGTTGTTCCACCTTTTCTTGTTCGCTTAGGTCAACTTTGTTCAGCACAAGAATGATCGGGCATTTTACTTCCTGCAGTTGTTCAACCAATGTGGTATTGAACGGTTCTTCTGGCTCAACCAGATAGAGCAGTACATCAGCATCCTTGATAGATGACTCTACCGCTGACATCATATTTTCTTGAAGCTTGTAAGCCGGGTCTAAAACTCCAGGCGTGTCGGAGAATACGATCTGGTTGTTCTCATCATTCCATATTCCAAGAATTCGATGCCGTGTAGTTTGCGCCTTTGGATTGGTGATAGAAAGCTTCTCACCGATCAAGGCGTTCATGAGAGTAGATTTTCCTACGTTCGGTTTCCCGATGATACTTACAAAACCGGCTTTATGAGACATAGAAAAGGTTGGCTGGAAATTTGGCTGGCAAAGAAACAAAATATATATTTGTCGCCCCTTAGAAACAAGCATGCTGCGCTAAGGTTGATGCAGCGGTTCAAGATATATCGCGGGATGGAGCAGTTGGTAGCTCGTCGGGCTCATAACCCGAAGGTCGTTGGTTCGAGTCCAGCTCCCGCAACCAAGACCCGAGATCCGAAAGGATTTCGGGTTTTTTTGTGACATTATTTCGCCTTTCTGGAACCTAGTGTATACCCCAATCCGAAACGGATCATACCAGTGGATCGAACTTCGAATCTGCGATCCTCATCTTTAAAAGTCTCCCAGTCTAGAGCAGCTCCAACACTAAAATCGCATAGCGCGTAAAGGTTATTTCCCATATTGTATTCAAAGCCTATACCCACAAGGTTTTCCAATAAAAGAACCTTGTCTGGGCGTATCATTTTGTCTGCCAGTTGATCTTGTATCTGTGGAAATTTCTTGCCTTTATTGTGAGTGGAGAAAAGATTATGGTAACCGAAGTAAAGACTGAAATCGCTTTTTCGGAGATTGGGGTAGTACTTGTAGCTCAGATAGGTGCCTAGTATTCCTAGACCATCTTGCCATATATCGTACATTTTAATGCTGAGTCCAGCATCAATCTTATGACCACTTCTATAGACTGAAAAGGTTGGCATGAAGCCAAGACCTGCAAACGAAGCGGCTACGTTACTTTCTACAGAATAAAAGTTGGTATACCGATCATAAGCATCTTGTCCGAAGGATTGACCGATGAATAGATTGAAGCACACTATGGTGGTGAGAAGTCGCATCTACTATATAGGAACACACTAGAGACGAGATGGTTGCTTTTGGTTTTCGCATGGTTAAGACTTAAACCGCAGGTATTTAATTTTCAAAAAAGCTGTGATCAAACAACTCTCCAAAAGGCAACCCAAGTTTCAAACAGCGTTATGTTGGAGAAGAATTGAAAATTCCGTTTAAAACGAAATCGTAAAAGCGATATTTGTCTTATTAGTATTCAGCAGTTGAACGTGCCCGTTATAGCATCTCCAAAATCCTTGTTCATAATTGCGATTCTTATCGCGGTCATACCTTTGTTAGGTTTTGGTCAGTGCGATCCTATGACCACGCCTTTTGCCCAGAACAATAGTCAGGACGGGCTCATGTTCGATATTGAGGCTATTAATGACGTTACGATCAATAATTTTTCTGCTAATCTCTGCGATGCAGGTCCGTATGACATGGAGATCTATTACAAGGTCGGGACGCATATTGGTTTCCAAGCCAATGCCGCTGCTTGGACCTTAGTTGGGGCCACAGCAGCACTAGTTCCCGCAGGTGCAGATGTTCCAACGTTCATTCCCATAAACATCAACATTGCTATTCCTGCTGGTCAGCGCTACGCTTTCTATGTTACCGAGAGTGCTAATACGGGCGACAATATGTGCTACACGAATGGTGTTTCACCTGCTCCTTCAAGTGTAGCAACCAATATTCCAGTACTTGCAGATCCAAATATCATCGTTTATGAGGGTACAGGGAAAGATTACGCTTTTGGAGCGGATTACTATCCGCGCGCACCAAATTTCATAGTTGACTATGATTGTTGTCCACCGCCTGACACGCTAGTTATTGGAAACAGTTGTTCTGGACTTGCCGATGGCAGCATTGAGGTAACAGGGCAGGGAACAGGTCCTTGGGTTTATGAGATATCTGATATTTCTGGAATTCTAGAAACCAGTGCTCCTATCAATGGTGCCTACACTTTTTTGGGTTTAGTTGAAGGTTTGTATCAAGTAAGCGCTACCGATGGCACGGGGTGTACCGCTGTTCTATCAGTAGAAGTTACTACAGCTGATCCAATACTCATTAATACTGTGGTAAACGATAATCTCTGTTTTGGAGGCGTTTTGGGAGGTGCCGACATCACCATTAATGGAGGAACAGCACCGTACGATATTGTTTGGACAGACGCTTTTGGAAATCCACTGCAGGTTGACCTTCAAACAACTGGAACATCGTCTATAACTGACCTATCTGCAGGGACTTACTTGGTAGGCGCTCTTGATGCAGCAGGTTGCAATGTAGTTTCTACGGTAATAATAACAGAACCGGCAACACCGTTGAATGTAACCTTGAGCCCAACAGATTTAAACTGTTTTGAAGCTGCTGATGGCGAGATTGGCGTGTCATACGATGGTGTTTCTCCTTACAGTTTTCAGGTTTTTGATGTGTTAGGAAATCCTGTTCAGAATACCAATAGCGCGGCAGATTACACGTTTCAAGGGCTTGATGCTGGAATCTATTTCGTGACTGCTACCGATGCGAATGACTGTTCTACTACCGAGGATGTAGAACTATTGGAGCCTGCAGCGTTGGAAATTGAAATGGCCATGACGCCAGTTCTGTGTTTCAACGGTAATGAAGGAACGGCAACAATTACGTCCATTTCTGGAGGCACAACGCCCTACGGTCAAACTAGTTGGAATGATCCTGCTTCTCAAGTAGGAAATACCGCAACGAACCTAAGTACAGGTGTGTGGACAGCAACGGTAGTAGATGCTAATGGTTGTACGATTGATACTGAATTTGAATTCGATAATCCACCACCGCTTACGTTAACTCCGCTTTATCGAACAGATACTTGTGGACAAGGAAAAGGAGTTGCCTATTTGCAGGTACAACTAGGAACGCCACCATACAGCTTTCTCTGGAAAGATGATGGCTCAACTTTCCCGTCTTTAGATAGCTTGGTACAAGGGTCTTATGAAGTCGTTGTAACAGACGCCAACGGCTGTGCCGATTCTACTTTCGTATCGGTGTCTGATGACCTGCCTTATCCTTTTGCTGCGTTTGATTATCGTATTGAAGGAGAGAATGTTTTAGATCAGGAAGTTCAGTTTCTGAACAACTCCATAGGAACATCACAATGGACGTGGTTTTTTGGAAACGGAGAGATAAGTAATGAAGAAGATCCGCGCTATAGATATGGTAGAGCTGGCGATTATCTGGTTCAGTTGATAGCGTCTAACGGTTACTGCGCTGACACGGCATATAATTATGTCAATATCGACCCGATGCTTCTGGTCTACGTTCCAAATGCTTTCACTCCAGGTAGAAATGGCATCAACGATTATTTCTTTCCCCAAGGAGAAGGGATAGAGTTGGAGAGCTATGATATGTTCATCTACGATCGTTGGGGCAAATTACTTTGGCAGACCGGTAATTTCAGTAAAAAATGGGATGGTACCAACATGTTCTCAGGAGAGCAAGTTCCTGTAGGGACTTATGCTTACATGATCAAGTTCCGAGAGTTTGCCGACCTTGATAGGCATGTTTACACTGGAATTGTGAACGTCATTCGCGACTAGCAACTCATCTCCAATATTTCCGTCTTTCTGTTGAAAACTTGTTGTTCGTTTTGAATGCAGGTTACGTTGTTTATAGCGTAATTCAACCAAGCAATGAAGACCCCTATCTCATTACTCTCCTTACGGGTATCGTATTCTGTTAACAGATTACTGGTTCTACTGTTAATCGTAGGTCTCTCGTTCAGTTCGAATGCTCAATCTCCAACCTGCGATATAGCGCTGATAACTGCAACGTTTACCAATGCGGGTTACGTACCATTGGCGGTTCAAGGTCAGCCTTGTAGCATGTATT
>JAGYJL010000070.1 GCA_018402015.1 Flavobacteriales bacterium | reverse complement strand
TTTCTGCTCAGCCTTCTGTTTTTCCTCTGCTTCTTTCTGAGCTAACAATGCCAAGCGTTCTGCTTCCTTAGCTTTCTCTTCTTCTTGCTTCGCGGCCAATAACGCTAGACGTTGCTGTTCCTTTTGTTCTGCATCACGATTCTTTCGCTCAATTTCTTCAGCTTCTCTCTTCTGCTTTTCAAGCATAGCCATTTGGTCAGCTGCTTCCTTAGCTGCAAGTTCTCGCTCTTTTCGAAGACGTTCCGCTTCCTGTGCAGCAAATCTTTCAGCCTCTTCGCGCTCTTGCTTTAACCTGATTTCTCGTTCACGCTCAACCATAGCAAGCTCTTCTGCAGCTTTTTCGGCCTCAAGCTGTTCTCGCTTGGCCTGCTCCATCGCTATCTGTTTAGCCAGCTGTTCTTTTTCTTTCTGCTCCTCAGCTAAACGAGACTCTCGTGTAGCCTCTGTCTTGTGCAAGGTCTCTTGGTAAACAACTTCAGCCCGATCCACATCTTTTTCTGCCTCCTTCTGTTGTGCTTGTGCAATTTCAATTGCTTTTGCAGTTCGGGCCTCTTCGTACTGAGCCAATTCCTCTTCTCGCTGCGCTACTTTTTTCTGATATTGTTTCTCTAATCGGGCTAATTCAGCATTATCAGCCGCAGCGAACAGCGCGCTAAAATCTACCTTCTTTCCAATTTGACCAGATTTCTCTATTGCCGCGCTTTCCTTGAGATACGCGTCATAAACAGCTTCTGCTCGTTCTCTATCCAACTCTTTGTCGCTTGTTTCAGGCAACGCCTTTATAATCGCTTCTACCGACTCGTCTCGATCTCCCCCGCCTTTTTGAATCGCATCTGCCAGTTTCTGTTCTTTCTTGTCCTTGGCCTTAGATAACTCAGCTCTATGTATGTCTTCAACTTCCTTTTCGGCCTGAACAGCCAGGTCTCTTTTAAATTCTCGTACTTCTTCCCGTTTGGATTCTAAAAGTTCTTGAGCTTTCCGTTTCTCAATAGCATTCTGCTCCTTAGCTTCTTGCTGAGCATTTTTTTCTGCGGCAGAAGCAGCTCCGAACAACGATCCAAAATCAAGCGCTACTGTACCCGAGCCTCCTTGGGCTTGTTTTTTGGCCACATAGTTATCATACGTTTCTTCTGCGACCTGTGATTTATTAGGGAAATTAGCAGGAAGATTACGAGCGATTGCTGCAATCTGTTGCTCACGATTAAGTGAGTTGCCTGGCGCACTACTTCCGCTTTTGTAAATGGCCTTGGCAATTTGATCTTTTCCTGCAAGATCCTTAGGCAACGACTGTTCGATTAATGTTTCCTCCGACTTCTGATCTGTTGGATCGTTCGTTTTCTGAAAAACTACAGTAGCCAAATAATTCTCGTACATCTTTTCGGCAACCTCCTCCTTGTTCTCCATTTCTTTAGGTAAAGCGTTGAAGAACACGTTGAATTGTGATGCCTTATCCTTAGGAGCAGTCTTTAAACGTTCTTCAATCAACTGTAAGGACTGCTTCTGCTGAACATATTGTTCATACATCACTTCGGCCTTAACGTCTTTATAAGGGTCGTTCTTAGGCAGAGCATTCTTAAATACTTCAACCTGACTGATTCTGTCTTTAGGCGCATCTTTAAGGCCATCCTCGATTTTGGCGATTGTCTGCTGCTCCTCCTCACGCTTCTTCTCTTCAACTTTTTGCATGAACGCATCCAGTCGGGAATTTTGTTGCGAATTGTCCTTATCAATATCCTTCTTTATGGCCTCTTGTTCTGCAGCATCAGCTGCATCGAACAACTTATTGAAATCCATATTGGAAAGAGTAGTACCTGTCAATCGGGTCTTTTCGTATTCACTGTACAGTGCTTTTGCTTTTTCTTCTTTGTACGGATCCGACTTTGGATATGTCTTTATGAGATTAGCTATTGCAGTTTGACTATCACCATTAGAGTTGAAAATGGCGTAATAGACCTTATCGTATAATTCCTTTTCCTCCTTTTCCTTCCTTAATTCCTCTTCGGCAATAGCAGCGGCTAAGGTTTCTTTCGCCTGTAGCTCAATTGCTTTCTGGGTAATGACCATCGCCTCTTTCTCCTTCCGAAGCGCTTCTTCCTTCTCTTCACGGAGAATGGCGACCTGTGCCTGTCTTTTCTCTTCTGAATCAGCCACAACTTTATCTTCAATTACCTGAGCCGAATTGAAAATAGCTTGAAAATTAATCTTACCTCCTGTTGCCTGAGTTCGGATGCGCTCTTCCTGAAGCTTCTGATACATAGCTTCGGCCTTTTGATTTCGTAGTGTGTCCACTTCTGGAAAAACATCTAGAAATCCCTTAATGGTTGCCGCCTTATCTCCATCACCAACCATTACAGCGGCCTCTATGATCTGTTGAGCGGTAGCGTTATCTTTATCTAACAGTAATTTCGCAGCCTCCTCTAATTCCTGCTTCTTTTCAAACGCCATTTCTGCTAGACGCTGCTTCTCGAGGCGTTCACGAAGTTCGCGTTCTTCATCCTGCATCTCCTCCTTGGAGTAATCTAACTGATAGTCGAATTTGTTCTGTTTAATCTGATAAAACACAGAAGCTACCGCTTTTGTAAACGCCAATCCATCAAGATCTTGGACCATATCAACCTCAAATTCGAACTTCGGAACCGAAGTGTACTGCGAGCGTGCTAAGGTCACATCCGTATCAAAGTCTACTTTCTTGGTCGTATACCCTCCCTTTTCAACGGAAAGAACATAGTGCTTATTAATCTCCAGTTTGAATTCAAACTCTCCACTTCCAGGCGTGGCCGTTTTAAAGATCTCGGTTAAGTTTTCGTGTGAACCATCAGGAGATTCAGAGAGAGTGACGATAGCTCCTTTTAGCTTTTTTGATAGTTCTTTGACATAACCCTTAAACTCTAAAGGCCCTTTTATTTTCGATTGAGTTGTAAAATCGGAGGTATCAGTACCCGCTAGCACTGTCTGAGCATCTGCTTGAATCACAGACATCAATGCGATTCCTATTCCGCAGCAACAAAGTCTTATGATTTTAAACGTATTCACCGGATTACTTGCCTTCTGTTGTAATTATCTGCTCACCTCCAACCCCAATAATGGTCAATTCGATCCTTCTGTTCATTTGACGTCCTTCTGGATTATCACTTCCATCAGGGTTTTCGTTAGGAGCAATATGCTGTGTTTCTCCATAGCCTTTAGCAACCATTCGTTTGCTGGCAACTTTTCGCTTTTTGAGCCATGCTACTACGCTTTTCGCTCGGTTTCTAGACAGCTTCATATTGTAATCATCAGAGCCACGCGAATCAGTATGACCAGAAATTTCCACTATCAAATTTTCGTTTTTCTGTAGGAACACTAAAAGTTTATTCAGTTCCACCACCGATTCGTCTCGAATGTCGAACTTATCGAAGTCGAAATAAATTCTCTCCAAAATAATCTTCTGCCCAACCTTCAACTCCTTTTGATTGTACACATCTGCATCTAAAAGTGTTGGATCATAGCCGAGTTCTTTTTGAGCTTCAATTGCAGCCAACTCCTTCTCTAGACGAAGAATCTCTTCTTCCAAAACCTCAGGTTCTTCATTCGTGTTCTGATTTACTTGTGCAACTTCTTCTTCAGGGAACTTGATATAAGGAGTGAAGCACACGTCATTGATCCGATCCATGTGTCCAGTAAGCGGAGTAACCTCGTTACCTGTTTTGAAATCCCAAACAATCGGATTACGCTCCTTACTACCAGAGATGATGTACTTGCCATCTTTAGAAATGAACACGGAGGAAACTGACTTGTCATGTCCAAGAAGCACATGATTTACTTCGCCTGTTGTTGAATCCCAGACGTAAACGAATCCATTGTCACTACCAGAAACAACAGTGCTACCATCAGCAGAAACTTCCACTGAATTGACGGGAGAACTGTGAAGGTCGAACTCCAGCACTTGTTGCGCAGAAGAAGCGTCCCATTTTTTAACCTTTCCATCTACACCACCGGTTACAATATAGTTTCCACGAGGTGAATAGGTGGCTGTTTTAACTGCGCCTTTATGCCCTTCAAAAATTCCAACTAATTCTTCTGTCATGATTTCCCACATCAAGACATTTCCATCATCGGAGCAAGAGACAAAATAGTTTCCATCAGGCGAAATGGATATGCCGTTCACCTTATCAAGATGCCCAACATAAATCTTTTCCATATTTCCTGTTTCCACGTTCCACAGTCTGATGGTTGAATCGGCACTGGCGGTAAGCAAGTATCTTCCATCATTCGTGAACACAGCCTGCGTCACTTCTTTGGTATGACCTCGCAAAGTCTTTTCCTGCACTCCAGCTGGAATACTCCACAAATTGATGTTTCCTTTCTCGGTTCCGGAAACAGCCCTCTTACCGTATGGACTGAAAGCTACGGTGGTTACTTTTTCTTTATTATCGAGCGAGAGTACTTGGCGCCCAGAAGGAAGGTCCCAAATTTTGGCTTTACCATCGTCACTACCAGACATGGCATAGATAAGACCACCGTATTTAGCCCCAGTCCGTTTTCTGCGGATTGCATCCGGGTCTGGCCTAAGCGTGTAGTTTTTGATTATCTCGGTTACTTGAGAGGCCTTCCCTGCAACTTCAACTACAGCAGAGGTATCAAAGTACAATTCCCCTTCTACATAGACGCAATAATCTCCCGGCTCCAAAACTTGAACGTAGTTGCTTGTTGTCATATTCGGCCGATATGTACCGACATACTTATCGGTGTTCATATCTGTAACGGTCATTTCAAAGCTCCCCACATCGATATCCGGATCGATAAGCATTGAATCTTTGATATTAGTTATCGAACCTCGGACAATTGTATAAACGGGATCAACATCGTTAAAAGTGATTCTGTAAATATCTCGTTCTCCATATCCTTCATCCTTTCGGAATTGTGCCACATAGCCATATCTGCCTGTTGTTGATAATGAGATATTGAAGTCATCATCAACTGTGTTAATCGGGTAACCAGCATTTCGTGGAGGAGACCAAGTATTGGTTAACTCATCCCACTCTGAAATAAAAATGTCAAAACCCCCCATGGAGGTATGACCTTCAGAACTGAAGTAGAATGTTTTACCATCAGCCATAAGGTGAGGGAAACTCTCGTTGAAAGGAGTGTTAATAATATCCGGAAGTCTCTGAGGAACACCCCATTCCTTGTTCGGGAGCCTTCTTGACATATAGATATCGGTACCATTCTTACCGCTACTTACTTCTCTCGAGAAGAAGACAAGGTCTCCTTCAGTATTTAAACTTGCTGTTGTTTCAATATCATCCGAATTGATATTCCTTCCAAGATCCAGGTAATCATCAAAAAAGCGCCCCTTACGAGGTGAGACATATATATCATCATAACCATCGAAGTTGTCGATATATACTAATAACTCCTGACCATCAGCCGAAATACCAACAACTTCTTCGTACCACTCGGTGTTTACGGCCGAACCGATGTTTCGCGCTTGCCTAAAATGACCTTGGTATTCACGGGCTCTGAAAATATCGGATGTTTTGTATCCATCAAAGTCTAACTGCAATCCAAGGCAATCGGGACGTTTAGCTGTGAAAACTATGAACGACTCGTCTTCAGGAATAAAAGGGTTAAACTCTGGATAGGCAGTATTGATGTTCGGTCCAAGATTCTCAAATGTTGCGTCAATCGGATATTTAACCAATTCCTTTGCGGTAAAGCACTGCTCTATCATTCTTCCTCCGGTAATAATGTTGTCATTATCACCCCTTGAAATATCCTTGTATTTATTGAACGTTGTAATAGCCTCGTCAAAACGATGAGCGAACATGTAGGCACGGCCGAGCTGATATATAGCCTCTTTCGGGAATTTCTCTTGTTGAACCGCGAATTCCAAATAAGGAATTGCCTTTTCTTTATCGATATTACTCTCTAGGTAACTTGCACCGATGAAAAAATTGAGGTCAACATCAGTAGGGTCTTTAGCCAGTAAAATCAGAAACTCATCTACCGCTGCCCTAAAATTACCGTTGTAATAATGCTCCTGCGCACTTTTCTTATTGACCTTGAGCAATCGTTTTTGACGCTCCTCTTCCGTTTCGTTAATTTCTTTATTGAATTCCTCTTCAGAAACCTCAGAAATATCTCTGGATTGAGAGAAGGTCTGAGAATTCAAACAGACGAGAATCAGCAAAAGAAAATTAAACGAAGTAAAATTTCGAATCATTCCAAACGGTCTTTCCGGTTTCTCACTACTCTGCTCGAAGCGGAAAGCTAGAGAAAATCCTTCAAATACATGAATGACGAAAGTACAATTATGTTAGGAAAATGACAGAAAGAAATGAGTTGGCGATATTATCGAATCCTTGCGTCCGAAGGGACTTGAATCTCCTCTACCTCAACACCGTCTACCTTTCCTTCGGGGATACTAATCTCAATTCTTCTATTGAGTTGTCTTCCAATAGGATTATCGGTAAGATCAGGGTTTTCATTTCTTGCGATTGGACGAGTTTCTCCGTATCCTACAGCTTTAAGTCTCGAAGATGCGACTCCGTTGCGAATCAAATAATCAACAACCGCTTGGGCTCTGTCTCTCGAGAGTCTCAGGTTGTAATCATCATTTCCTCTTGAGTCAGTATGGCCAGAAACTTCAATCTTAACAGAAGGGTTTGCTTTCAAGAAGTCATAAAGCTTGTTCAACTCGTACTTCGATTTAGACCGTAACGTTGCTTGATTGTAATCGAAAAATATATTTCGAAGAATGAGGCGTTTTCCCTCTTGCAAACTCTTCATGGTTGAACTTGCTGGAATCTCTACCTTCTCGATATCCGGTTGGTAATCCAGTCTCGCGAGTATCAAGTCGAGCTTTGCATTCAACTCAGACAGTTGCTTTTTCAACTCAAGGTTATCAGAAATAAGCTGAGCGTTGAGCTTTCGCAACTCGTCAATTGTTGTGGCATTATCCAAAATCTCTTGTTGCGAATAAGCTGTACGTTCTGCTGCTTCGATTTCTTTTTTCTTTCTCTCTTCCGCTTGTGGGCAGCTTGTACCAGCTTGTTGTTCTGCTAGAGCTTCTAACTGAATCAGCTCCTTTTGTCTGTTCACCTCTTCACGTTGCCCTTCCTTTCGAATTGTTCAGCTGCTAGGCACTTGTCTGATACGCTTACGCCCAAGTTCCTTCAATTGACGGCACTTCTACTGCCTCTTCCTTCTTTTTCTTTCCCATTCATTTGCTCCTTTTGCAATTTCTGCTATTTTCTTGGTCTGCTCCGATCGATTCCTATCACGCTTTGCCATTCTTCTTTACGTAGCCTTCAGCTATAGCAGCTTGCCAACAACTTTGCTGTTCAACCTCTGTCTTTCTTCTTTAGTTCCTCAATACGAGCTAGCATCGTTTGCGCGGCCTCTCAATCGATTGTGCATTAATAGATTGCTCAGATACAGCGTTACCGACTAGGTTAACCGCAACTTCTTTAACTTCTTCTCTGAATTTCTGCAGGCCTGCTCGCTCTCTTGGCGTTCTTCACCTGCTTTGGTAAGGCGAGTTCTGGCCTGGTTTACTACGCTTAGCTTGTTCATCTGCTAATTGCTCTGCTAACTGTTGATTTTCAGCAGCGTCCTGGCTTTCGTTGGCAGCCGTTTTCAGAACTTCTAATTTCGCTTTCGTACCTCCGGCTCTTCTTAACGACTTCCTGCGGCTAACAAAGAATCTTCCGCATCAACGTTCTCATCAGCTTCAACTTCTTTAGCTTCTTAAACAGCGGCCACCTCAGTTTCAACCGCGAGTTGTTATGCTACCTTCGCTTTCGTTTCTTCTTCAGCCTTTACCCGAGCAGCCTCTGCAGCTGCTTTTGCTAACGATTCTTGTTCTTCTTTGGCCTTAGCTTCTGCCTCTGCCTTCAGGCGGATTTCTTCTTCGTGCTTTACTCTAGCGGCCTTTGCCTCAGCAAGCGCCTCTTGCTCTTCTCTGATCCTACTTTCTTCTTCTGCCTTCTCTCTTGCCGCCTTTGCTAATGCCTCCTCTTCCTCCTTCGCCTTAGCCTCTTTCTCCGCATTCAAGCGCTCTTCTTCAGCCTTCTGTTTGGCAGCAAGCTCTTGTTGAGCGATGAATTTGGCCTTTGCTTCCGCTTTCTTTCTTTCTATTTCAGCCTGCTTGGCTTTTTCCTGCTGCTGAGCCAAAGCAGCTTGTGCCTCCGCCTTCTGCTTAGCGGCTAATTCTTCGGCTTTTTTCCGTTCTTCTTCTTGTGCTTTGGCCAATGCAATTGCTTCAACATCTTCCTGGGCCTTCAGTGCGGCTTCTGATGCCAAACGCTCTTGCTCAGCGGCTAGAGCTTTAGCCTTTTCCGTTTCACTCTGTAGTCGCTCTGTTTCCTTTTGAAGCGCAAGAATATTCTCACCAAACACGACCTCATCTAGCTCTATCACACCCTCATAATCCTCATACGATTCGTCATCCGCAACTGGAAGTTTAGCAGTAACTCTGTCATAACCATCGGCTTCGTAAGAAATGTTGTAAGTCTCGCCTGGATCTAAAACCAAAACGTAAAACCCCGTTGCAGGATTAGGTCTGTACGTTCCTACAAGCGCACCACCTCCGTCAGTAACCTCTATTCTTGCGCTAATGTCAGCATAAGCCATTGCGGGAACCTTCATGACACCACGAGCAACTGCGAAACTACTGGTCTTCTTAACCTCCAGTTTAAGCATATACAAGTCAGTATCACCATATCCACCATCCATACGCGAACTATAGTACGCGTGCCGTCCATCGGGAGTAAGAACGAAGAAGACATCGTCTTCGGCAGTATTTATCGGATATCCAATATTCTCAGGATTACTCCAAGCCCCATCAACAAACTCTGATCGAAAAATATCGAATCCACCCATCGATGTATGTCCTTGAGAACTGAATATCAATGTATTACCATCTGCAGAAATGAATGGAGAATCTTCCTCGAAATCCGTATTTATCACACTTCCCATGTTCATGGCAAGGCCCCAATCTCCGTTAGGAAGTTTCTTGCAATACCAAAGATCGCGGCCTCCATAACCACCTTCACTACGATTTGAAGTGAACACAAGAAGGTCACCAGTGGCGGTTACGCTCGCATGTGTTTCCCATGATGGACTATTGATGTCAGAACCCAAAGGTTCAAGATCACTCCAACCAGTGGGGGTCTTCTTGCTTTGAAAGATATCATCATTCTTGTATATGAACAGAAGTTGTCCGTCAGGAGAAAGGCCGATTGCTGCTTCGTGACCAGTACTATTAATGTTACTTCCAATGCTCTGTGGCTTACTCCACTTTCCGTTTGGTTGTTTCTGGCATACGTAGATATCTTCGAAATAAAGCCCATCCTGATCCTTGCCATCTCCAGTGCCTTGCTCTCTTCTAGAAGTGAAAATCAAAACCTTACCATCAGCAGATACGACCGGACAGTATTCTGGATACTTAGTATTTATCTCTGGACCGAGATTGGTGACTTTAACACCTACGGGATTTTTGATCAGCACCATCGCATTTTCTGCGTATTGAATCTGCTGACGAACCTGATTGTAGGTCTCCACATCATCCATTTCAATGAATGAGCGATAATTGTAATAATTGGTTACTGCTCTATCGAATTTATTCTTGAAATGATAAGCACGCCCTAAATAGTAGTAAGCTTTTCCAGGTGCTTTTCTTTCCTTCCAATTGGCCTCTGAATGTTCTAGCGAAACATCTTTGGTAGCACTCTCTAACCGCTTAATTGCCAATCCATGATCTTTCTTTCCCATGAGATAAGACATACCAAGCAGATAGTTCAAATTAGCATTGCTTGTGTCATAAGCGTACATGTCCTCTAAGAGAGGTAGTGCTTCCATGTAAGCGCCATCGTAAACAAGGGCATCGGCTTTGTTGAATTTTTTCTTGAACTCTGCGTCTCCATAAGGCTGAGCCAAACAAACTGCTGATAACAGCGTTAGTATTGTGTAGGAAAACAGATATTTCATACCAGAGTGCCTCGAGCTATGGAGTTCCAATTCTTAAGATGCGGGAAATCCCTGCAATCCATAATCGCGCAAAGATATAAGAATATGGAAGTTGAGTGAATTGAGCTTGTTGCGGTAGAAATGACAGCATTCTTATTTAGATAGCGCCACCGACTGTAGTTGGACTGCACGATTTATCTCGAAGTACGCTGTATTTAAGGGAACAAATAACTTCTCTGATTTATAGAGATATCCATCAGACTCGTAAGCAATATTATAGTTCTGCCCTGGATGAAGAATCAGGACAAACCGACCATTATCCTCGCGTGGCTTATAAATGCCGAACAATTCTCCGGTTTCATTATCTGTTACCTTTATGGTAACGTCAGTCGGTCGTTTCCCATTCTTATCCACCACTATTTCGCCCTTGTAAACAGTCAAAGGGACTTCTCTGTCCATATCTAAGTTAACGAGATAAATATCCTTACCACCAAAGCCTGCTCCATTGGAAGAAGAGTAATAAGCGCGCTTACCATCAGCAGACATTACGAAGAAGTACTCATCATCTGCAGTATTCATTGGATGGCCGAGATTCATTGGTGTGCTCCATTTTCCATTTTCCTCTATGGAGAAGAAAATATCGTAGCCGCCCATGCTACTGTGGCCTTTAGAACTGAAAAAGAGTGTTTTTC
Source organism: Flavobacteriales bacterium (assembly GCA_018402015.1). Lineage (GTDB taxonomy): Bacteria > Bacteroidota > Bacteroidia > UBA10329 > UBA10329 > UBA10329. Next base: position 1,476 of record JAGYJL010000070.1, on the reverse strand, counting down.
CATCAGGATGGATAAACGGAGCCTCTTCGTCATATTTCGTATTAATGACCTCGCCCAGATTTTCTGCCACTGCCCATTCGCCTGTAGGAAGTCGCTTACTTCGGAAGATATCCATTCTACCAAGCCCGCTTCTATCGGATGTGAAATAAAGGGTCTGTCCATCGGCTGAAACTGCAGCGTGCGTTTCTCGGAAAGGTGAGTTGATGTTATCGTTGAGTTGCACTGGTTCTGACCAAGAACTTCCCTTCAATTGAGTTACATATATGTTTCCATCACCAAAATCGTCCCTATATATATAGAGTTCTTGACCATCAGCAGATAGTCCTGTTGTGGCTTCATGCCCTTCGGTATTGATGTTCTTTCCAATACTAACAGGTTTCGTCCATTCGCCATTCTCCTTCTGAGAAACGAAGATGTCTTCGAAATACTTATCGTCTAGATCCATGAAACCTCCTGTACTAGTAGGTCTTCTCGATGTGAAGATGAGCATTGACTCGGTTGCGTCAACCACGGCAGAGTACTCATCATAAATTGAATTGATGTTTTCGCCTAGGTTTTCTTTCGTAGCACTGATCGGAGAGTCAACTATCAACTTTCCATTCAAACAGCACTGAATCATCCACTCAATTTCAGCTGTCCGGTCTTTATCAAGTCCTTTTTCTTCCTTCAGGTACTTTCGGTATGCAGCAATGGCATTATCGAACTGAGAATCTAGGTGATATGCTCGTCCCAAATAAAAATACGCGTCAAGGGGCGCAAGACTTTCCTTGTAACTGTCCTTGGATTTAGCACTTGTTTTAACAACCGACTTCTCCAAATACGGAACTGCTTCACTTTTATGACCATTCATTAGAAGAAAGCACTTTCCAACCTTGTAATTGATGAAGCAGTTGGTTGAGTCTAGACTTCGTAGGTCGAGAAAATTTTTGACAGCCTGCTGTGCTTTTCCTGTTTCCAATTGCTGGTTAGCCACTGGGTAAACCCTCTTAAAGTGTGCCTCTTTATTCACTTGACGCTGGGCAAAACCAGCACTAGCGCTCAGCAAGAACATGGAAAAAACGAAGACTAGCGTTCGGTTCATATTGTACATATCGGTTCGCTGATCCGTTGGTCAGAGTAAGTGTAAAATCAGTCCGAATTCACCTTTCGGATGCACCCGATACGTAAATAAACCTAAATGGTTCTATTGATGTCCCAATTCTCTAAATAATCGGCTACTCTACGAACAAAAGAACCACCCAAAGCACCATCAACAATGCGATGATCGTACGAATGAGAAAGGAACATCATGTGGCGGATGGCAATGGCATCGCCCGTAGGTGTTTCTATAACAGCTGGTTTTTTTCGAATAGCGCCAACGGCCATAATAGCAACCTGAGGTTGGTTGATGATGGGTGTTCCCATTACGTTTCCAAAGGTTCCTACGTTTGTTATGGTATAGGTTCCTCCTTGAATTTCTTCTGGCTTGAGTTTGTT
>JAGYJL010000007.1 GCA_018402015.1 Flavobacteriales bacterium | reverse complement strand
GGGCCACGCTGCCATAAGCGAAACAATGAAAGCCGCCCGTGCAGAGCCAAAGGCCTCTTTTGCAATAGGCGGCATCTTTTTTCTATCTCCCTGAATGCGATTGCCATACTGCTCTGAAAAGCGATAAATGACAAAACTTAAGGTGAAGAGTGGAATGATGATGACGGTAAATACTTCGGCAGCACTACGGTAGAATGTATTGGGTTGCGGATGCAGTAAACCTGAAAGCAGCACCAGAAGAACTACTGCATTATCAATATACGGAGCTGCTTTTTGCATGGTGCAAAGATATTATTCGCTTAACCCATTTTATGGGCTTGTTATGAATATTCCATTACCTACAACCTCAACGTTCAATCCAACCTCTAGGATTGTCTAAGAATTCCACCTTGAATTCTGAAAGCACGCGGTGCATCTCCTGGCTTTTCTCTTCGTTTCGGGTGTGTAGGTTATAGGCTTCGTAAGGACTGGATTTCAGGTTGTATAGTTTAGGCCAATTGTCGAGCCTGTTGATGGTAGTGTCATTTTCTGGTGGCGAGTATGTAGGAACAAAGCCTTTGGTAGCATAGTTCGGGTGTTCTAACGGAACTGGCCAGGTGTAGCTGTAGTTCGTTTCTATGAACTTCCAATCGCCCATTCTTACAGCTTCAAAAGCATAATCGTGAAAGAAGAAAAGCGGTCGGGAAGAGGCTACACTGTTTCCAGAGGTATCTGCAAGCAATTCGAATAGGTTCGTTCCATCGATAATTCTGTCTTTGGGGAGTGAAACACCAGCCTGTGCCACCAAGGTAGGAAGTAGGTCTATTCCCATTGCTGGAATATCCGTTCTGTACGGAGTTTTAATCTTTTTCGGGTAACGAATCATAAACGGTACGCGATAGCCACCTTCGAACACTTGGCCTTTTCTGCCACGCAAACCGCAAGGGTTTCCTTCAAACCAAGGACCATTATCGCTAGTAACAACAACAATGGTGTTTTCTGCAAGGCCCAAACTATCTAGGCAATGCAGTATCTGACCCACGCTGTGATCGAACTCTTCAACTGCATCACCATAAGCACCACCTTTCGATTTTCCTTTAAATCCTTTTGATGGGAAAAAAGGTTGATGCGGGTCTTTGTGCGCCAAGTACAGGAAGAAAGGTTCGTTCTTGTTTTGGTTGATAAAGGTTTTGGCCGCCTCAGTGAACAACTGTGTGTAATGCGCTTGATTGAGGCCAATATCATCCAAAACCTTCTCGTCATTATCGTAAAAAGCTACCGGCCAATCGTCATTAGAAGCTTCTAGCCCCACGAAATAATCGAAACCGTGGTTGAATGGATGGAATTGCTTGTCATGCGAAATAGTGCCCAGATGCCATTTTCCTACAACGCCCGTTTTGTAGTTGGCGAGCTTGAGCAGTTCTGGAATAATGAGTTCTGATGACATAATGCCGTTAATGATGTTGTTCTCGCCACGCATGTCCACAGCGCCAAGAACATTGGCCACGCGACTACCAATGTTCATTACCAAACTGGTATTTACGTGATGAAAAGGGTAGGCGAGACCTTGTCGAATGGCATACCTACCCGATAGAAAACCAATGCGAGAAGGGGTGCAAATGGAAGCGGGCGCGTAAAAGTTGGTAAACACCACGCTTTGGCTTGCTAGTGTATCCAGATGTTGGGTGTTTATAACGGTCTGCATGTTATAACCAACATCTCCGTAACCAAGATCATCGGCCAAAATGAACACGATATTCGGTTTGTCTGCAACTGGAGTTATGTCTACGATCTCTTCGATCTTAAAGGGACGGTCATCAAAGTCGGAGCGTTTTAAACCTTGGTGCGCTGGACCTTGCAGGTAGTACCAAATAACTACCGCACCAAATAATAGAATGAGGAAAAACGATAGACTAAGAAATGCTCGCTTGAAAGACTTCATACTCGTTTAAGTGAGTTTCTAAAGTAAGTCTTTCCACTGAACGGAAGACGAGCCTGATATTAGCCCGATCTTCCTAGTTATTGAACAATCAGCTTTTTTCTAAGCGTGTTGGTGTCCGATTGAATAAATACGGTGTAAACGCCACTTTCGAAATGTGAAATATCGATGGCGCTATTCTTTGAATTAGCGGCAACTTGATGAACAATTTGACCTGAGATATTGCTGATTGTAATCGTTGCATTCCCATCGAATGTGTTTTCAATGAATAGCATATCTGAAGCTGGATTGGGATAAAACTGAGCTTGTCTATTGGATTCAAATTCGTTTACAGAAGTTGACAAAGTGAGTTGGTAAGTCCATAGATCATTGAGAATAGCTCCCGATTGGCGATTCTGTCCGCCTAGAAAGTATACTGCACCGTCAATTACAAAGGAACCGGGTGCCCATCTACTGATTCCCGGATGGGGAGTTAGTTCTGTCCATGAGTCTGTTTCAGGATCATATTCCCAAAATTCACCTGTTGGCATGAAGTTGTGATTGCTACCATCTCCGCTTAACACGTATCCTTTACCTTGATGCCCGAATTGAGTTCCCGCAACGCGCGCTTCGCCTGGAAAATCAGCCATGGTCTCCCATGTATCGGTCTCAATATTGAATTTATACCAATCATCGTAAATAAGATTTCCACTGTGGCCCATACCTGCGTATACGTGGTCGCCAGCAGGGAACATGAACGGATGATGTCGACCTTCTCCTGGGATATCGTTAGCTTGCGTCCATGTGTCTGTGGACATGTCGTAGATATGCCAATCATCAAGATCTCCGGTGGCATTGTCTCCTAATCCAACATAAATTTTATCATCTCTAATAATAAAAGCAGGATGTCTTCGGCCAGAGCAATCGCAATTGGTTAGCAGGCTCCAATTGTCTGTTTCAGGATCGTATTCCCAAATATCATTGAAATAAGAAGTATTTGAAGCTCCAAACCCTAAATAACCTTTGCCGTTATATGCTTGTCCAATAGCGAAACTTCTATCTGGTCCGGGGAAAGAAGTAAGCTCAGACCATTGGTTTATTGCTGGATCATATTGGAATACATCATCAGTTGGTTGATCAGCAGAATTCGAACCAGTTATTGCGTAACCTTTACCATGAAGAGAGAAAGTTACCGGGTGGTGTTTGCCAACTGGCATCGAAGCAATTTGTCCCCAGGTTTGAGCAAACAAGATAACAGGAACGAAAAGTAAAATTGATGTAAACGCTTTTATCATAGCCAACTAAAGGATTCGTTGAAAAATCGATTGAATGGTAACAGAGGTAATCCAATATTGTTCTGATAAGACCATTTACTGTTTCACAAGCAAACACCTTTGCATGGTTGACACCGAATATTTGCAATATTTCGGATGATTGTAAGAATTGCTAAAAATACGCTACGGAATTAAACTCAAATTAAAAACTATAATTAATATTATGTTAAATAGTATTGAAAAAAGAAGAGGAAGTCTATCCGTGACTCCCTCTTCTTTAAAATGTTGCTAAGCTAAGGGCTTAGCCTTTCATCTTCGCCATAACTTCATCATACTTCTCTTTGTATGCTGGGTCTTCCACCATCTTCCTGTAATACAATTGCTTGAGTGAAATCAATACACCTTTATCGTCTGGATTGATCTGGTAAGCCTTTTCTAGAATTGGAAGCGATTTTTCAAACACTTTATCCGATTCAGCTTTTGCAGCTTCATACTTCTTGGTATCATCAATCAAATTGGCGGCTTCCTGCATTTTAACAGCTTGGTTAAAGTACAAGGCTCCAAGGTTGTATACTGCGTCAAAATTTTCGCCATCCAACTCTACTGACCTTGCGTAGCTTTTCTCTGCCGCAGCCAAATATCCCGTGTATGCATCGTTTCCTTTTGGATCGGCTTCAATTTCTTTTGCTGCTAAGCGATCGTTCACGAAACCGAGTGCAAAATGTAATGATGCATTGTCAGGTTCTCCTTGAATTGCCACTTGAAGTGCTTCCATGGCTTCTTTATGCTGGTCTTTTTTCAAGTACACATTCACCTCATCTGTAACCATTGTTTGGTTGTTTGGGAATGCTTTACGCCCTTCTTTCAGAATCTCATACGCTTTGTCGTCATTTCCAGCCGCAGCATACATTCTTTCCATGCGTACAAAAGCCGCTTCTGCCTTGTATCCAATGGCAATTGCTTGGCGATAGTACTTTTCAGAAAGTTCCAGATCACCGATCTGCTCAGCACAAGCTCCTGCATAATAGATAGACAGTGAATCTGTCCTCTTTATCTCAGGAATGTCGCAAATAGTTAAGGTGTTTTGGAATGCCTGTAACGCAGCAGCGTAATCCTTTGCGTTGTATTTGGTGATTCCTTCGTTTACAAACTGCTTTCCTTGAACGTCTAAATATTGCAGTGTTATATCTGTATGAAAATTCTTTTCATCCAGTTCCAAACATTTAAGAAAGCTTTCAACTGCAACCTGTAACGGGTTCGGGTGCAGTGTTTTATACTTCTCATCTTTGGTTTCGTAAACAGCCTGGTAAATCTTACCTCTAAAGAACCATGTCTTTGGATCTGCCATGGTTTTTTCGTGAGTTATGGTAGGCTCAATTGCCTCTACAGCATTGTCCAATTCACCGTATTCGAGATAGTTGTTGGCACTGGTACGTTTAGATGCTTGTCCGAACACCGATGCACTCATCACTAAAAGGGTCGCTGACAATAGCGTTGTCTTCTTAATGGTCATTACTTTATGGTTTAATTTTTCTACAAGTGATTACAAAATCCGATTCTACTCTTCGTTATCGTTGGTTTCTGTGTCTTCAGATGAGTTCTCCTCATTCGTTTCTGGAGCATCTCCGTCTTCAACTTCCGCCCTTGGAATTGGGTTTCCATCTTCGTCAAACTCCTCTAGATCCGCATCGTCAGACGAGATTTCAACCTTAGCGATAGCAGCGATGGAATCTTTGCCCTTCAGATTGATGAGTCTCACTCCTTGCGTTGCACGACCCATTACTCTGATCTCGGCCACATCCATTCTAATAGCGATACCCGACTTGTTAATGATCATCAGGTCGTTTTCATCAACAACGTTCTTGATAGCTATCAATGCCCCGGTCTTATCGGTTACATTCATGGTCTTAACACCTTTACCACCTCTGTTGGTGATACGGTAATCTTCCACTGCAGAACGTTTTCCGTAACCGTTTTCTGAAACTACCATAACGGTATCATTTTCCAGATCTTCTACACAGATCATGCCAACAACCTTTGCTCCTTCAGGAAGATTGATTCCGCGAACGCCCGCAGCAGTACGACCCATTGGTCTTACTTTCTCTTCTGGGAAATGGATACAACGGCCATGTGTACCTGCAATGAGGATGTGACTATCACCAGTGGTAAGCTTAGCTTCTAGGAGTTGATCACCTTCCTTAATGGTAATAGCATTGATACCATTTACACGTGGTCTCGAGTATGCTTGAAGCGTGGTTTTTTTGATGATTCCTTGCTGAGAACACATTATAACGTAGTGGTTATTGATGTATTCTTCATCTTTCAGGTCTTTAACCTTAATGAATGCCTTTACCTTATCATCTGATTCGATATTGATAAGGTTCTGAATGGCGCGTCCTTTACTTGTTTTGGTTCCTTCCGGAATTTCAAATGCACGCATCCAGAAACAACGACCTTTCTCCGTAAAGAAAAGCATGTAGTTGTGGTTGGTTGCTACAAACAGGTATTCCAAGAAATCCTCATCTCTTGTGGTGCTTGCTCTGGAGCCTACTCCTCCTCTACTCTGAACACGGTATTCCGCTAGCGGAGTACGTTTAATATAACCCATGTGGGAGATTGTGATAACCACTTCCTCATCGGCAATCATGTCTTCCATACGAAGGTCGTTGGCAGCATAAACGATCTCGCTCCTACGTTCGTCTCCGTACTTATCGCGGATAACGACCAACTCTTCCTTAATGATCTCCATTCTTCGCTCCTCGCTAGACAGGATGTCTTTCAGGTCGGCAATGGTTTTCATCAACTCATCGTACTCTGCACGTAGCTTATCTTGCTCGAGTCCTGTAAGCTGACGAAGTCTCATTTCGACAATTGCACGAGACTGAATATCGCTAAGGCTGAAACGCTCCATAAGCTTTTCACGCGCCTCGTCCGGACTAGCTGAAGCGCGGATCAATGCAATTACCTCATCAATATTATCTGATGCAATGATGAGACCTTCAAGGATATGCGCGCGTTTCTCTGCTTGATCGAGTTCGTACCTGGTTCTGCGAACAACTACATCATGACGGTGATCAACGAAATGCTTGATCATGTCCTTCAGGTTCAGCATCTCCGGACGACCTTTTACCAAGGCAATATTATTAACGCTGAAAGAGGTCTGAAGTGCAGTATACTTATATAAGGTATTCAGCACAACGTTTGGAATGGCATCGCGCTTCAGTTCGTAAACGATGCGCATACCTTTTCTATCGGACTCATCTCGGATATCACTGATACCTTCGATCTTCTTGTCCATGATCAACTCGGCCGTTTTCTTGATCATCTCGGCCTTATTCACCTGATAAGGAATCTCGGTGACTATAATCTGCTCTCGGCCTGTTTTCGTTTCCTCAAACTCAGCCTTGGCACGCATCATTACTCTACCTCTACCTGTCTCGAACGCATCACGAACACCATCATAACCATAGATGATACCACCAGTTGGAAAATCGGGGGCTTTAACGAATTCCATCAATTCAGATATCTCGATATCTCTGTTGTCGATGAAAGCGATGGTTCCGTTTACTACCTCTGTCAGATTATGGGGCGCCATGTTGGTGGCCATACCAACGGCAATACCGCTAGAACCATTTACTAAGAGGTTTGGAATACGGGTTGGAAGAACCGTTGGTTCTTCTAAGGTATCGTCAAAGTTCAAAGCGAAATCAACGGTGTCCTTATCGATATCAGAAAGCAATTCTTCAGCAATTTTGCGAAGTCGTGCTTCCGTATATCGCATTGCGGCAGGGCTATCGCCATCCACAGAACCGAAGTTTCCTTGCCCATCAACCAAAGGATAACGCAACGACCATTCCTGTGCCATACGTACCATTGTGTCGTAAACCGATGAATCGCCATGAGGGTGATACTTACCGAGCACCTCTCCAACAATTCTAGCCGACTTTTTATAGGCGCTATTTGCTCTTACTCCAAGATCGAGCATGCCGAATAGAACTCTTCTGTGAACCGGTTTCAAACCATCGCGCACATCGGGCAACGCTCTCGAAACAATAACCGACATCGAATAATCGATGTAGGCGGTTTTCATCTCTTCTTCAATATTGATCGGAATTATCCTCTCTCCTTCTGCCATGACAAAATGTTAGTTTTTACTCTTAGCACGGTCTTTGACAAACCATGCGTGAAATTAGCTTCCGAAAATACGCTTTTAGCCAGTGCTACTGGGGTTTTCAGCAGGTTGGATACCCATTTATTACTAACAGATTTCTGTTGATAAAAACGGCTTTTCGGAAAAACTGGCAGGTAGGCCAAAAGTATTTTTGAACATGAGGTCTTTGTTCTCTGTTTTATGAACAAATTGCCACATTAAATAACAGTTGAGGAGAACAAGATGGACGCGAAATTTTCACCACGGGTAAAAGATGTGATCAGCTTTAGTCGAGAAGAGGCTTTAAGATTGGGTCATGAGTATATAGGAACAGAACATCTACTTCTCGGTATTATTCGCGAAGGAGAAGGTCTTGCTATCCGTATTCTGAATAATCTTGATGTAGATATTCAGAATCTGAGAAAAGAAATTGAAGCTGCCACGCATACTGGGAAGTCGGCCAAGAAATCGAACCTCGGAAACATTCCATTAATTAAACAGGCCGAAAAGGCACTGAAAATCACCTATCTGGAAGCGAAAGTCTTCAAGAGCCCTACTATTGGTACGGAGCATCTTTTGTTGGCCATTCTAAAGGATGAGGATAACGTAGTAACAAGAAGTATGAAAAAGCTAGGAATAGATTATGATGTAGTCCGGGAAGAAGTTGAAATGATAATGGGTGAAACCGAGACCAAGATAGAATCAAAACATAGTGAGTCTTCTGATGAGGATGAAGATGGCGACTCTTTTGGAGGTGGCGCTGGCCCGGTTCGTAAGGCTGTTGATCCTAAATCTAAGACTCCTGTACTGGACAATTTTGGTCGAGACCTTACCAAGTTTGCCGAAGAAGGTAAACTGGACCCTGTAGTTGGTCGCGAGAAGGAAATTGAGCGTGTTTCACAGATTCTTAGTAGAAGGAAGAAGAACAATCCTATTCTTATTGGTGAGCCAGGTGTTGGTAAATCGGCCATTGCAGAAGGACTTGCCCTACGTATCGTGAAGCGTCAGGTATCTCGAGTACTGTTCGGAAAGCGTGTTGTAACGCTTGATCTGGCCTCTTTGGTAGCAGGTACAAAATACCGTGGTCAATTTGAAGAGAGAATGAAGGCAGTAATGAATGAGTTGGAGAAGTCTCCAGACGTTATTCTTTTCATAGATGAGATACACACCATTGTAGGTGCAGGCGGTGCTTCTGGTTCCATGGATGCATCAAACATGTTCAAGCCAGCGTTGGCACGTGGTGAGGTACAATGCATTGGTGCTACTACACTTGATGAATACAGACAATATATTGAGAAGGATGGTGCGCTTGAAAGACGTTTCCAAAAGGTAATAGTAGATCCTACATCTCCAGAAGAGACCATTGAAATTCTCAACAACATCAAAGATCGATACGAAGAGCATCATAACGTTAATTACACGGATGAGGCGATCAAGGCATGTGTAACGCTTACCAATCGTTACATGACAGACCGTTTTCTACCAGATAAAGCCATCGATGCGTTGGATGAAGTAGGTTCACGTGTTCACATCACCAATATTCATGTTCCGGAAGTGATTGTGGAATTGGAGAAGAAAGTTGACGACATCAAGGAAGAAAAGAACCGCGTTGTCCGTAGTCAGAAATACGAAGAAGCAGCGAACCTTAGAGACAAGGAACGTAAACTACAGGAAGAATTGGAGCGCGAGAAAAAGAAGTGGGAAGATGATACCAAAGAGAACCGCGAAACAGTTACAGAAGAGCATGTGGCAGAGGTTGTTTCTATGATGACCGGAATCCCTGTTCATCGTGTTGCGCAGAACGAAGGTGCTCGCTTAAAGAATATGGGCGAAGAAATGCGCGGCAAGGTTATCGGTCAGGACGATGCCATTAAGAAGGTTGTTCGGGCCATACAGCGTAATCGTGCGGGGTTGAAGGACCCGAACAAGCCTATCGGTAGCTTCATTTTCTTAGGACCTACAGGAGTTGGAAAGACGGAATTAGCAAAGGTGATTTCGCAATATCTATTTGATTCTGACGATGCGCTTATTCGAATTGACATGAGCGAATACATGGAGAAATTTGCCATCTCTAGATTGGTTGGAGCGCCTCCGGGATACGTTGGTTACGAAGAAGGTGGTCAGTTGACTGAGAAGGTCAGAAGAAAGCCCTACTCTGTAGTGTTGTTGGATGAGATTGAAAAAGCTCACCCAGATGTGTTCAATCTATTGCTTCAGGCATTGGACGATGGACAGATGACCGATAGTCTTGGGCGTAAGATCGACTTCAAGAATACGATAGTTATCATGACCTCGAATATTGGCTCACGTCAATTGCAGGATTTTGGTCAAGGAGTTGGTTTTGCCACTCAGGCGAAAACCTCTGCATCTGACGACCATTCAAGAGGAGTTATTGAGAAGGCATTGAAAAAGGCGTTTGCTCCAGAATTCTTGAATAGAATTGACGATGTGATTCTCTTCAATCAACTGAAGAAAGAAGATCTGTTCCAGATCATTGACCTTGAATTGAAAGGTGTTTTCAAACGAATTGAAGAGGCGGGTTATACCATCGAATTGGATAAGACGGCTAAAGACTTTCTATCCGAGAAAGGGTATGATCCTGACTTTGGTGCTCGTCCGCTAGCGCGTGCCATTCAGAAATATTTGGAAGACCCATTGGCAGAGGCCATTATTGGTTCTACCATTAATGAAGGCGATGTGCTACAAGTAAACCATGTTAAGGACGCGGAAGAACTTGTGATTACGGTTAAGAAGCCAAAGGCATCCAAAAAGAAAGATTGATCTTACTGATCAATGGAAACGAAAAAGGCGGGATTCAATTCCCGCCTTTTTTATGTCCAGTAAAATTGAAGTTTATTCAGCCGCACCCATGCTGCTATATCCTCCATCATGAAAAAGGTTCTGCATGGTCACTTTCCTAGTAAGGTCAGAGAATAGCGTTACGCAGTAATCTGCGCATTCTTCAGCAGAAGCATTTCCTAATGGAGAAAGTTTGTCGGCATTATTAATGAAATCGTCAAAACCTTCTACACCAGAACCTGCCGTGGTAACCGTAGGACTCTGAGAGATCGTATTGACACGTACTTTATTTTTCACCCCGTAATGATGTCCGAAACTGCGCGCAATGCTTTCGAGCATGGCTTTCGCTTCTGCCATATCGCCATAACCTGTGTAAGTTCTTTGCGCTGCTATGTAGGTTAATGCCACTACGGATGCCCATTCATTTAAAGCATCCATTTTGTAGCAGGTTTGCAATACCCGATGCAACGACATGGCCGAAATATCCAAGGTTTTGTGGAAAAAGTCGTAGTTCAGATCCGTGTAGCCTCTCCCCTTTCTCACATTTGGCGACATTCCCACCGAATGCAGAACGAAATCAATGCCACCAAACTTTTCTTTTGCGCTTCCTATAAGATTCTCCAGGTCTTCCATCACGGTTACATCGGCAGCAATGATATCGGCTCCTAGTTTTTCGGCCAGTTCGTTGATCTTGCCCATTCTTAATGCAACAGGCGCATTTGTTAGAAGTATCTCAGCTCCTTCTTCCACACATTTCTCTGCCACTTTCCAAGCAATGGAACGCTCGTCCAACGCACCAAAAATGATTCCTTTCTTTCCTTTTAATAATCCGTATCCCATTATGATGTCGTTTCTTCAACCATGTTTTTCGCATGTGTTAGCGCAGCCTCTGTAGGATTGGCGTTGCTCAACATCTTTGCTACTTCAATGATCCGTTCTTCCTTATTAAGCTCCCTCACTTGTGTGATGGTTTTTCCGTTTTCAATTTCCTTGTAAACGTACAGATGTTGATTCGCTTTTGAAGCGATCTGAGGCAAATGCGTAATGCACAGCACCTGCATTCTGCTACTCAGATTCTTGATCTTATAACCGACCTTATTAGCCACATCGCCCGAAACACCTGTATCTATTTCATCGAAAATGATGGCCGGAAGTTTAGATGTTTTGGCAATTTCTGATTTTACAGCAAGCATTAATCGTGACAACTCTCCGCCACTTGCAACCTTGCTGATGTCTTGAAGTGATTGTCCTTTATTGGAAGTGAACTTCATTTCGATAGTATCCTGACCAAGTGCCCCAATATCGGTCTTCTCAAATTCGATGCTCATCTCAGCATCAGGCATGCCCATTTCATGCAACTCGGCACATATTTGTGGTGCCAAGCTTGCCGCTGCCGCTTTGCGAAGCTGCGAAAGCGTGTTAGCCTCTTCTTCCAACTGCGCTCCCTTTATTTCAAGTTCAGCATTCAGCAGCGTAAGTTGCTCATCTGAATATCCGATTCCGCTCAGTTTTTCTTCCAACTCTTGCTGAAAAGCCAATAACTCAGTCTCAGAATGTTTCCGATGCTTGGTCATTAACCGCAATATCTCATCCACACGTTCTTGTAGCGCAAGCAATTCGGCAGGGTCATCATTCATATCGCCAGTTGCATTCTCCAGTTCCGAAGCGATATCTTGGATGTCGATCAGGTTCGAATGCAAACGGTCAGACCAATCCTTTGCTTTAGGGAATTTCCTTGCCAACGACCTCACCTCAGCGTCAAGCGATTGTAAAAGGTCGATCAAAGCTCCGTCAGCACCTGAAAATCCTTGATTTATTTGAGACAGAGACCTATTGATCTCTTCCATATTCTCAAGAGTGGTCAGTCTTTCCTGAGCCGTAGTCAACTCGCCTTCTTGAAGATTCAGTTCGGTCAATTCATTCAACTGAAAGCGTAGGTAATCCTCGTCTGCTGATGCATTCTGCAAATCGGTTTTCATCTTTAAAACCTTGCGCTTTAGTCCGCTCCAATCGGTAAACACTCGCTGAAACCTATCAAATTGCTTTCCGCCATCTGCAGATGCGTCCAGAAACCTAGCACGGAATTCAGGTGTTTTCAACGTTAAGACTTCATGCTGAGAATGAATATCAATGAGGACAGACGCCAGATCGCGAAGCTGATTAAGATTGACCGGTGTATCGTTTATGAATGCTCGAGACTTTCCATTTGCGTTAATTTCCCGTCTGAGCATGGTCAACGGTTCATAATCGAGGTCATTCTCTGTAAAGAAAGACTGAAGCTCGTATGAGCGGATATCGAAGTGGGCCTCTACCACGCACTTATCATCGGCTACATACAAAACAGAACTATCCGCTCTTTTTCCAAGAACCAGCGAAAGTGCTCCAATTAGAATGGATTTTCCAGCACCGGTTTCTCCCGTAATAATGGTTAGACCATCCGCAAACTGAACATCCAGTTCTGAGATAATGGCATAGTTCCGAACGTGTAACCGAGCCAACATAGCGTTTAGCTTTTTACAATTGCCTGATACTTATTGGCGTTGGCCGGGTCCATTTGCATAAGGTCGTTCGCAACCTTGGTCTTCACATCAGGAAAGGCTTCTTTGAAGATGTTTATGAATTCGTCAACCTTGGCCGTAAAGAAAACGGTAAGTAGATACGAATTGGGCTGATCGAGACGGATTCTTTTAAGCTTTGGAACACATTCTGCAATAGCATTTCTCCCAGTTTGAACATCCGATTGCATCATGTCCAAGCCCTCACGGTGATACGTGTAAATCACTCCTCTGAATTCATCGTACCTTGCATTGAGCATGTTCTCAACCAACCAGTACCTGTTTCTCGAACCCTCAAAGGCTTTCCATCCTCTTTCAGCTTCATTCTGTGCATTACTTACGATCTGTTGGGCTTTCTGAAAATAAGGCTCGCCTCCTTTTAAAGAAAAACTGTCGTAATCCATTCCAATGATCATGTAAGCGTAGAATGCTAGAACTGAGCTAAGATTATCGCTATGCTGGTTATCTTGAAAAATGATCGGTTGATTCTCGTTGTATTGAAACGTGAAGTCTTGGTCATTGGCATTGAGCATTACGGAGTTGTAAGCCGTCATATACGCAGGGCGACTTGATTGCACCTGCATTGTTGCCTTGAACCGGTCTGCGGAAATACGCTCCGTAACTGTTATAAGAATGCTGCACTCAATGCGCTCCTCAAGTTTGAACACGTCTGTGGTCCAAGCACGGGTGTTCATGAATTCCCGAATGTCGTTCTGAAGTGTTTCAAAGATTCGTTTCTCTGTGTTCTGAACCTGAGGGCTTATTACAGAAACGGTGCAATTAAGCTCTTGAGATTGAACCTGATATCCAACGAAAACGAGAAGAAAAGTGGCAAAAAACCGTGTCATTTATAGTCTTTGATTTTTTGCAGAATGTCTTTGGCAACTTCTGCTTTTGACTTCAATTCAAAAGTACTGATATTATTGTGTCGATCTAGAATTGTTACCCTGTTCGTATCGTGCCCAAATCCTGCTCCAGCGTCTTGCAACGAGTTCAATACGATTATATCACAATTCTTTCGATTCAATTTTGATTGGGCGTTTTGCAATTCATTATCCGTCTCAAGCGCAAACCCGACCAACAATTGGTCTGGACGCTTTTTAGCACCTAAACTGGCAAGAATGTCTGGAGTTGGCTCTAATTCTATGACCAAAGCAGCGTCTTTCTTCTTGATTTTATTCGATGCAACCTGCTTCGGACGATAATCAGCCACTGCTGCAGAAAGAACGAGCACATCATTTTCTGCTTGAAGACCCATAACAGCATCAAACATTTGTTGTGCAGATTGTACGTCAATTCGTCTAACGCTAACAGATGATTCAACTCGAGATGGGCCACAGATCAGTGTAACCTCTGCTCCATTTTTTGCAGCTTCCTCTGCAATGGCAATTCCCATTTTTCCAGAAGAATGATTGCCTATAAAGCGAACCGGGTCAATTGGTTCATGAGTTGGTCCTGCTGTAACAAGAACCTTCTTTCCGCTAATATCAGGCATGGATCAGTCCCTTCAGGAATTGAAAAATCTCTTCTGGCTCTGCCATTCGCCCTTTTCCTTCCAATCCACTTGCCAATTCTCCAACTCCTGGTTCAATCAGATGATCTCCGTGCTCAATAAGCGTTTGGATATTCTTCTGAACGGCAGGATGCTGGAGCATATCAAGATCCATAGCGGGTGCAAATGCAACAGGGCATCTAGCTGAAAGATAAGTTGCCAACAGAAGATTGTCGCAAAGACCCGTAGCCATTTTGGCAATAGTATTGGCAGTGGCAGGTGCAACCACTAAGGCATCTGCCCAAAGTCCTAGATCAACATGGTTGTTCCAGTTACCAGAATCATCAAAGAATTCGCTTTCAACCGGATTTTTGGAAACCGTACTTAGCGTAAGTGGTGTAACAAAATCAAAGGCAGCACTGGTACAGACTACCTTTACTTCTGCGCCTGCCTTAACCAAGAGACGCACCAATAAAGGCGATTTGTAAGCAGCAATGCCCCCAGTTACTCCTACCAGAATCTTCTTGCCTTCCATATTGTAATATACGTCAAAACCCGAACTAAGTCGGGTTTTGCGGTCTAATGTTAGTTGAAATTAGGCTTCTGTCGTGGTAGAAGCTTCTGCTTCTCCTTCCTCCTTAGCAGGATTACGGAAGTAGATCTTATCATTCAAATACTCTTCCGTAGCTATAGAAACAGGTTTTGGAAGTGCTTCGTAGAATTTAGAGATCTCAATTTGCTCACGATTCTCAAAAATCTCTTCAAGATTATCTGAAGATGTAGCAAACTCAGCCAACTTTCCGTTCAATTCTTCTTTGATGTCAGAACCGATCTGGTTAGCACGCTTGGCTATAATAGCAATCGTTTCGAACGTGTTGTCTGTGCCACGCTCAAACTGACGCATATCGCGAGTAACCGTATCTCTCTTGGCCTTTGTGTTCTTGTATTCCATTTTACAGGGTTTTTATCTTTTCAAGTTCTTTCTTGGAATTCTCTTTTATGTTCTCCGCCTCTTTTACGTTTTTAGACCTCGGAAAACGCTCCTTGAATTCGTCACATTCTCTTAAGGTCTGCTCAAATCGCTCTACTTTCTTTTCGTCAACACTGTTATTAGCCAATAAGAAGCTTGATCTTAGAATCATGAAACTTATTTCTTCTCTGAACTTAGTGTCTGGAAATTCTGTCAGCGTATTTCGGAGCGCAAAGATAGCAGCTTTATATTCACCAAGTCTATAGTAAAGTTTAGCTCCATCGTAGCTTTTTGTTTCCAACTTGTATCTAAGTCGGTCCATCAATTCATTGCACTCATCAACCTTTGGACTTTCCGGGTATTTGTTGACGAACAGTTGCAACTCATCAATTGCTTTTGTTGTACTAGCTTGATCTAAACTTGGTTCAGCAGAATCCAAGAAATAGCACTTCGCATTCATAAACTGCGCATCCTCAGCACGCGAACTTCTTGGAAATGTTCGAACGAAGTTGTCGAAGTGATACCCGGCCAACATGTAATCGCCCAAATGGTAATTGCAGTAAGCGTAATAGTAATAGACATCCTCGGCCTTACTGGTTCCGCGAAAAACAGTGATCAATTCTTCAAACAAAGGGAACGCCTTCTGGTACTTGCCATTGTCATAATAAACCTTGGCCATGTCGAATTTCTGTTCAAAATCGTTGCTCTTAAGAATGCGCTGATACTTGCTACATCCTGCAAAGACGGTTAAAATGAACAGAAGGAGTACGGCTGGAGACGCCTTTTTTAACATGGCCGCAAAGATAGTTTTTTCGATTACGCGGAAGTAACGCTTGTTTTGATCATTTATTAGGCCAACTACTCATTAAATCTGCCATTAGCACACAAGCATCTTAATGCGAAATTTGCCTCCAAATATTGTAGACCATAAATCATGCGGTTTTCATTTGTTCTTTTCTCGTTTTTCCTTGGACTTAACACTTTTGCACAGCAAGTGTCGCACGCTACTTTTTATAGCAAAGAGGGGTACCCCTTTACCATTTATCTCAACGGACAGAAGATGAATGACGTTCCGCAAACGGAAGTAAGACTCATTAACCTTACACAACCATACTACTCTTGCGAAGCCGTTTTTGAAGACCCGGCTTTGGAACCTGCCAATCGCAAGTTGCTGCAACTTACCGATTCGCATGGTAACCGGGTGGATGTCACGTTTGTGGTAGAACACAGTAAGAAAGGACCGATGAAGATCGGTTGGAAATCGCAAAGCTTATATCCGCGCTACATTGAGGAGGACAGAAACCCAACAGTAGTGGTAGTCAATCAAGGAACGGGTACGGCTGTGCAGCAGACCACTACCACAACGCGCGTAGTTGAAAGTCAGCAAGATGGAGTTAACATGAGTTTTGGCGGATTTGGTGGTCGTGTGAATATAAACACAGGCAACACGCTACCCGTGGTGGAAGAAACGGTAACAACCACTACTGTTCAAGGCGCACCGGCAACTACTGCTTCTGCCCTGCCATGCACGGGTACAGTTTTGAATAATCAGGATTTTGAGTTGGCTCTAAAGAGTATAACCATGCGTACCACAGAAGAAGGAATGGTCCAATCTGGCAAGCAGATCGTAAGCACAAATTGTCTTACTACCGATCAGGTTGGAGCTGTTGTGGCATTGTACCAAAGCGAACAGGCAAGATTGGATGTGGCCAGCTACGCCTACCCTTACGTGTTGGACAAAGGCAGTTACTTTAAACTGAACAGTCTATTCATGGAAGAGGCCAGTATTGACGCATTGAACAAGGCTATTCTAGGAGAATAGGCGAGGAAATTATACCGAATTCACCGTTCAAAACTTTTACATCCATCAATTAGTCTCAAAAGGGGAACAGATACCTTTGCTACATCTTTAGCAAAGACCAAATGGATATTTTCGAAAGAATTAAGAACAATCGCGGCCCTTTGGGGGCACACGCGAAAGAAGCGCATGGTTATTTCACTTTTCCAAAATTGGAAGGAGAGATAAGTAACCGAATGATGTTCAATGGCAAGAAACGTCTTGTTTGGAGCTTGAACAATTACCTCGGCCTGGGAAACCATCCGGAAGTCAGAAAAGCTGATGCAGATGCCGCCCGCGATTGGGGAATGGCCTACCCGATGGGAGCTCGAATGATGAGCGGTCAGACGCAATACCACGAACAATTGGAGCGCGAATTGGCCGACTTCGTGATGAAGCCTGATGCGTATCTGCTCAACTTCGGTTACCAAGGAATGGTTTCAGCAATCGATGCGTTGGTAAACCGGCATGATGTGATCGTTTATGATTCAGATTCGCACGCTTGCATCTTAGATGGTGTTCGTTTGCATATGGGTAAGCGTTTTGTTTATCCGCATAACAACATCGAGAATCTTGAGAAGCAATTACAACGTGCAACGAAGCTGGCTGAAGCGCAAGGAGGCGGTGTGCTGGTTATTACCGAAGGTGTTTTTGGTATGAGCGGTGTGCAAGGAAGCCTTAAAGAAATTGTGGAACTGAAGAAGAAATACAGTTTCCGCCTGTTTGTAGATGATGCACACGGTTTTGGCACGCAAGGAAAAACAGGTGCTGGCACTGGCGAGCAACAAGGTTGTCAGGATGGAATTGATATCTACTTCGGAACCTTTGCAAAAAGCATGGCCAGTATTGGAGGTTTTGTAGCCGGAGAAGCCGATGTGATCGATTACCTGCGTTACAACATGCGTTCACAGATCTTCGCAAAAAGTCTACCAATGCCAATTGTGATCGGTGCACTGAAACGCTTGGAACTACTAAGAAAAAGCCCAGAATTGAAGGATAAACTTTGGACCATTGTTCGTGCCTTGCAGCAAGGATTGACCAATGCTGGATTTGATATTGGTGATACGCAATCCTGTGTAACGCCTGTTTACCTTAACGGAACCATTCCAGAGGCCACTGCTTTGATAGTTGATCTCCGTGAGAATTACGATATCTTCTGCTCCATGGTGGTTTATCCTGTGGTGCCCAAGGGAATCATTCTCCTTCGTCTTATTCCTACTGCGGTGCACACCTTAGAGGATGTAAAATACACCATCGATACATTCACCAAGATCCGTGAGTTCCTCACTGCAGGCAAGTACAACACAGACAAAATCGTTACTACGATCTAACATGAAAAAGCTTCGAATCTTAATTCCTACCGATTATTCCATCATTGCACGCAAAGCAGCTGAATATGCTATTTCGTTGTCATCCAACATTGATGCTGAATATGTTCTTCTTCACTGCGATAATATCCCAAGACCTTCTTATGCCTTTGTGAATAAGCTTGATGATCTACTTCGAGCAGAGTCGCTGAAAACGAGTAATGATTTGGCGAATTCGTTGCGAAAGTCAACAGGAATAGATGCTAAGATTCATTGCGATATGGTTCATGGTGATCCAATTGAGGTTTTGGAATCTTACAGCAAGGAGCACAAGATCGACCTCATCGTTATGGGAACGAAAGGAGAATCCGTGATAAAGAACAAGATCTTTGGTTCTGTGGCAGCTGGCGTATTGGAGCATGTCTCCTGCCCTACCATATTTGTTCCGTCAAACGCAGATGCTACCAATAATCCATCGCATATTGCTTTTGCTACGGATCTTACCAATATTGATGAGGAAATTGAAGAGTTGATAGCTTTCGCACAGTTCTTCAATGCCACCATCGATGTGGTACATGTTTATCCGGACATGATAGACCCAAGCACCTTTGACGAGGAAGCCACCAAACTTGAACTCATAGCTTCGACCAGTTATCCACAGATCACCTTCAACGCGGTTATGGATTCTGACATTATTGCTGGTTTGGACAAGTTCGTAGAATCAGATCGTCCTGACCTCGTAGCTATGTTCACATACAAATCGGGTATTTTAGAGTACCTTTTTGACACAAGCTACACGGAAGAAATGACCATGCACAGCAAAACACCGTTGCTTATCATGCGCAAGAAATAAGACGAACTCTTGTTCCACCCCAAGGTGAAGAATCAAGACCTGTTAGATCAATGCCTAACAGGTCTTTGTTTTAAAAGGGGAATACTTTTTCTTCTGGAATCTCTCCAACGAGAACACGTAAAGCCTGTTTCTCTGTTGTAAAGGTGGCAGGTCCCATCCCAACAAATTCACCATCGGCTTCAATGTAATCAGGCCTGTCTGTTCGGATAATCTCAATTTTATCTGTTCTGAATGACGTGATTTTCGGATTCTTGAAAATGGTGCCCGCTCTTAGTTTCGGATAGTCTTTCAAAACCATCCATTTAGGCATATCCTCAAAAACGGTTACATCGAACATTCCATCGCTTGGATCTGCGTAAGGTGCAGGAAGCATTCCACCTCCATTGTGTCTGCAAATGGCAACACTGAGGTTGAATATCTTCTCTTTCCGAACCTTGCCATCGTATTTCAGGGTAAGTTCAGGTACTTCAAAAGACAATAATCCTTTAAAGACGATATAGTCGTAAAAGAGCTTGCCTTGCAACAGGTTAGAACTTTTTCTGGCCTCAGTTATCAATACGGCACATTGCGATTCGTAGGCAACTCCTGCTATGTTCACGAAGTAATGCTTAGCAGGTTTTCCTTTCTTCATCAGGTCAATGATGCCTAGATCTTGCCTGAACTCCAGTCCATTGTTAGCCATGGATACCCAATCTTTTGGGTTATTGGGCACCTTGAAGAACCTGCACCAATCGTTACCAGTACCACTCGGATAATGCGCTAACAGAACCTCGTCTGGATTACACGATCTTTGAACAAGCAGGCCATTCACCGCAGCATTCAAAGAGCCATCTCCTCCGTAAGATGCAATTTTGCGAAAGCCCTCTGTACAGGCGCGCTCCACCAATTGCTCAATATGGCCGTTGTACTCAGAAGACCACACAACTGGGTCGAAACCAGCCTTGAGCATGGCCTGATGTACTGATTTCCACTTAATACCTCCCTTGCCATCGGCCGAAGCAGGATTGATGATAAAAAGCCAGCGGTCCTTCATAATTGGTTGATACGAACATCAATTCTACGAAAGAAAACCAACTTGCCAGCAAGGCGTGTGTAAATTCGCAGTATGAGGATAGCGCTCATTCATTATCGGTTGTTGCAGAAAGGCGGACTAGAATCGAGGCTTTTCAACTACATCCATTATTTCGTTGAGCAAGGGCATGATGTTCATCTTATTGTTTCCAAGATAGATCCATCGGTTCGAATTCCTGATTCGGTTCAAATTCATCAGATCGATCTAAAACGTATTCCTAAACCCATTCGGATGTGGTTTTTCAATAACGGTTTAAAGAAGGTGATAGAACAAGAAACCTTCGACTTAAGTCTATCCCTTGGAAGGACATCGCATCAGGATCTAGTGCTATGTCCGGGAACGCATTTAGGTTATATGGATGCGCTTGGCATGCGTTTTAAAGGTCCAATTGATCGCATGAATATCTACTTGGATAAATTGGCCTATCGAGATTCGAAATTGATTTTGGCGGCATCTGAAAAGATCAAAGATGAGCTGATACAGTTTGCTAAGGTGCCAGAACGAAAGATCAGAATCCTCTACCCTCCTACCGATAACAGAATCTTTAATCAATCGGGTAAAGGGCGAAAACATGAATTCAGGAAGAAGTACGGTTTCTCTGAGGATAAGAAAAGCCTGCTGTTCGTAACAACTGGCAATCATCTTAAGGGTTACGGTTTCTTGTTGGAACTGATGGAATTGATTCAGGATAAGCCAATTGAATTGATAATTGCTGGCGTTAAACCGATGAAAACAGATCTACCAAATGTGAATTACATAGGGTATGCCGACCATGTGGAGGAATTGATGTGGGCAGCGGATGCGCTTATCCATCCTGCGATATATGAAGCCTACGCGCAAGTTGTAAGCGAGGCATTGTTCTGTGGACTTCCTGTAATTGTTTCAGATAAAGTTGGGGCCAAAACAGTAGTTACCCTAGATGTTGGTCGAGTTGTTGAAGGATTCAGAAAACAAGATTGGATCGATACTATCAACGAAGTGATACATCAAGATTGGTCAATCAGCCCTACGTTTCCTCAAGAAAATGGGCTTACCGTAAAGCAACACTGCGAGAAGATCCTGGAATACGGAAAACAGATCAACTAAGCGCTTCTGACAAAGGCGTTCTCTCTGTTCGTTTACCTAGTTCTATGACCTCTAGGTCTCGGATGTTTCCGTTATCCAATACAAAGCGAAGCATGGTCTTTATCTGATGAAAGCCGCTTATACCAGCTGCTCCGGGATTCATATGTAACACTTCGTGTTTCTTGTCATACATCACCTTTAGGATGTGCGAATGACCGCAGATGTACAACTTTGGTTTTTCCCTTAAGATCAATTCGCGAATGCGTGGTACATATCTGCCTGGGTAACCGCCAATGTGTGTCATAAGAACCTTAACGCCTTCCAATTCAAATAACTGGTCTTCAGGGTGCATAAGGCGTAGTTTACCTCCATCAATGTTACCGTATACAGCTCGATACGGTTTCCAAGCAGATAGTGTGTCCGACACATTAACGTTACCGATATCTCCCGCATGCCAGATCTCATCGCAATTGGCAAAATGCTTCTTTATTCCTTGGTCGATATAACCATGCGTATCAGACAGGAGGCCTATTCGCTTCATCAGCGCAACAATTGAACTCCTCCTGTGTATGTGTGATCGTTTCCGTCAACGTCAATTACATAGAACTTGTAAACGTATAAACCAGCTTCCACGGGCGCTCCTTTGTAGCTTCCATCCCAGCCATTCTCCATATTTGCAGAATAGAAAATGTTCTCACCCCAACGGTCATAGACCCACATTTCATAGTCCTTAATGCCAACGCCATCGCCAAAGAAAAAGTCGTTCTTTCCGTCATCGTTAGGTGTAAATGCATTTGGTATGTAAAGCGTTATTGCTGGCTCTACGAGAACACGAATCGAGGTTTCGTCATCACAACCATAATCGTTGTTCACGGTCTGAATAACCTGATAAGTTCCAGCTTCCTGATATTCGTGCGTTGGGTTCTGATCAAATGAGGACGAGCCATCGTCAAAATCATAGTGCCATTCTGTTGCTCCAAAACTTTGATCAACGAAATCTACCTCTGGGAAAAACATGATGTATCTATCCTTCTCCGTGCTGAAACCAGCGATAGGTCTTGGCCAAACATCAATGGCATTGCTTACAAAAAGAGTATCGTCACAACCATTGGTAGAAGTAGCTATCAACTGAATGTCGTACAGTCCACTATCCAAATATGTGGTTTGCGGATGTGTACCTGTTGATGAAATTCCATGACCAAGGTCCCATTGATATCCAGCGATAAAATAGCCGTTCGTTATCTGCGTCTCATTATCAAACGTAACGCTGAGGGGTTGACAACCAGCGGATGGTAAAGCGGTAAACGCGATCTGAGGAAGTGGAAATATTTCCACCTCGTGTTCCACTCTTTCCGTACAACCGTAATTGGAAGTTGCTATCAACTCCGTTTGGTAGAACCCTTCATTTCCATAATGGTGAATAGGTTCATTTTGATTGGAAGTATTGGAATCTCCAAAATCCCAGTCGTATTGATCAATGGTTCCTTCACTTATAACCGATTGATTCATGAAGTACACATCGTCTTCAAAACATGTGTCGTTGTGCGAAAACTGCGGCTCTGGCAAAACATAAACACGGATATTCTTTGTGATCGTGTCTTTGCAGCCAAAACCTGATGTTACAGTGAGTTTAACCGGCAAATAACCTGTTGAGGGAAAAATGAAAGTTGGATCAGCAATAGCGCTGCTTCCTCCAAAACCGAATTCCCAAACATGGTTGGCAATGCTTCCGGTAAGAATATCTGTAAGATCGGTGAAATGCGTTATCTCATTAAAACAAACGCTATCAGCAACGAAATCGGCTTCTGGCATTGGATAAACGGTTATTGTCTGTTCCAAGGTATCAGAACAGCCTAGGTCGGTCTCAACGATCAGCTCAACCACATAATCATCTGGTGCTGCGTAATCGTGATTGATCGGCCCCTCGCCAGATTGTAGCGTTCCATCGCCTAAATTCCAACTCCAACTATCTACAGACCCAGAGTTGCTAGTACTAACATCTGTGAACATGGCTGTTGCATCCAAACAAACGTTCGAGAAATTGAAGTCTGCTATAGGTAGCTGATATACTTCTAATTGTTGCTGCGCGGTATCACGGCAACCACTATCTGTTTCAACCATCAATTCAACTGTAAAAGTTCCAAACGTTCCGTACAGATTGGAAGTGTTCTGAATCACATCGGTATTACTATCTCCAAAGTCCCATTCCCAAGAATTGACGCTTCCAGAAGCTACGTTGGATAGATCACTGAAAGTCGCAAGATCATTCAAGCATTCGTTCTGGGTTGTAAAATCAGCGACCGGCTTGGGGTCAACGAAAGTAGATACTGTGACGGATGTCTCACAGCCGAAATCGGAAATGACGGTTTGCGTAACGTCAATAGAACCTGCGTTTGAATAGAGATGAATTGGATTTTGAAGCGCAGAGGAAGAATTATCACCAAGAGAATAATTCCATGCAACGATCATTCCTTCGTCAATACTAGAAGTATCCAAGTATTGCATGGGCTCTAATTGACAGATATCGGGTATTTCAAAGCCCGGTAAAGGATTGTCGTGAAGAGTAATGGTCTGCGTAATAGTATCTCCACATCCTTTATCGCTGATGGCTACGAGGGTAACGTCATATTGTCCGAAATCAGCAAACGTATGCGTAGGATTCTGTTGAGTCGATGTTCCAGCATCACCGAAATCCCATTCCCATGCATCAACCGTACCTGCATTAATGGTGGACATATCCTCAAAAGGATAATCAGGTGCAAAGCAATCTTCAATTGGCACAAAATCTGCTTGCGGCAGATCGTAAATATCAACCAGGTGCGTAACCGTATCTGTGCACCCGAACGCATCTTGTACACCTAGACCAACCACCTGCATTCCAGTTGTAGGGAACTGATAAACAGGGTTGTTCTGCTGCATTATCTGATTACCATCAATTAGCCATGCAGAGCCTGTTATGGGGTAGGCTCCAGATTGTGAAGTATTGGTGAGCTGAGTGAGATCCTGAAAGCACTGATCGGTAAAAGTGAATTCGGCCGTTGGATTTTGCCAGACGGTAATGTTCTTGTAGATCGTATCCCTGCATCCAAGCGTGTCTCTGGCAATAAGTCGAATAGTGTAATTACCTCCATTCTCATAAACATGAGATGGATTAACATTACTGAACTGAATGTCGGTTATGGTTTCAGTAGACCCATCTCCAAAATCCCAATCCAACTCACTGAATTGATCGAGGTTATTGAAATTTCCACACTGCTCAAGAAAAGTGAAATGCGCAGTGTCGCCCGCACAGACCTGTTCATCTTCAACAATGAAATCCGCAAATAATTCATACGTGAAGTCGGAGTATGTTACTGATCTCTGAGAATAATTATAGAATCCGAACCTTCCGGGCTCGAAACAATCATTTATATCGAATATCGTATCTCCATCCACAAGAATAATTGCACGGTTCACCGTGTAAGTCACTTCAACCTCGTGATCTACATTCTGGCTCCATCCGTTATTACCGTAGTTGGTTCCGACCACAGTGAATTCAGGTGTGTTTGTATGCCCCCAAAAAGTAGCACCATATTGCCCTGCAGGAATCAAGCCCACAGCATGGCTTAAATTAAATCCCTCTTGCCCAACAAACCCGGCATTTGTCTGAGTACCTTGTTTCCAATCGAATAACCACATGTCGTAAACGTCAGTTGCTCCGATTGGGTCATTAAATCCAAATACAACACCCATGAAGTCGTCATCACCATCTGTAGTGCGCATTTTTCCACGCATTCTCACATTTATGTAGTCAACGGGCGTTACGAAGAAGGTAGGGGCGCCATTTACTGACTGAAACACTTGAGAACCAGCATTTTGCACCGTCCAATTTCCGTTAGCTAGCTGGCCTGCTTGTTGCCAAGTATAAAAATCAACATCAGTCAGACATGCAGGAACGTTGACCGTAATGACCTGCGAACCGGTACAACCATTTGCATCAGTAACTACAACGTTGTGTGGTCCTAAACACATTCCAGTTGCAGTTTGAGTTGTTTGACCGTTGTCCCACAAATAGGTATACGGTGGGGTTCCACCAGATGGGTTAGCAACTCCGCCACCATCGCACGCACCTTGAGTACTTACATAATTGGCAAATGCATTTGGGAAGACCGGTGTGGGTTCTCCTAGAGCTACATTCGCTGTAGCCGTGCATCCTCCAGCATCTGTAACTGTTACCGAGTTGTTTCCCGCTACAAGGTCTGCAGGGTTTTGCTGAGCACTTCCTGAGGACCAAGTATATGTATACGGAGGCGTTCCGCCATTCACGGTCAGTGTGGCTGAGCCATCATTACCACCATAACAACTTGGATCGATCGGATTAGTGATGTTTGCTGAGATTACTGGAGGATTATTGAGTGTTATACTCTCCATTGCCGTGCACTGATTGGCATCTGTAATAGTAACCGTATTTGTACCGGGAACTAGATTCGTTGGATCTTGGACAGTGCTTCCTGTCGACCACGAATAAGTATAGGGCGGGGTGCCGCCATTTACGGTAAGGTCAGCTGTTCCATTTCCGGTAACACAGCTTGTTGGATCTGTTCCTGTAATTGAAGTCGTTATTGCAGAGGGCTCTGAAATGGATACAGGAATCTGTTCGATGCAACCCGAATTAGCACCAGAACTTGCCCAAACAAAGCCATTTCCTGCTGGCAAACCGGAAATACTGTTGTTCGGAAAGTAGTTTACGCCATCAGCAGAATAGTTATAATTCGGATGTCCACCTGTGCTGGTAATTGAGACTGTTCCATCTGCCCCTCCATTGCAACTCACATCAGTTACAGTGACAGAATTCTGAAAACTGAGGTCAATATTCTGACAGGCAGGATTGACCTGAAGTTGGGGCGCTCCGACAGGCACACCGTTATACGCGGGATTGCCCTGAACGTTAACGTAATTACCGCTGAACTGATAATATGCCAATAAACCAATTTGCGTTGTAGGATTGGGCAGATTCGTCATGTTAGCCTGAATCTCAGCCTGTGTTCGAGCTACGTTCCATATCCGTACCTCGTCAATGTAGCCGATCCATGATTCGCACTGACAGCTTGATTGATCGCCAATGGCAGTAATGAGGTTATTCTGAACAAGAGCTCCGGTATGTGGTGTTGATGAGGCCAGACAGCCATTTACGTAATAGTCCAAACTCGTACCGTTATAGGTGAATGCCAAATGATAGCATTGACCTTGAACCAGAGGAAAGCCCGTTACCGCATTCACATAACCATTTGTAGTGGTTATCTCGGCCGATCCAGGTCTCATGAGATAATTCACATTGGTCGGGTCAGTATGCTTTGAAACGATATTGGTACCACCATTATAGGTAACAACAGCTTCGACAGTAATTTGTGTCCCAGTTACATCCAGGTCTCCAATACCCACGTAATTAACGCCACCTGGAATGTAAAGCGACTGCTGCCCAAAACCATCAAGAGCGATGAAGCAAAGCGACATAAAAAGGAAAAGAAGAGAAACGAATTGTTTCACGCAGAGCAACGGGGTTTGTTCTGTAAAGCTAGAAAATGTCTTGAGCTATACAGACGCACAAACGCAAAGAAGATGCCTCAGGAAGAATCTAAATGATTGATAAGCTTCCTTCGGGAACCCAGCCAACATCACCGTTAGAAAGCTTAATACGGCACCAGCCATTCAATCGGTCGCTCACGGTAACTACAAGACCTTCGTGAATAACGAATAGATCTTTGCCTTTTTGATCTGGTGCACTTTTGGCATTGATGGTCGAAGCGAATACCACAGCACGGTCGTCATTCACACTCTTGTCAAAATTGTGCTGTGCTGCATACAGGGCAAAAACGCCCCAGGAAATGGCTATGATTCCAAAATAGAAGGTCAAACGTTTCATTCCTTCATCCGAAGAGAACCGGAACAGCAGCAGACCAATAAGACCAAGTACCGTGGCAATTACCGCATTCCAAGCCCAACCATCAACCCCGAAGGCTTTCAATATGGTCTCCCACCAAGTCACGAAAAACAACTGTGGAATCTCCTCCACCTTGTCCTTAACGCTTAGATTGGCCAATTTTAGATTGAACTGAATGTCTTCATCCTTCGGGGCAAGTTTCAAGGCTCGTTCGTAATTCAAGATAGACGGTGCTATTTGGCCACTTTTGAAATAGGCATTTGCCAAATTGTAATGCACTTCGGCAGATACGTACTCTTGTGAAAGTATCTTCTCATACAAGGCAGCTGCCTCGGTGTACAGGCCCTCGATGTAAGCCTTATCTGCTGAGGTTTTCAAGGTGTCAACCTGAGCAAAACCCAAAACTGACATCCATGAAAACACAATGACCATCACATATGTAAAGCCTCGTTTAAGCATGATTCTCCACATTTACTATTGCCTGCAAGGCTTCGTCATACACACTGCCCATTTCCTTATCAGCGCCCGGAGCAAAACGAGCAAATTCCGTCTTATCCAACACGCCAATGAAGTTAGAGATCGTCTCTTCTGGCACCTGCTTCGCTCCTAGTGTTGCCCGTATCTTATCCTTGCTTAGCTCTGCTACAGGAATAGCGAACTTGTCTGCTACATAATCGGAAAGTGCTTTGAAAACCTCATCATAGAACAATGCTGTCTGATTCTCATCCCACAGTTTCTTGGCTTTATTCAATCGTTTCTTGGCAAGCCCTGTTGCACGTTTGCTCTTTAAACGCACTACGTCATTTCCTTGCGATCTCTGATATTCCGCATATCCAAGTAAGAGTACGAACAGCAATAGCGGAACTCCTATAGCAGCATAAAACGGTACCGAACGATAAAAGAAATTTGTTCCGTTTAGAATAGGATACTGACCTTGTTTGATGTAGCGGATATCACTACCGATCAACCGGATATCCTCTTTGCTGGTGATGTTGACTGCCGAACTGCTTCTTTCATCATCTCCCTCGCCTTTTTCCACAATCAGGTCGAATGCTTCTTGCGATAGGGTTTTAAACGTCTTGGCATTCGGATCGAAGTAACTCAGCGAAAATGGGCCGATCTTAAAGTCTCCAGCGTAACGTGGTATGAGCACATACTCGAATGTTCTACTCCCAGAAATTCCATTTGCATTCGCTTTGATGTTGTCGTTGGTCTTCGGGTCGTAAACCTCAATATCTGGCGGAAAATCGAGCTTCAGCGGCTGCAATTGATATAGATTCCCATCACCGCTTACAGTTATTTTCAGATTCACCGCTTCGTTGGATCTGGTCTGCTGTTTATCAATGGAGGCTTTCATACTGAGATTGCCCGTAAGACCGCTGAAATCGTCTGGTTTTGAACCTGGGTATTGTTTTACGTTGATGGTAACTGCATTTGACTTAATAGGGCGCTTAAAATCCTGATATCCCCCAAAGAACTGGTCAAAAACAGAACGTCCTCTACCACTTGTACGCTCACGGACGATCACGCTCAACTCCATTGGGTCAATGGTGATCTCTCCTGATTTTTGCGGATAAAGTATCACTTGTTTCAGTAATCCGGTTTGATACATGACCCCATCAATAACCTCGTTCTGAAGTTGAATCTGTTGATTTTCGGTTGTTTCCTTCATCCAAAAACCTTCAAACGATGGCATCTTCCAATCGTCAAAATTGACAATGGAAACGCGGCTGTATATCTTCAGGTCGGCCGTTATCTTCTCTCCCAGATAAGCTGAACGCTTACTCACTTCAACCCGTGCAAATAGATCATTAGAATTAGCCGTTGTGGAAGAACTTGAACTTTGATTATTAGCTGCAGGTGACGCGCCCGAGTTGGTTGAAGTAGCGCCTTTAACCACATTGATGGTCAACTCGTTAGAACTTACAATATTGCCATTTGCTTTGATCTTTGCAGAACCTATATTGAAGTTCCCTTCTTTAATCGGTTCCAGAACATAAGAGAACGAAATGGATTGCGACATGCTTCCATTTATGTACTGCATACTGGTGCTTTGATTAGGACCACTAAGCACTCGGAAGTCCGTTATCTCTGGCGCTACGAAATCAGAACCACCTGCATTCAATTCCCAGGTTACTCGGAACCGCTGACCAACTTGCACCTGACTTGGAGCCGATGCAGTCAACTTCTGTGCGCTGAGGTTCTGTGTTTGAAACAGCCCCATCAACAGTACGATCAGGTATGTAAAGCGCAACGTCATTACCAGTCTTTCTCTATCGTTCCTTTAACACCTTTTCGTACTTTCTGTTGTTCCAAACGGTCGCGGATATCCTTTTCCTCCTGATTAAGTGCGTCTAGCATTCGCTCAGCGTCTTCTTTAGATATCTTGTTCTCTTGCGGTTGTTGCTGCTCCTGGTTTTGCTCTTCTTGCTTTTGATCTTGTTGTTGCTGTTGCTGATCTTGCTTCTGCTCATCATCCTTCTTCTCTTCCTTATTCTGATCTTGTTGCTGCTGCTGATCCTGCTTTTGATCTTGCTTGTCCTGATTCTCTTGGTTATCCTGATTCTGCTGCTCTTGTTCTTGTTGTTCTTGCAACATTCGCTTAGCGTAAGCTAGGTTATACTTGGTTTCCAGGTCTTTCGGATTGTTTCGAAGCGATTGCTTGTACGCATCAACACTTTCTTGAAACTTCTGCGCCTTTAAAAACGAGTTGCCAAGGTTGTGAAATGCAGAGGCTTTCTTCTCCTTGTCATCGGTAAGATTGGGCAACGACTGAAATGCCGCAGCAGCTTCCTCATACCGTTCTTGTTTGAAAAGCGCATCACCTAGATTAAAACCAGAGATGAACGCATCTGCACCTTGCGCCTGGCCTTCACGGTATGTCATTTCTGCTTCACCATAATTACCGTCCTCATAAAGCTTGTTGCCCTTTTCAATAAGATCATTGGCCGCAGGATTTTCCTGAGCTACAGCCAAAATTGGCAGCATCAATATCCATATGAACCGAAACACTTTCATTTCCTGACCGAGAATAGATTCACGTTTCCGAATAGTTTCAATTTACGAGATGGCAAAAGCACTTCTATCAGCAACAACAGCAATGCCACAGCTACGAAGTACTGAAAACGATCTTCGTAACTGGTAAACATTTTACTGCCGAATTCTTCCCGTTGCATGCCTTCCAATTCATCCATCAACACGTTCAGACCGGTTCTGCTATTGTTTGCGCGAACATACGTTCCTTCTCCAGAAGCTGCAATTTGCTGTAACATGGTCTCGTTGAGTTTGGTAACCACTGTATTACCTTCTCGGTCTTTGCGATAACCCAACATTTGCCCACGTTTATACATTGGAATCGGTGTGCCATCTACCGAACCGATACCGATCGTATGCACCTTTATGCCTTGCTCAGCAGCTGCCGCTGCTTGTTCCAACGCATCATCTTCGTGGTTTTCTCCATCAGTAATAACGATAATGGATTTATTGGCTTTTGTGTTGGTGCTGAACGAAGAACTTGCCAGTTCAATGGCCTTACCAATGGCCGTTCCTTGAGTCGGCACAATATCCGTATCAATGGAACGGAGAAACAATTTAGCTGCCGAATGATCAACGGTCATTGGTAATTGAATGAACGCGTCTCCCGCAAAAACAATCACACCGATCTTATCGTTCTTCAACCTATCCACCAATCTGGAAATCGCCTGTTTCGCACGCTCCAATCGATTCGGGGTAAGGTCTTCGGCCAGCATACTGTTCGAAACATCCAAGCAGATCATCAGCTCAAAGCCTTCTCGCTTCACTTCTTCGTACTTGGTGCCTATCTGTGGGTTGGCCATTCCGACAAGAAGAAAGGCAATACCCACGGTAAATAGAAGTCGTTTCCATCTTGGAAGAACCTTGGAAAACGTTGGAATCAAGTTGTCGAGCACATTGGCATCTGCCAATTGCTGCAGCACACGCTTTCGCCACCGGGCGTTAACCCAATACAATACAATGAGTGCCGGAATTACCAGCAACGCATACAGCCATATTTCATCTCCAAACCTGAACACTTTCTTAATTATGAATTAGGAATGATGAATTGCCCAAGACATCAGCGGTCAATAAACCGTCACCCTGAACTTGTTTCAGGGTCCATACTTCAATATACTGAAACGAGTTCAGCATGACGCTCCCTGAAAGTTCATTCTTAATTATTAGTTCTTCATTTCTCATTACCTAAACAATTGATCTTAGCACGGTTTGTTTCAACAACAATTCAATTCCCAAGAGCAGCAACGCGATAAGTGCAAATGGTAGGAATTCCTCCTTTCGTTTGCGGTATTCGGTCACATCTATCTTCGATTTTTCCAATTCGTCTATCTCAGTATAAACGGCTTCCAAACTTTCATTATCCGTAGCGCGGAAATACTTTCCATCGGTCATATCGGCAATGCGGGTAAGAAGTTCTTCGTTGATCTTTACCTCAACATCTTGATAACGCGTACGGCCAAACGGATCGGTAAACGGCATTGGTGCGGTTCCTCTGGTGCCAACTCCAATAGTGTAAACACGAATACCGAATTCCTTTGCGATTTCGGCTGCTGTTGCCGGGGCAATATTCCCAGAGTTATTGTCTCCATCGGTAAGTAGAATGACAACCTTGCTGATGGCTTCGCTGTCTTTCAAACGCTTTACGGAGGTTGCTAATCCCATTCCGATGGCGGTTCCGTCTTCCAACATGCCGCTTTTCACATCAGCGAATAGATTAAGAATGACAGAATGATCCGTTGTTAACGGACATTGCGTGAAGCTTTCCCCTGCAAAGACCACCAGACCAAGACGATCGTTCGGGCGATTACTGATAAAGTTCTTGGCCACTTTTTTAGCCGCTTCCAAACGATTGGGTTTGAAATCCTCGGCAAGCATCGAACTGGAAATATCCAAGGCCATTACAATGTCGATTCCTTCTGCCGTTACATCTTGCCAACTACTGGTAGATTGAGGCCTTGCTAAGACCACAATAAGCAGCGCAATGGCCAAACATCGCAAGGCAAAAGGGAGATGAACGAGTTTTGCTTTTAAGGTAGCCTCCGCCACTCTGGCCGCAGATACATTCGAAAACCGGAACTCCGCACGGTTCTTCCGTTGTTGGAAAACGTAGTACGCTACCAACGGAATAAGCACTAAGGCCAACCAAAGCAGTTCGGGATTCTTGAATGTGATATCAGCCATCATCCTTCCTTCTCCTCTTCTTTATTCACTTCATCCAAAGGCATTACCAAGGTTTCTGAAACGAACTTGCGTGCAGTTTCAAAACAGGCCTCGTTCTCATTAGGTAAGGGTTGATACTTGGCAAACTTGGCAAGATCGGCCATTTGAAGCATCTCTTTCAAGCGCTTCAACTTTTCATCATCTATACCTGCAAGTTTGAGCGATGCAATGGTTTCTTGGGTGGTCATTTCCAATGCCAACACATCAAACTGGAACTCGATATACTCACGAATGATGTCAGAAAGCTCCACGTAGAACTCTTTCGTTCTGTTGTTCTGCCACAGTTTCTTCTGACGTAGTTCTTCCAATTTCTCCAATGCCAACTCGTGTGCAGGGCGTTTTGGTTTTGGTCGAGCAACTGGCTCTTCTGGTTGCTTTCTGTATTTGCGATATAGATAGACACCAAGAATGATCAACACCACAAGTAGAACGCCTAGTAGAATCCATTTCAACCACTTTTTCCAATTGAAAGGCACATCATAAGGTTCTTTGATGTCTTTGATATCCGCCTCCATCTCCACAGGAATATCTGACACGAAGATCAAATACGGTTCTGTTGTCAGAACTTGCAAAGAATCATCATTGAAAATGAAGCTGATAGGCGGCAATACCATGAAGCCAGTATCGAAGCTGGTTATTACTAAACGTTGGTGCAGGACCGTTTCTCCAGTTTCCTTAACGGTGGTATCTAGCACGGAAACCTGAACGATTTCCAACTGACCCGTGATGGTATCCTTGAAGAATGGCCAAGCGACCTTGCTATTATCTCTTAATTCAACTGTCAGATCAAGATTGATCTGGTCTCCAATAAGGATTTGCTGACTATCAAGAACAGCAGTGACCGTTGCATCTTGTGCAACAACCCAACCCGAACTCAGCAGACACAATATGAAGAACAGCTTTCTCATTTGGCTCCTCTTCGTTTAAATAGGTTCAATAACGGCTTCACGTACGAATGATCTGTTCGGATCTCGGCCATGTCAACACCCGATTTCATCAACGTGTCTTTCAACTCTGCCTCAAATCTGAGCGATGACGCCTTGAGTTTTGTTCTGCTTTCCTTGTTGGAAGTATCCACCCAAACGAGTTCGCCTGTTTCCGTATCGGTCATTGGTAGAAGTCCAACATTCGGTATCTCCTGCTCCAATGCATCGAAAACCCGAATGGCAACAAGATCGTGTTTCTTATTGGCCAACTTCAAAGCATCAGAATAGTTCGAATCCATGAAATCGGTAAGCAGGAAGGTTATGCTTCGCTTCTTTACCACATTGGTCAAGTAACGTAGCGCTTCGCTTAGGTTGGTACCCTTGTGTTCAGGTGTGAAGTCGATCAATTCACGAATGATCCGCAGAATGTGGCTCTTACCTTTCTTCGGTGGGATGAATTTTTCAACCCGATCGCTGAAGAAGATGATTCCAACTTTATCGTTGTTCTGAATGGCTGAGAAGGAAAGCACCGCACATATCTCGGTCATTAGTTGGCGCTTGAGCATCACCTTTGAACCAAAATCGCCAGATCCACTTACGTCAACCAATAGCATTACGGTTAACTCGCGCTCTTCTTCAAATACCTTAACGTAAGGGTCTCCAGTTCTAGCAGTTACGTTCCAATCAATTGTCCGAACATCATCGCCCATCTGATACTCACGCACCTCGGAGAAAGCCATACCACGTCCTTTGAAGGCTGAATGATACTGACCAGAGAATATCTGATTACTCAGACCTCTCGTCTTTATTTCAATCTTCCGTACGCGTTTTAAAAGCTCTGACGTTTCCATTTTTTTAAGCGACTAGTGATAAGCGACCAACAACCAGTTAAGGTCATCTGATATCTCACGTCTCAAATCTGACGTCTATTTAAGGTACTTCAACCGTGTTCAGAATATCTGCAATGATCTCTTCCGAAGTGATGTTCTCCGCTTCTGCTTCGTAGGTCAATCCAATTCGGTGACGTAACACATCGTTGCAAACTGCACGAACATCTTCTGGAATAACGTAGCCTCTGCGCTTAATGAAGGCGTAGGCCTTGGCTGCCTTTGCCAGCGCAATACTTGCACGAGGAGAACCGCCAAAGCTGATAAGATCTTTCAACTTGCCCAAACCATATTCTTCAGGAGAGCGGCTAGCGAAAACGATATCTACAATGTACTTCTCGATCTTCTCGTCCATGTACACCTGACGAACCACTTCTCTCGCTTTAAGAATATCCGCTGGTTTAAGCACGGAATTCGCTTTAGGGAACTCTCCTGCCAAGTTGTGGCGGATGATCTGTGCTTCGTCTTTCTTATTCGGATACGTAATGACCACCTTCAGCATGAAACGATCTACCTGCGCTTCTGGCAACGGATAGGTTCCCTCCTGCTCAATTGGGTTCATGGTGGCCATGACCAAAAATGGTTCTTCCATTTTGTAGGTCACATCTCCAATGGTTACCTGCTTCTCTTGCATGGCCTCCAGCAATGCGCTTTGCACCTTTGCCGGAGCTCGGTTGATCTCATCGGCCAATATGAAATTGGAGAAGATAGGGCCTTTACGGACATCGAACCCGCCTGTTTTCTGATTGTAGATCTGCGTTCCTACCACATCGGCAGGTAGAAGGTCTGGAGTGAACTGGATCCTACTGAAATCCGCACTGATGGTAGAAGCCAATGTGTTAATGGCAAGCGTCTTTGCCAACCCCGGAACACCTTCCAACAGAATGTGTCCTTTTGAAAGCAAACCAATAAGTAGGCTTTCAACCATGTGTTGTTGACCTACGATCACCTTGTTCATCTCAATGGTAATGAGGTCTACAAAGGCACTTTCTTTTTCGATCAACTCATTGATCTGTCTGATGTCAATTACTTCGCTCATTGTATTTGAAAATTCATTTGGTTGCGCAAAAATATAACTGTCGGTTAGCCATCAAACAACAAACCCCATCAATTGGTATGAAACAGCCGTTAAAAAGTGTTAAGCACTATTTGGTGAGATCGAAAACTGAGGCGATGACACACTTTACCAACTGTCAATCCACCTTCCACACTTGGAAATTACGGTAGCTGAAATCGGTCCATTTCATTTGGCGAAAACCGATGTGACCACCATCTAGAACAGGTCCAAACGCTTTTCCTTCGTCTTGCCAATCTATTACCAACTCATTATCAACGAGCAATTGAATGCGGCCATTCTTCTTGCTGAGTTGAACACGATGGATAGCTGTTGAATTGGCCGGAATACCTGCTTTACCGATATGAACCTTATTGAATCCCGGATTTTTGCGCAAATGTGCAAAGGGGCGGTCTTTCTGTTGTGGTGTATTGGCGTAGTATGAAATATGATAATTCCGAATATCACCTTTGGTGTATTGCTTGAAGGTGCCGTTTCTCGCTTTCAGTTTCTCACTTAGAACGGGTTCTCCGTCCGATCCTTTTGCTGCGAAGAATATGATCACCAGGCCAGCTTTAGGATTGTTGTTCTTGAGTTCCCACTCTGCTACAAAATCGGCAGGAAACTGCTGCGGACACCAATACACGTGATGTCCAGCTTGTTCAGGCGAAAACATACGCATCCATCCATTCTCCGTGCTGGTAATACCCGGACCTTCCATTACCCAATTGGAAAGCGAATCGGCATTACTTAACGAATTACCGTAAAGCAACGCTCCCTTGTCTTGCTGGGCGAAAACAACTTGGCTGCTCAGCAGAAAAACAAGCCAGATCGGTTTCAGAATATTCACTTTTCCTTACTCAGTTTGGCTTCTACCCTGGCTATCTTTTTGGCCGTGGATGTTATCTCTTTCTTCAAGTACTTGGTGTATGCTTTCCTGATCTCTTTACCTTCAGAAGCTTCCAATTCGTTGGCCAGATACTGCGCATACGCAACAAGTCCTGTTCTTCTGAATTCGAGCAACTTCTGCTTCAGACCTTTCTTTTCTTCTTTGGTAACGCTTGCCATTTTTGTGTTTTATGATGGTTGACAAGGTACTTTATTTGCAGTTGCCTTTCCGCATCATTCATTGGTAAAAAAAAGCCCCGACCAGTTGGCCGAGGCTGTTGTCTCAATTCGCATGGACACTCAGTCTTCATCATCTTCCGTTTCCAACTCTTCTACCGCCATCTTGCCATCTGCAAAGACCTTCAATTCCAGTAGTCCCGAGCCTTTTTTCAACTTCAATTCGTAGAAATCGCCCTCTGTGGCGGATACTACCTTTTCGGCCTCTACTATGCTGTAGCTGCTGTAATTCTCCTTTGCTGCAGCCGATACTTCCTTAGGCAGATCGCGTGGGCGCAATTGCTGCTCTGTTTCTATCCATTCTCCTTCCACAGAAAAGACGGCCGTGTACTCCCCGCCATCCTGCTTGAATTGCCCTTCGAAATTGCCGTCTACCATTTGCCAGTGTACTTCTTTGATGTCGGCATGCTTCTTTGAAAACGACTTCTTTACCGATTCGGGGATCTTCTTTTGCGCTTGTGCTGAATTACCGAATGAAAAGGCAACGATCACAATGAGTCCTGCTACTTTGAGTAATGCTTTCATGATAAGGGTTGTGGTTTACAGATATGGAAGATAACCAATTGTACAATAAATGAGCCGAAAGGACAGAAAGGGATACGCTATTTTAACACGGAAGCCAGCAAAAACAAATCGTTCATACCAGCGGTTCGGTTTTACAACTATCTGTTACTGCTTGTGCGGGCTCTTCTTATAGAATGATCTTCCTGTTGCCAAAAGACCTATGAAGGTGAAAACAGCAAACACCAAACTACTTATGGCAAGTTGCATGCCGCCAGAAAGTATGTGTCCGCTTGTGCAACCACCAGCCATTCTTGCACCAACTATCAGAATAAAACCCCCTACAAAAGCACCAACTACTCTTTTGGCGGCAGATGGACCTTTGTACTTTTCCCAGTTACTATGTATCAAGGTGAATTTGAATTCCTTTTTAACCAACGAAATGATCAAACCAGCTAAAAAGGCACCAGCAAGAAAAATCAATTCCCAGTTTCCCGACTCCTCGATCATTTGGAAATAACTGTTCTGAGTTACGCCCGTTAACAGATCGGCAAAATATGGGAAGGAGGTTGACGCACCTATTGGTCTATTTGTAGTTGCCGATATGAACATGATCGGATTTAAAATTGCCAGTGCAATTCCTGCATAGAGCCACTTGTGGTCTTTTGCTTTTTCCAGTTTGTGCAGCCAAAAAGAAATGCCAACCAAAAGGCTACCGATAATGAAAATGAGTATGTAAAAAGTGGCGTTTGTACCCACAAGAGAATTCAACGATAACTCTCCAAGATCAGGACCCAATATATTTTCTATCGATGGCAGCATGAGCGTAAAAACCAAGCCACCGACCAAACCACCAAATATGCCAATAAGCGCGTCTACCGAACCTTCTCCCAACGAAATGGCAAGTGTACCCGGACAGTAACCTAAAATGGCCATTCCTGTACCAAAAAGCAATCCGCCCAAAACAATACCTCCTAAGAGAAACGGTTTGGTGTGGTATGTGGCAAATCCCAGTCCGATCTCTATGTTCAGAATGATCACTCCAATACCTATGGCCAACGCAATGGCTTTGGCTACTGCCAGATCATCAAGCGTAGCCAGTCCGCTTATCACGTTGAATTTGTTGAGGCTTGCATATTGGATGATTGCCCCAAATACAAATCCCAAGGTTAAAACCAGTATGATCGACATCACTTTCTATTGCTCACTTTATGTTGTACTGATTCAGTATAACCACCTTGGTTTTACGGTGGGCAAAAATAGATTGGAGCAAACTGCTTAATGGAACCTATGTCACGCTACTGTTTCAGATCTATGCGTAAAAGCTATTCACCACTGTTCCCTCTTCAAAAACGCAATGCAGTAAGCGGGGCATGCTTAATTGGTGAGCGTTAAAAACTGTAAGTGACCGAGCAGATAATTTGTCTTTCTCTCCATTTTAAAGCCGAATGAACCCAGATAAGATTCAAAATCAGATGCAATGAACGGGAGATAGTATTTGCTCTCAAAGAGGTT
The DNA here is from genome assembly GCA_018402015.1 of Flavobacteriales bacterium. GTDB lineage: Bacteria > Bacteroidota > Bacteroidia > UBA10329 > UBA10329 > UBA10329. Next base: position 40,898 of record JAGYJL010000007.1, on the reverse strand, counting down.
GATGAAAAATGTGGAACACCATCTCAATAGCTTATTTCTCGGCACATCATATTCCAAAACGTACAGCTTGCCGTCTTTTTTCAACACGCGTTTGGCTTCTTCCAGTACAGCCGTCCTTACTTCTAAGGGCATATCGTGCAATCCTAAACTAATAGTAACGATATCGAATGCCCCGTCTTGGAAACTCATATTACTCGCGTCCATTTGTAAGAAAGACAGCTCATAGTTGCTACGTTTCTTTTTGGCTACATCCAACATTTTATCCGATAGATCGATAGCTACCACCTTTTTTGCTGTAGCGCTCAAAGCAATGGCCAAACTGCCTGTTCCTGTAGCTACATCTAAAACGGTTTTGTTGCTAGGGTTGATTTCTTGAACCATTTCCTTTCTCACATGAGATAGGATCAGTTCAAACCCGTCATACACCGGGGCCCATCTGGAAAATAGCTTGTCGTTATACGCTTGGTAGTCTTTCATTTTCAATTACCCTCAAGGTTTTATAACTGTGGAAATTGGGTACTTGACTCAGCATAAACTTGCCAACGGTTACTGCTATGAAAAATAGGGCTTTAATTCCTTCGACCTTTCGCCCGTCCCGATAGCTATCGGGATCGAACTTGGTAGAAAGCACTAAGCTTGCGTACCTGTCGTCATGCCCTATTTTGATAGCGAATGTTGAGGTTAGTTCTTTATTATTTTTCGTGTACGTGTCATGTTCGTAGCAAGACTGTCAGGAAGTAAGTGCCGTCAGATAATGAGCTGATGTCCACAAGTTGTTTTGAATTCAACGAGCCTGTAAGTATTTGCTTTCCAAGGATGTCACGAATGATGAACTGTCAGAGTTGAAGTCCTGCAATTCAATGGTCAGGTCATTTTGTACTGGGTTTGGATAAATTCCAACCCTTGTTGTCTCGTTGTCGTTGATGTCAGCCCCAGTTCTTGGCTGTCAAGCAGCATTTCCCATTAAGAACGACCAATTGGAGTTCCGTTACGGTATTCTTGAACCTCAAGATTGATAGCTAATAAGCCCTGCTGTAGAGCAAGAACCTGAACCACACCAGTAATCGGGTCGATGGAATATGTCGGCATGGTATAAATGCCAGATGACGAAGAAACCAAACTGAAACCCAAACTATCACCTTCCAAATCGCTTACCATCGGGTCATGGTAGTAATACGAGCCGTCCGCATAACTGTCCAGTTTGTGTGTTTTGTTTACTAGTGATGTATTGGTTCTATAAACGGACTAATGTCACACTCTTGTTGTAAATGAATTGGCTCTGAAACTGAGTTAGCGTGCCAGAATGCCACCAACTCTAAAACTGTCGCTTACCGTTGCCACGTAGGTGGAAGCTGAGGCATAAGTATGTGTCGTGGTGTATTGCCATTCAGTTACATCATTCGGAAGGTCGGTTGAAACACCCAAAAGCGTATCCAACCGTTCCGTCCCTGCATGGAACATGATTGTGTCATGCGATATTCCCAAACTTGTCTGCGAATAGAGTAAGACGTCAAATGAGCAGGTCAGTCCTGAAACTAAGCTGTAAGACATTTCACCTCCTTTTATGTCCTGACCGAAAGACAGGAGCGGACAAACAAAAAATGTCAGTATGAATGCGTGTCGTCCCATTTTTTTGAATTAATCCCAACGGTTACTGCTATGAAAATAGGGCTTTAACATCTTCGACCTTTCGCCCGAAACCGAAAACTGCTAACCGTGATGAACTTGCGGCAAACACTTCGCGCCCTATTTTTATAGTTGATGTTGGGGGTAGTAATTTCATTCAACTACCAATCTTCGGCTCAAACTATATGAACCATCAGTAACAGATATAAGGTAAATTCCACTTTTCAGTTCACCAATGTCAAGGGTTGATTTCTTTGAGATAAGTTGGTGCGAAGACACGGTTTGTCCGAGTGCGTCAATGATTGTCAGTGATATGGAACCTTGAGTGAGTTTCTGATTGTATTCAATGTGTAAATTTTCAGAAGCTGGATTGGGGTAAAACTTAAATAGTTCTTCTGTGCTGACTGGGTTATCTATGCCGCTGATACCGCAACCTTCGGTTGAATATCTTAGGATTAGAAAATTACGATTAAAAGGAGGCGCTGGAAGCCCATCTGTAGCTCCGAATAGGACAAACTTTCCATCGTTCTGTTCTGCTCCCCACCAACAGTAATCAGGATTATCACTCGCGGATGTAATGATGATTCCATCCGTTCCAAAAGTCGAATCAACAGAACCGTTCTCATTGTATCGGACAATACCGATGTTCTTTTCAGTGGCATCTGGGTATGTCCAGCCACCAACAATAATCTTTCCGCTTGAAAGAGGGATTGTGAGAATACTGATGTCATCATGACCAAGATCTGTACGAGCGATTCCGTTGGTTGCAAAGGTGTTGTCCAAGCTTCCATCCGAGTTGTATCGAAGCAACCAAAAATCGCGCGTTTCACCTGAAAGGTCAACTCTTCCTGTTAGAAGGATTTTTCCGCTGGGCAATAGCTTGATACAAGCCTCACTTTCATTGTGTCCTCCCACATCGGTAAATACCACTCCATTTGTTCCGAAAGTGGGGTCGATTGTTCCATTTGAATCATAACGCATCATTACAAAATCCATGGAGGACCCATTACGTAACCTACCACCTACTATTAGTTTTCCATCCGTTTGGCAAACCAACGTATGAGTTGCGCCAAAATCGGGAACATCTATTGTCACTCTTCCATCCTCTCCGAATGTGGAATCAGGCGTGCCATCCGTTTCGAACCGAAGTAAAATGAATTTTGTCACTTCATTTCTTAGGCTGCCACTTTGCACAATTTTTCCATCTGGCTGAACAACCACTCCGGTTCCTCTATGAATGAAATTACCAAATGACGTTGCCACTTTTCCATTTGTGCCAAAGCTTGGGTCTAACGATCCATTTGCATTATATCTCAATAAAGCAAATGCCGTACTACTAAGGAGGTCGGTACCATGGTATCCAGACAGAATAATTTTTTGATCTGGTTGCAGTATAGAAGCCTCTGAAGCTCCATTTGGTGTCAAAACAAATCCATTTGACCCGAAACTTTCGTCAAGGGAGCCGTCACTATTATATCTGATTAGAGCAAAGCTAGAACTCGATTGACCTCCGTTATTGGATTGTCCAGTACCCACGATTTTTCCGTCTTCCTGAATATGAACAGAATTACCATAGTCATGATTTTGTCCTAGGTCAGTAATGACTATTCCATCGGTACCAAAGCAACTGTCTAATCCCCAATGTTGTTGCGCCTTAGCCATACTGGCAACCAGAATAACCAAGAGAAGTAAAACAAGCTTTCTCATGTCGTTTATTTATCTGTCGTTCTTACGATGCTCTGTTATTATTACCCCCAACTACTGGCTAAAGATACCCAGTTACCTATAGCCCGCTTTGTCGGAGCACAGAAAGTATCGTTAGCCCCCTCAAAAGCAGTGCTATGATCAACTTTTGCACCTAGCTGCTGTTTTCTTTAGCCAATACTACCAAACCCCTCCCAAACTTCCAACAACGCGTTTTAAACAATTTTCAACACCCCCTTGCCTCTCCTCCAACACCCAAAACCAAAACAGCCCTTTGCTAAGAGCGGCTTTCGTACAGGAGGCAGAGGCTGCGGTTTTTTGCACAGGAGGCATGTTTTTTCACGTTAGGAGGCGCATTTTTCACATAAGAGGCGTTTTCTTTCATCTTCCAAAACCGAATGAGCAAGGGAAAAACCAAAAAGGGTAAAGGAAAAACTGTAACCGTGTTAAGAAAAATGAAAACCGTTAAAGGAAAAATGAAAAGGGGGTTAAGAAAGACTGTAACGGTGTTAAGAAAAATGAAAACGGGCAATGGAAAAACAAAAAGGGGGTTAAGAAAAACCGTAACCGTGTTAAGAAAAATGAAAACGGGGAATGGAAAAATGAAAAAGGGCAAGGGAAAAACCGTAACCGAGAACGTTTTTTGGGGGTTTTCTGGCCGGGTGTATGAATTTTTTTCTCACTGATTTTCAATCATTTAGATAAAATTCGACTCTTTTTTCACCATCAGGATACAATATTTTACGCGCCCCCTAAGTTTTTAAAGCAATCACAGCGGTGGTTCAACACCGACCCAAAGTATACGACAACATAGTAGCGCTCAGTTGAACATGGGCAAAGCGCATAAGATGAAGAAATCATGCGTAAAGTCGTTTTGAAATGGGACAAATTCAGTGTCCTGGAGAGAATTAAAAAAGTACGATTCGTTGTACAGAAGATGACCGAGAATGCGGCTGTCTTCCCCAATCCAAATCCGCCACTGGCCGATCTTACCTTACAGGCCGATGCCTTGGAACAATCGGAGGCAGCCGCCAGCGAAGGGGGAAAAGACCGAACCCTTAAACGGGACGAGGACCTGAAGAAGCTTATTTACTCCATGGATCTACAGGTACTTTATGTACAGACCGTTACCCTTGGCGATCCGGAAATGACCGCCTTGGCAGGCATGGAAACAAAGAGTGATGGCAGTAGATGGCCCGTACCCGATGTGCCAACTGGTTTTATGGCCAAACCGGGAATGTATAACGGTTCGGTGTACATGAAGTGCAACGGCACCAATTACAAGAAGCAGTATGTGTTTGAAATGTTCATAGAAGATGAGAAAGGTGGCTATTGGAAAGACATCAAAACCCAAGGAAAGAACATTTACCTGCACCAAGGGCTGGAGCGCGGTCGCATTTACAGGTTCCGTGTGCACGCCACCAACTCTGCAGGTGCCAGTAATCCGAGCACAGAGGCCACCAGCGCAGCCACTTGATTTCAGTTTGTGTGATTCCGTTGGGTCAGCAATGGCCCAACGTTAGACCCCGAGGTTAAGTCGTAACGCCTCGGGGTCTTGAATTTGGTTCCATTCCCACTTTCAATACATAACTATTGATTATGTACTATATATAAAACATTTACTTTTAATTATGATTATAGCTGCATAGGTTTGGCACATTCAAAAACAAGCGGGAATGATAGCAGCTCAGAATATGTCGACAGAAAAAGAACCAACAAACAGGCTAACAACCGTAGCAGTTGCTCACGGAGACGGAATTGGCCCGGAAATAATGGACGCCACCTTGCGGATTATAGATGCAGCGGGCGCCAATGTTGCGTTTGAACCCATTTCTGTAGGCGAAGCACAGTACCTATCTGGAGAAACTTCGGGCATTGGCAAACATGCTTGGGAAACAATAGGCAGGCATCGGGTACTTCTCAAAGGGCCTATTACCACCCCACAAGGCAAGGGCTACAAAAGTCTGAACGTGACCATGCGCAAGACCCTCGGGTTGTTTGCCAACGTGCGACCAGTGCAAGCCTTGCATCCGTATATAGAAACACACTTTCCAAAGATGGATGTGGTGATCATTCGGGAGAACGAGGAAGACCTGTATGCGGGAATAGAACATCAGCAAACGGCCGATGTGGTGCAGTGCCTGAAGCTGATAACGCGCCCCGGCTGCGAGAAAATTGTGCGCTATGCTTTTGAATATGCCAGAGCTTACGGTCGGAAGAAGGTAACCTGCATGGTGAAGGACAACATTATGAAGCTTACCGATGGGCTCTTTCACCGCGTGTTTGATGAAATAGGTGCGGAATACCCAGACATTAAGCAGGACACGCAGATCATAGACATTGCCTCTGCCCGATTGGCCACTCGGCCCGAAGATTATGATGTGATCGTTACCTCTAACCTCTACGGAGACATTATCTCTGATATTGCCGCAGAATTGGCCGGTTCGGTAGGCATGGCAGGTTCTGCCAACATAGGCACCAACGTGGCTATGTTTGAAGCCATACATGGTTCAGCTCCTGACATAGCAGGAAAAGACATGGCCAATCCTTCTGGCCTGCTGAACGCAGCAGTAATGATGTTGGTGCATATTGGCGAAGCAGAAGCGGCAGATAAGATCAAGAATGCTTGGCTGCGAACCATTGAGGATGGTTTTCATACGGCCGATATCTACTCGGAGAAGCACAGCAAGAAACGTGTAGGAACCAACGAGTTTGCAGATGCGCTTATTGAGCGTTTAGGCAAGCGGCCAGTAAGTATACCAAGTAGTTTTCTCAGTGAAGGAAGCGGCAAAATAGCATTGCCTGCCTTTACCCGAAAGGAAGTGAAAAAGACCTTGCTGGGAGTAGATGTGTTTCTGGATTGGCCGCATACTGACGCGAAGCAACTTGGCGAAATGCTAGATGCTGCCGAAAAACCCGGTATGAAGCTGAAGATGATAACCAACCGAGGCGTAAAAGTGTATCCGAATGGGCACGATGAGACCTTCTGCACCGACCATTGGAGATGCCGATTCGTGTCGAGCGAAACACTTACAACGGATGAAAATCCTGAGTATGCACAAGTGAGTATGCCGCAGTTATTGCAGCTGTTGGACGCCATTCACCAAGCAGGATTCGACATCATTAAAACCGAAAACCTCTATGCTTTTGATGGGGTAAGAGGATTTTCGCTTGGTCAGGGAGAATAAGCTGCTCTATACACGTGCTAAGAGGGTCTGAAGTTTAGAATCGACCCTATTCTGCGCGGGCTCTAGCATGCCACGTTGCAAAGTCTTTAACATTCGTTAACACCCACAATTTCCGGTGCCACGGGCTGGTTTAAGCAACAAACCAACACCTCAACGCCATGCTACGGAAAAGTGGAATTCTCCTGTGGGCCTTGCTACCGGCACTCGCCCATTCGCAAACAGAAACATTGAAGCTGAAGAACCACCACGGTGGCTTGTTCTCTCTTGGGATGAGAACCACCATCAGCACCTTTAACCATGGTTCTTGGCAAGGAACAAGTGTTGGTGCCGGAGGGCAGTTCCGCTTGCAGTTTCACGACCGCATCAATACCGAATGGTTTGCCGATTACATGACCTCACAAATAGGCAGCACGGGTAATCGTCAGGATGCGCACATTGGCTGGTCGGTGATGTTCTATCCGCTGAAGGACAAGACATACACCAAACTGATGAAACCGTATCTGGTAATGGGTCATTGTTTCGATTACACCAAGGTTTCTGAGAACGCAAACCCCGAAAACTCGAAAGAACGTTGGAGTTCGGCCATTCAGTGCGGAGTTGGGAACCACTTCAATATTACCGAACGCTTCGATCTCACATTTGTAGCGCAGTATATGTTCCACCTGGGCGGACACGTAGAGGCGCACGAAGAAGAAGGCGTTTTCGAGATCCACGACCACGGTGGACTCAGCCTCGAAGGTCACTTATTATTCACCCTTGGTATCAACTATAAAATCGCTGACCTATGGTAACCTCCCTTCTCCCCCAAACCACGTCATTACGAGGCCCAAAAGGCCGAAGTAATCTCATGCTGAACGCAGATTGCCGCGCTATGCTCGCAATGACGGTTCTAATTGTTTCTGCGCTGTCGTCAAGCATAGCCTTCGGGCAAAAAAAGAACCGACCAGAACTGACTGGCGAAGACATTATCCGCAAAGGTCTGGTGCGCGCGCAAGGAACCATATCGCCCGGTTGGACGATTGCAGATGGCAAAACCAACCTCTATCTGCAAGGCGACATGGAGTATTTCTTGGAAGACAGAATTTCGCTGAAAGGCGACATCTCTTACTTCTTGGATACGCAAGGCAATGGTTATTTGAAGCACAACCATAGCCTGTTCTTTGGGGCTCAGTACCATATGCCGTACAAGCGCTTCGACCCTTACATTGGCTTTCATCCGGGTGTGAGTCTCATTCAGGCACGGAATCCGAACCAAGGAACGGCTGAGGTTCCTGTGGCATACGCAGAATCTGTGATGAAAGTATCACCAGCCATTTCGGTGGCCACGGGGTTCAATTTCTACGTGTGGCGATACATCCACTTCATGGCCAACTTGAAATATGTACACGCCAAACACGCAACCGAATGGGGCACCAACTACGCACTGGATGAATTCAGAATCTCATTCGGATTGGGCTGGAATGTGAATATGCTTAAACGGAAAAGATAATCGAAGGAAAGGAAGTTCAGGGGAAAGGGAGCTACGAGCCGACTGTGACCCCTGGGCTTCGCCCTTCGTAATTTTCATTTTGTTTAACTTTTTATTGTTTTAATTGAACAAATGTTAAACAGCTCTGTTTCCATACTAACCAATAGACACACAATATGAAACGGTCAATCAATGCATTTCTAGTAACGTTTACCATGCTACTTCCATTGTCAACCACGGTTGCTTTGGCAAAAGAAACACCTCAATTATATGATGCTGTTATAATCCCTGGATTTCCCTTCCATCCAGATGGAAAGATGAATGCCATTTATCGCTTGAGATTGGCCTGGGCCTATGAACTATATCAAACAGGTCGAACACAGCACATCATTCTCTCTGGTGGCGCTGTTCACTCTCCCTATGTAGAGGCAGAGATATTCGCGCTTTACCTCATGGAGAAAGGCATTCCGGCAGAGGCACTTATTTTGGAGCGTAACGCAGAGCACAGCATGGAAAACGTATTCTACTCGATGGAAATAGCCGAGAAATACGGTTTTGAGAAAGTTGCCGTGGCAACGGATATGTGGCAATCTGGAATGATCCAGTTCATCGCAAAACTGGAAGGTCACGACATGAGCAATGTGGATTTCCTTCCAGCAAAATTTTCCATTGTTAATCGTTACTGGAAATCGTTCGAGTTGGATATCGATCACCAACTTGCCTTCAGAGATGAATTCACTCCCCTTGTTGAGCGTAAATCAAAAGAGGTGCGTAGACAAGGTACACATGGTCTGTTGTGGAAACCATCTGAGCAAGTAGAACTTTGTTTCGCCACGGAGATATAGTAGCATTGCACCGATTTTACGTTCAGTTTCATTTTTGAATATCATGAGATTTTTAGGAAAACTAGTGCTGTATCACTTGGTAGTGATAGGTATTATTGGAATAGTTTCTTGCGGAAGTACAAGAACAGCCTTTGAAAAAGTAAAGCCTGAAATGCCCTTTGATGCGGTTATTGTGCCCGGTGTTCCTTTCGACACAGCTTGGAGCGATGTAATGCGTGCCCGTGTACTTTGGAGCTACCATCTTTACACACAAGGCCTTACCAAGAACATCATCTTTTCGGGCAGTGCAGTGTATAGCCCATATATAGAAGCGCGCATTATGGCCGAATACGCGAAGAAGTTGGGCGTGCCAGCAGAACATGTTTTTACCGAAGAACGGGCCGAGCACAGCACAGAGAATGTATTCTACTCCTACTACATGGCCAAAGACCTTGGATTTCAGAAAGTTGCTTTGGCTACCGATCCGTTCCAATCTAAGATGGTACGTTCTTTTGCCAAACGCAAAAAATTGGATCTGGCATTTGTACCTGCCATTTTCGATACCATACATACGTATTATGATGATATGGAGGCTATAGCCATTGATCCTACTGGGTCAAGAGTGGAGGATTTTGTTGCCTTACCGGACCGCGAAGGGTTTTGGAAACGCTTTGCTGGCACCATGGGAAAGAACCTTAAATATTCCCCAGAGGAAATAACAGACGCTAAGATGAAATTGAACTGATCTTGTGCAAGCTGAAGATTAAATATTTTCCATTTGTAGACCTATTTAACTTCCAATCCTGTCATTTCAATTACGTTTTTCACGTAGTGTCATAGGTACTTTCATTTCAAAGCTCATCGCACCATGATGAAACGAACTGTAAGATCTGATTTTGGAGAAGTCTCCATTCGACACGAGGGAGTAATTCTTGCCAAGGTTTTTCATAACGTTGAAATTGACCTCGAGCGGGCAAAGACCTATCATGCACTGATAGAGTATCTCTGTCGAGGAGAGGAACACTGCACCGTTATAGACCTTTCTGGAATCTCTACCGTTACTCCCGATGCCAGGAAGCATCTGCAAGAAGTAAGTTCTTCGTGGGGAAAGACAATCGCTGTGGCTTTGATAACGAACACTTTTACAGCTAGGATAATCGGAAGTTTCTTCCTATCCATCAACAAACCCGCCTACCCTGTGAAGATCTTCACAGATTCCTTAGAAGCACAACATTGGGCACATACAGAATACAAGCGCTATATTACAAGAGTAGCTTCTTAAACAGTATTCTCGCGTCTTTTGACCGATAATTTGAATTTATAAGCCTGTAATTGCAGGAAGAGGTCGTTTATCGATAACCTACGAGAATTGCGTAACCAGAAATACGCAAATAATGTAATAGGCAATAAACTTTGAATCTCTATGGGCAACAGTATTCAATTACCCTATGCCAATATCTGGCTGACAGACAACAACATTATTGAAGTTATACCTACAAAAAGGATAACTGTTGAATTGGACAAAGCGACAGAACTGATGGAAGCTGTATTGAAATTGGCCGATAACAGCCCTACGATCAAATCGCTGATCATCGTCACTTCATCCGTAGCGTTTGTTGCACAGGATGCCAGAGTTCATATTACAACCGAATGCATGTCTGCCGAAAGAATATGTTCCTTGGCTCTGGTATCTGAAAATCATCTCTCAAACGTAGTTTCAACGCTATTGCTTCAACACACCGAGATCCAATCAATACCAATGGACATGTTCGCAAGCATGGAAAAAGCAAGCAATTGGTCTGTTGAAATGAAGCAGGCAGTATTGAAAGCAGTGACCAAAAACAGTATTGTTCGTCTAATGGTGTGATACAGTCAATTAAACTCCAAGAGCATGATCGTTAAAACAAGTCAGACAGATATTGCGGTAATTGAGAAGTTGCCAGGCAACATTTTCAACGTTACCATTAAGGTCGGAACTGAGGTAACCGTAGAGGCTGCCAAAAGATTGATACATGCTACCAATGAATTGATGGAAGATGATTCTCCTTACCGTGGTGGTGTATATGACCTGTCTAAGATCACGTACGTACATGCTGAAGCGAGAGAGTATCTATCCAGTGGCGCTGATATAAAAGGCAAGGTAGTTGGAGTTGCCTTGATATCGACCAGTTATTTAGGAAGGATAATAGCCAACCTATTTCTCACCCTTACGGGCAGTAAGGCTTTTCCAATTCAATATTTCGAATCACCGATGCGCGCTGAGCATTGGATCAGGACCAAATTGCGCGAAGCCAACAACAAAGCAAACAACGACTCGAAGCGAGTGGCCTAGATCTAAAGGCTTTTACCTACGATTGTCTTTGCTGCAATTCGTGCAGTAAGAACACAACCACCAAGGAAGGTTCCTTCTAGCGCACCTTTACCGTGCGAACCACCACCCCCGAAACCAGCAGCTTCGCCAATGGCATAAAGGCCTGGTATCGGTTCTGAGGTCCCATTCATAGGTTTACTCATTACCCTACCACCAAGATCGGTCTGAATTCCCCCTAAGGTTTTTCGAGACAGAATAGATTCGCGAATGGCGATCAATGGAAGTGCCTTAGGGTCCAGTATCTTCTGGAACTTGCATGTTCTTACTTTGTCGCCTCGGTATTGTCTTGCGTGAGCTATCCTTCGCAACTGCTCATCATCATGGAAGCTTGGGCCACGGTCTATCATGGCATCATAAGGCAAGATACTATCGCGAACATGCTCCAATTTCACATCATTGGTTCCTTCTAAGGCGTTCATCTTATCCACCAGTTCATCTAAGGTATTTGCCGTTACGAAGTCTGGAGAATTGAGCATGTCATTCACCAACTTCTTGTTACCTAAGAGAATGTCTCTTAAGAACTTAAGTAGGTTTTTATCGCGTATGGCCTCGTTGCTCTCAGAGCCACTGATCGCAAACTCCTTCATCATGATCTTCATGTTAAGCACCTGCCAACTGTACTTCTTTTCCTGCTTGCATATCTCTTCCACTGTCCAACGCGTGTCATAAGCGGTTATGAGCGGATTGGGACCAAATCGTTTACCTGTGTGATCAAGCCACAAGGCAGATTTCGGTGGCACCAGGCTTAAACCATGATCTTTCCATTTTGGTCTTGGATGACGAACTCCAGCAGCGTAATGCCAAGCCCAATCCAAATTGGTTACGTTTCCTTGAATCTTTTCAACCGCATCGTGCATATCGCCCAAGGCGTATGGATGCGAACCGTTGAGTATGGTCTTAGGTGGTGCGCCCCATGGTTTATACCATGTTTCCCGAACTCGTTGAATGTTTCCTCCAAGACCGCCAGTTGCAACCAACACATTTTCTCCTCTTGCCACAAAAGGTAAGCTGTTGTGTTCGTCCATTCCCCTCACTCCTACTACCGCTCCATTCTCCACCATCAGATCTTCTGCCTTGTGGCGATACACCATCTGTAAATGGGTAGCCGCTTTCGGGTGGTTTTTCATGCTTTTGATAAGATCATCAGTAAGGCCTTTTCCTGTTCCCCAAACCATATGAAAACGGGGATAGGAATTGCCTGGCTTGTACAATCCACGCTCTACCCAATGCACCACTGGAAAGAACTTAGTACCATGTTCTTTGGTCAACCAACGGTAAATATGATCCGTACACATATTAACATACTGTTCTGCCCATTGCTTTGGCAGTACATCATCATCGCCAAAATCGGCCACAGAAAGCCAATCGCGCAGCGCAAGATCCACGCTATCTTTCATTCCAGCCCTTCGCTGAAGCGGTGAATCAACGAAGAACATGCCGCCAAAACTCCACTTGGCAAGGCCTCCCAACTCTTCTTCTACGTCACGGTCAATTACCAATACTTTCTGGCCTTCGTTCAACAATTCAATCGCGGCCGTAATGCCTGCAATCCCTCCTCCTATTATTACTGAGTCAGCCTTGTATTCTTTCATGACATGGTAGTTAAGACCGCTAAAGTTATGAGAAACATGTATTGACAGAAGTCATGTATAGCTTTGAACATACTGCTTACCTTGACCAACATGCAGCATTTCAGGTCAGCTTCTATTCAGTTATCAAAGGATGGAATCGTTGTATTCCAACCACAGGAGGATGATGTTTATACCGAGCAGGATTTGATAGCTATTCTCGATCTTATGGAAATGGAAGCAGGTGGGCAACCTTTTAAGATCATGATGCTGTTGAACGAAATCGAGTTTCTGATGACCAAGGAAGCTAGAAACCTGTTCAACAAATACGAAAAGGCCATCTTATTGATAGAAGCGGAAGCCGTGGTAACAAACTCTACTAGTACAAAGATCCTTTACAACCTTTTAACGTTGGTGCATGCACCTAAATTTCCTCTCAAAGCTTTTACAGATGAAACAAAAGCAATTGAATGGTTGATAACGGAATGCCCCTGAAATTTTGAAATGTTAGGAACTATTGAATAGTTCGAGTGTTTTTAACATCTTCAACTGTATCATTCTGATAGTTTCGTGCTTCAATTATTCCAAAGCATGAAAAACGCTCTACTTCTTCTCACGTCTGTCCTTCTTACTTCTCAACTGTATGGCCAAAGCCTTGCTGGTGTAGAAAGTGTAGAATACGACCCCATCAACAATCGTTATCTGGCATCTTCAGACAATAGCAGCATCGTAGCAATTGCTCCAAATGGAGGTTTATCTTATTTCGGTAGCGGAACCAGTGCAGATTACGGGATGGAAGTGGTAGGCAATACTTTATTCGCTATCGTAGGAAGCACTGTACGAGGTTATGACCTCACGACAGAAATGCAAGTGATGAACGTATCTGTTTCTGGAGCCGTTTTTTTAAATGGCATGGCAAGTAATGGATCGGATAAGCTTTGGGTAACCGATTTCAACGCCAGAAAAATACATGAAATAGATATTACCAACCTGAGTTCCCCAACTGTAACTCAAGTAGCTACAACAGGTTCAGTTACTCCTAATGGAATTGTGTATGACGCTAGCAACAATCGTTGCTTATTCGTAACATGGGGTACCGGGACCATCAGAGAGATGAGTTTATCTGATTATACAATTTCGACCGTTGTTGCTTCAACCGGCCTAACAAATATCGATGGTATTGATTACGATAGTGATGGCAACTGGTTCATTTCATCTTGGAGCCCGGCCAGAATCACCAAATACACGAACGATTTCAGCGTATCGGAGGTGATTACTGTTTCTGGAATAAACAATCCGGCCGATATATGTTACGCGGTTGAAACAGACACCTTGGCAATTCCTGGCTGGAATCAGGTGCTTTTCGTTGGGTTTGAATCCAACACGGTGGGAATAGACGAAGAATTGTTTGAAACGCATGAGATCTATTACAATTCGGGATATCCAGTCGTAAGATTTGAATTGAGCACTGCGCAAGATGCAAGTTTCAATATTATTGACATGAGCGGACGAGTGGTTTACACCGTTTTAGAAGGAATGCAGCCAGCAGGAAAGCAAACAGTTGTGCTGAGTTCCGTGGGACTTTACTCAGGTAATTACGTTTGTCGTTTCAGTTCTAAAGAACTGTCCTTCACAGACCGCATCGTTGTTCCATGACACGTAATCGTGCTTTCGCATGATATCGAAAGTGTTCAAATTCTTATTGATTCTGCCGATCAGATTCTATCAAGGGGCAATTTCCCCATGGCTTCCTCCTACTTGTAGGTATACACCAACATGTTCCAGTTACAGCATTGAAGCCATTCAAACTTGGGGACCAATTAAAGGAAGCTGGTTAGCGGTAAAACGAATCGGGTCGTGCCATCCTTGGGGCGGTCATGGTTATGATCCAGTACCAACTAAGGAGGTAAAAAAGAGTTAGGCAGCTTTTGCCCAATAGGCAGAAAGTGCCATTCCTGAAATGATGTGCCAAATTCCCCAAGTGGCGCATAGCAGTGCCATCTCGCCTACTTCAGGAAAGAAATTGAAACAGATGATAAGCCCTAGACCAGAGTTCTGAATTCCGGTCTCAATAGCCAAAGAGCGAGAAGCCGGCTCCCCTAACTTACCAACTTTACCAACCACATATCCTAGCACAAAGGCAGATAGATTATGCACAATTACCAAAGCCACAACCAAATGAGCGTGCTTAATAAAGTTGTCTTGATTCTTGAGGAACGCCATAACCACAAACAGGATGAAAATGACCATAGAAACCCACTTGATGGGCTTCATGATCTTGTTGGTCAGTACTGGTTTTTTGGCACGGAATAGCATCCCAATAAAAACCGGAAGTATCAGAAATAGGAAGACGGTCTGAAACAACTCAAACGCATCCAACTCAACCGATCTTAACAGCTCTGCAGTGCCTGGATATAATCCGCTCCAAAACTCAAAATTGAATGGCGTAAAGAATAGACAGAGAAAAGTAGAAATGGCCGTAAGGGTAACCGATAATCCCAGATCGGCCTTAGCCAAGGAACTCATAAAGTTGGAAACAGTTCCTCCAGGGCAAGCGGCAACCAGAAACATACCCAATGCCAAACCAGGCAAAGGATTCCAAAAGTAAGCCACCACGAAAGTGAGGGCCGGCATGAGAATAAACTGCGATAGAAGTCCAAGCAGGGTTGATTTCGGTCTTCTGAAAGCCCGCGAAATGTCTGACCATTGCAGGTCTAACGACACTCCGAACATGATGAACGCCAGCAAAAAGTTCAACGTCATTCGACTGTTTGGGTCGAAGTTGATATTGATGGCCTCTTGCATCAGTTAATAAATACGTTCGATGGAAATAAGGTCACGCGCTCCAAGCTACAAGAATATCGCGCGGACCTTTGTATGGTAATCTACCATGCGAAGTGCTGAAGTTATCTATCATCAACACATCTCCCAACTTCCATGGGTTGGCCTCCATGTTATCCCAAATAAGGTTCTGCACATGCTCAACGTAACTTCGTGGAATTTCTGAATCGTTATCTGCAAACACCATGTGCATCGCCTCGTCTGACGGTTTCTTGAACAATCGTTTGAAGAAGGTTATCGTATTCAGGGCCAGCATGTATTTGAGAGAATACAGATCTCTGCGTCTTTTAAAAACATGTCTGTATTCAATTGCAGCAGCTTCGCGATGAAAAACCTGCAAATGGTTGAACCAGACCATCTCTCCCGTTTCTGGATGCTTTTGCATTGCCGGCCGAGAGTTTACCAGTTTCAGCTTATCATCTTCAAGCCAAGTTGCGGTAAGATCGTTCTTTTTGCATTCCTCTTCTACCACGGCATGATCGGTGGTTTTGAACAGTTCATCCCAACGTTTGAGCTGATACACATCTGTGCTTGCTTTGGTGTTAGGCCCCGTGTAATTTCTGATGAGCTTCACTCCTCTCCGTTCAAACTCATCCCGGATTTTCGGATCCATTTGAGCGTAGACCTTTCTAAAATCGCAAACGGGTGTTTCTCCACCATCGTTGGGTTCTACAAAGCAGTAGAAGAAAAGGAACCTTGGTGCCGTGGGTAGAAAACTCATCTCGCAATGCTGCATGATAGGGTAATGCCCTGGAAGTTCGCTGGCGGAATGCACAAACTTTGTTCTACTATTTCGAGGCGATGTGCCTGCATAGTTGTTCTGCAATCCGGGCTCTAGAACCAACGCAACATCCTCAAAATCTTCAGGTGTTCTTAATTCATAACCTCGCAGCAGTATTGCACCATTTTCAATCAATTTAGTTTTCAGATCATCCTTATCTGATACCAAGCGATCAATAAGCGCGTTCTTGCTACTATCGCCATTTGGAGTTACCGTGTACAACCTGAATTTCGTTTTGGGGTTAGCTGCCTAAATTGCAAAATGAAGTTGGCATTAACAATAATTGACAACCTAACGCTGTTTGGCACGATAATTCTTGATATGAATACACGTTCTTTGTGCTCCGAATGATTCGTCTGACTATTCTTTTTCTGCTAATATTTTCTGCTGCTGCGCAAGCGCAAGAGCGGGTTTTACTTGGCGGAATTGTACGAAATCATCTCACGGCCGGTCCTGTGGGAGCAGCTCACGTAATGAATCTTACTGATTCATTGGCTACCATCACATCGCCAGAAGGAGCATTCAAAATTCCAGTTCACTTGGGAGATAGTCTCATTTTCAGCTCTATTGGATACCACCATAAAGCGTTGATCGTTACCGAGAAAGAGCTGTTGGCAGATTATATTGAGATAAAGATGGTACAGCGCGAATACCAGCTGGGAGAGGTTGAGGTAAATCCGCTAGGAACGAAAGAACAGTTCCGTCAAAAGTTCATGGAACTGGAAGTTGACGATGGAACAATTGAAATTGTAGGAATAAAAGGACCTTCGAAAGATAGACGAACTATTCCTGTAACAGAAGATGCTAACGAGATCAAGAAGGCTAAATACATGATGAGTCCAGCATCATTCATCTACGGCAACCTAAGTAAAGATGCTAAAGCAAGGCAGGAACTGCATCGATTAGAAAAGCAGAAAGAACGCCATCGATACAATTATCAGAAGTTCAATGAAGATGTGGTTACCAAAGTAACTGGTTACGAAGGCGATAAACTTCACGAATTCATGGATTTTTGCAATTTCTCGGAAAGTCAGATCTATGGCTTTTCTGATTATGAACTTACGGTCGCTATCTTACACAAGCAGCGGCAGTTCGAGCAAGGGACGCAATCTACGGGCTCTCGGTAATTATTAAAGATCCGTTGTTCAAAATTGCTCCTGTCTCAATTTCAAGAATGCACATTGATATGGTCTAGAATATTAACTTGCACGGCAATTGAAAAATTGATGAAGCACCTGCTACTACTTATTTTCTGCTGTATTTCCTTTGCAGCGTCAGCTCAAGAAGCCGGGGATAAAGATTCTTCCACCATGACCAAGGAAGAGAAAATCGCTAAAGCAAAAGCAGAAGCCCGTGCTAAAGGCGACACCGTTCAAGCCCCATCCATGACTCCTTACGAGGAAGCTTTTAAGAGTTTCAACCTTGCCAATCAGTTAAAAGAAGATAGAAAGTACGAAGAGGCCCAGGCTGAATTCGACAAAGCGATAGAGATAGATCCCAATTTTGTGGAAGCGTATGTTGGTCGTGGTGGAATCAAATTCCAACAGATCGAATTTCCTGCCGCCATGGAAGATTACAACAGGGCCGTTGAAATTTCCGAGAATCTGGTTGAAATGCATGAATACAAGGCCTCGATTAAAAATGTTTTGGCTGATTACGAAGGTTCTAAGATTGAAGGCAGCAAGGCAGATTACATGAAGACCAGATTGGCTGAAGCGCTTTACCACAGAGGTCATTTGAAGCGCTTTATGGAGGATAACGGTGGCGGTTGTCAGGATCTTCGTAAGTCTCTCGACCTTGGCTACGGTAGAGCCAAAACAGATTGGCCTGACCTCTGCCAATAATTTTTAACCCTTCTAGATTCAGGTTTTAGTAAAAAAGAAAGCCCCCTCTCTTTCGAAAGGGGGCCAAGCACAAGAGGTACCATCCAACCTCATGCTTATTGGCTAATCGCCAACTTCCTGTTCCATAAAAGCTCCTTGCTCATTCTGGTCTTTCAACTTCCATCCATCGGTAGCAGAAGTTTCCAACCAAACAGCTCCAGATTTTCTGAATACCTGAGCCGATAGACCGAATTTATTTTGGAATTCCATTTCAACGCTTTCCACTGTCATTTCAGGAGTAATATCAATTTCTCCTTCATTGTGTGCCGTTCTCCACTTGGCCAAAGCAGAATCCTCAGGCAACATGTCAGAAAGTGCTGAAGCCTCTCCGGTAGAATGCGGTTTTTTGAAAAACTCGATCTTCAGGTAAGGAAATTCAGCATTGAATTCCTCTTTGATCTCAGAAATTAATCTCGTGTCGTCTACGTGAATTTTCATCATGATATTCTTTACATCCACTTGCGGAGAAAGTCAATGAATTCCGACTTCAACTCTTTGTAGATCTTATCAAACGTTTCAACCTCATCTCTCAGCTTCGTGTGATCGGCAAATAACACGTGATCAATTGCAATCGGATGCTCTTTAGCCTGATTGGCCAAAAACTTATCATGATCACCACATTTACTTACCAATTGCTGAGAAACTTCTTTCTGGCGAATGAATTGATTCTGGAAATGCTCTATTTGCGAGGTTACCTCAATCTTCGTATTTCGTTGAACGAGTTCTTCCAATCGATTCTCGAAAATGCATACCTCATCGTAATAGAACTTCATATTATTTGTCCACAGACGGTGCTCGAAATGAAGTTCATCAATGTGTTTCTTCGGTGCTTTTGTAGTACTCATATCCTTCTTCTTTTTTGGATGGTTATTAACTATCCACGAAGTAAGTACACAGTAAACACCCCCAACTTGACGCTGGTCGGTACAAAAACTGATAAAAGTCTGTTAAAACCGCAACCTGGTTATTTTTTCAAGAATCTGGTAGCTGTATTACCCTCTTTCCTGACCACGTTAAGCAGGTACACTCCATTTGCCAAACTAGAAACATCGAGTGTTATCTCTAGTTTTCCAGATTCGAGAATCTGACCGAACATATTGACCAGCTGATAGCTTTCGCCTAAGAATTGTTTAGGAACAAAAAGTAACTCAGATGTTGGATTGGGATACACTTGGAATTCGGTAGCAGCGTTGTTCTCTTCCTCTATTCCGGAAACAAGTTGAGAACTCAAAACCCACAAACCTGTTTGCATATCTGATGCAAGAATATTCCCCGAAGGAAGGAAAGGATAAACTCCCCAACAGCCTCGGTACCAACCGTTCTGATGAGGTTCAGTGGATGTATCGTAATAACCTGCCAACGAAGGATGCGCAGGATCAGAACATTCGAACATATAAACGCCATCAAAATAGTACGACACAAAAAGATGGTTTTCGGTATAGATAAGGTTATGCGGAATAGAGAATTCGTTCACATCCGATCCAATGGTATCTGTAACCACAAGGTCACTCATATCCGAAATATCCACAATCTTAACATCCATACCATGCGTTTCGTCTGCAAAGGCGTAATATGGTTGCCCTGGCATTACCCAACCGCTATGGTTATAGCCAGATTGAGGATACGTGTCTAACGAGCCGATCATGGTAATGTCGTTCAGGTCAGAAAAATCGACAATGAAAAACCCACGCGTTTCGGCATTCAAATATGCTGTATCGCCTCTTACGTATACATCATGAATGTATCCTATTGAACTCCAGAACGGTACATCGGCCGGACAGTTTACCAAAAGCGTTGGATTTGCAGGATCGGCCAACGAATAAACTGCAAACTGAACGGTTCCTCCACAGACATACATTCTAGCACTTGAAGTGTCTATGAATATGTTGTGGGAACGCGGAAACAGCGCGTTGCTATCGTAAACGATAGGAGCTGAATCTGGTAGAAACGTAAGATCGGCTATTTGTAGCGTACTTGCGCCTTCATCGCACACAATGTAAAGATGGTCGGCATAATCATGGTAATCGCGATGGATGACGCTTGGCCCTGTATTGGCAGCATCAAGGAAAACCACTTCCTCAGAATTTCCCGGATCGGTCACGTCAAAAATGTGCGTGCCTGCAGTTGAACCAATAATGGCATACTCTGCCCCACCCTTTGCATATCCCCAGATCTCGTTGTAGGTGTTAAAATGAGCGGTTGATGGCACAAGATCCGTATTGCGCCAATTGAACAACGAATCCATGTTCAAACTGGTCTGAGACCGAGAAACAAATGCCGAGAAAATCAGCAGAAGAGTGAATAGCTTTTTCATAGGCTTCGAAAATACAAGTTGCTTGCGTTGATAAAACGCAACTGCACGACCAAAGCAGCCTCTTGTTCAGAAACACGTAGATAATTAACGGTTTGAATTGGTTCAGGTCGGAACATTTCGGCAACTTGCCACCTCAAACAACATCAATGAAATACTCGTTTCTTTTATTCCTTATCCTCTCATTCAATCATGTTCTTGGGCAAGAATACCTGCTGCAATCGCCCGATCAGAACATTAAAGTTGAAGTTGTGGTTAGTGCCAACACCATTTATCGGGTTTACTACAAGAACCGATTGATCATGCACGGAAAACCGATAGGGCTTCAAGTTGGCAAGAAGAATCAATTAGGTTACAAGGAATACAGACCAGAAACCGTTACCCGATCGGTAGACCGAACGCTTAGACCAACAGTTCCTTATCGAGCTTCAGAAATTTCTGAAAACTACAATGAACTCTCTTTGGATTTCGAAAGCGGACTTGGGCTCGATTTCCGCTGTTACAACGAGGGTTTCTCGTATCGCATACGAACTTCATTTGACAAGGAGATCACCATTAAGGAAGAAAAAATGGGATTTGAATTGACGGCCAATCCGGATGTTTGGTTTCCGACCGAAACGACCTTTTACTCGCACAACGAACGTTACTTTAAACCAACAACCAGTTTAGACCTGAAACCAAACGAAAAAGGAAGCCTTCCGATACTTTGGAAGTGGAACAACGGGCCGTTTCTAATGTACACGGAAACCGATCTACACGACTACCCTAGCATGTACTTGCAAACAGACGGTCTAGGTGGTTATAAGGCCATTCACCCAAAGCATTTGGCCACAACCTTCAACGTTGCTGATCGTTACACAGTACCTAGCATAAAGCATGGTTACATTGCCAAAACCTCGGGAAACAGGACCTATCCTTGGAGGGTATTCACAATCGCCAATTCAGAATCTGAATTATTGGGTTCTCACCTGCCGTGGTTATTGGCATCGGAAACACAGCTAACTTCTACAGATTGGATAAAGCCAGGTAAAGTTGCTTGGGATTGGTGGAATGCACTACAACTAGAGGGCGTTGATTTCAAACCAGGGCTGAACACCCAGACCTATAAGTACTACATCGATTTTGCTGCCAAGAACGGTTTGGAGTACATCATTATGGATGAAGGTTGGTACAAATTGGGAGACCTTACCCATGTGAAAGATGAGATTGACATGCCAGAACTTCTGGCCTATGCGAAAAGCAAGAACGTTGGAATTATTCTTTGGGTTGTTTGGAGAACGCTGGATAAGCAATTTGCAGAGGCATTTCAACAGTTCTCGGATTGGGGAATTACAGGAATCAAGATGGATTTCATGATGCGTAATGATCAGGAAATGATCGCTTTCTATGAGAAAGTCGCCAAGGAGTGTGCAGACCGCCAGTTGCTAGTCGATTTTCATGGAAGTCATTGTCCTAAGGGATTGCAACGTACTTACCCGAACGTACTGACATTTGAAGGAGTTCGTGGCTTGGAATGGAACAAATGGAGTAGCGCACTTACGGTAGATCATGATGTAACATTGCCATTTACACGAATGCTTGCCGGACCAATGGATTACACGCCAGGAGCAATGGAAAACATCTCTGACCCGAAAAAGCACCGCATGAACTTTAAACATCCAAAAAGCCAAGGAACGCGCTGTCATGAATTGGCAAAATACGTGGTGTTTGAAAGTCCGTTGCAGATGCTGGCAGATGAACCAACCGCTTATGAGAAAGAGCCTGAATGCATGAAATTCCTTAGCGTGGTTCCCACAACATGGGACGAAACCTTGGTTCTTGATGCCAAAGTAGGCGAACACGTTCTGCTAGCAAGAAGAAAAGGTGATGTTTGGTACGTTGGCGGAATGACCGGCTCTGTTGGTCAAACGCTAAGTATCGATCTTTCATTCCTTGGAAACGGAGCGTTTGAAATGGATGTTTGGCGAGATGGAGAGAATACAAGAGCAGATGGCACCAATTTCGAGTTCTTCCAAGAAACAACCATCACCTCAACTATGAAGTATGTGATCTCAATGGCTGAAGGTGGTGGTTGGGTTGCCATCATCAGAAAATCGAACAACTAATTGATATGAAAAAGACCTGGTTGATCTCCTTTAATTTGGTCACTCTTCTTGCGTGGTCATTGTTTTTCATCCATGCATTGGTTCATGGGCTGAAGTTCGAAGAGCAAAGTCTTTGGATGCTGACTGTGGCGCAAGGATTGGCCATTTTCGAAATTCTGAACGCTGTGATCGGAATAGCTGGAGCAAATTGGATGCTCACGACCATGCAGGTTTTTTCCCGATTTCTGATTGTTGCATTGCTAATTTGGATTCCGAACGAACGATTGATCGAACTGAGTTCCAATTCTATGGTTACTGGCTTTATGCTCATTGCCATTGCTTGGAGCATTACAGAAGTGGTTAGAGCGCTGTATTACCTTACAGAGATCACGAAAAAACCACTTCAAGTGATCACGTTCAGTAGGTACACGTTTTTCATTGCGCTGTACCCAATTGGAGTTCTTGGAGAGTTCTTGGTGATGTTCTCCTTTTGGGAATGGCGTTCCTTCCAGTTGGATATCATCAATTTGGCGTTAGCCGTAGTTGGCCTGTCATATTTCGTGTTCTTTCCAAAGTTGTACTTGCACATGTGGTCGCAGCGTAAGAAGAAATTGGCCTGATGGAATACCTGGTCATAGCAGCAGTTGCAGCGTTTGCATCTCTACTTACCTTCTTTTCTGGCTTCGGCCTCGGAACAATTCTGACGCCCGCATTCATGCTCTTTTTTCCCATTGAAGTTGCAATTGCACTTACCGGGATCGTCCACTTATTGAATAACCTTTTCAAGATGGGATTGGTGGGTCTAAAAGCGAACTGGCCTGTTGTACTACGGTTCGGTCTGCCGGCCATTTTCGGTGCGCTTATCGGTGCTTACGCTTTACTTCACTTTTCGAGTAGCAACCCAATTGCTTCATATGTGATGTTTGGAAGAACATTCGAGATTTTTACCGTGAAACTGATTGTTGCAGCGCTGATGGCATTCTTCGCTATTTTCGAATTGGTGCCTGCTTTGAAACAAATGGAATTCGATAAGAACAAGCTGATAGTAGGTGGAGCTGTGAGTGGTTTTTTCGGTGGTTTAAGCGGTCATCAAGGTGCTCTTCGTAGTGCGTTCCTTATTCGCTATGGTCTCGGTAAGGAAGTTTTCATTGCTACAGGAATCGTCATTGCCAGTATCATAGACGTAACGCGCTTGGGTTTATATTTCTCTCGGTTAAAGGAGATTGACATTCTTGGCAACGCTGGCATATTGACCGTTGCCGTTCTTTCTGCATTTCTTGGAGCTTACTTCGGACAAAAACTGCTGAAAAAAGTAACACTCGGGTTCGTTCAGTGGACCGTGGCCATCATGATATTGATTCTCTCATGTCTTCTTGCATTGGGAGTTATCTAGCACAATTGCTGAACCTAACTTCCTTGTTTATGTTAAATCCAAAAGCACGGTAAAAGACAAATCAACTTTTCGGGTAATCCTATATTCGCACCAAATCAACATTCCTTATGAAAAAATTTCTCCTTCTCGCTGTCGCCATTTGTATCTCGGCTGGTGTTATTCATGCTCAGGTAAGCCATGGTGGTCAACCTATCAATTGGCAATCTGCTGATCTGCAGTTGCAATTCGAACGTCTTCCTGAATTGGATATGGCAACGATTGATGCCGAAGATGCCGAAAACGATCAGTACAAGGAATTCGGATACCGATTTGGAATTGAGCGCAGTGCAAACTTGAACACAGATAACAGCGGAGAATGGACTGTGGAAAACGGAAGTAACGTTTGGAGATTGGGGATTCATGCACCCAATGCAAAGGCAATGAGTTTTGTTTTCACGCAATTCGATCTTCCTAAGTCGGCCAACTTATTCATTTACGATCTAGAACAAACGCACTTCATCGGTTCTTTCAACCATACGAATAGACAAGCTAACGGGATGTTGGCCACAAGCTTGGTTTACGGTGAAGATGTCGTTATTGAACTTTCCATACCAGAGAATCAGGATTTGAGCGGAATGAACCTGAAAATCGGGGAGATCGTACATGCCTACAGAGGGATAACCTCCAAGTTTGAAGAGTTGAAAAGTGCAGCCCGCGGACCATTTGGTAATAGCGGTGCTTGCAACATCAATATTAATTGTCCTGAAGGTGATGATTGGCAAGTGGAAAAGAAATCAGTAGCGCTTATAGCTAATGGAGGAAATGCCGTTTGCAGCGGAGCACTTATTAACAACACAGCAAACGATGGTTATCCATATTTCCTCACTGCCAATCATTGTTTGGGAAACGTAGGGAATTGGGTTTTCTATTTCAACCACGAATCATCTAGCTGCGGTGGAAATACCGGACCAACCAACCAAAGTGTTTCCGGAGCTTCTATCGTTGCTAGCAACGGAGGCTCCGACTTCGGACTTTTGGAAATAAATAACGGGAATGCAATTCCGGCCAGTTTCAATGCCGAATGGGCAGGATGGGATAATACAGATAACGAAAGTGCAGTAACTGCTGCGACAGGAATTCACC
Source organism: Flavobacteriales bacterium (assembly GCA_018402015.1). Classification (GTDB taxonomy): domain Bacteria; phylum Bacteroidota; class Bacteroidia; order UBA10329; family UBA10329; genus UBA10329. The sequence goes on along the minus strand of JAGYJL010000007.1, from coordinate 15,734 downwards.
ATCCATCTGGAGACCTGAAGAAGATCTGCCATGATACCGATGGACCTTATCACGCAAACCAAAGCGGAGCAGCCGTTTGGTACATCGATCAGTGGGAAGATGGCGTTACAGAAGGTGGATCATCTGGAAGCCCATTATTCAATCAAGACCACCGAATCATCGGTCAATTATATGGCGGTGGCGCTGCGTGTCAAGGAAGTTCGAACAACGGGCAGCCAGATTGGTATGGAAGGTTTGGAGTATCGTGGGATGGAAACAGCGCCTCTACCCGACTCCGCGATTGGTTGGACCCGCTGAACACGGGAGTTACCACGTTGGATGGATACCCGACCGGAGCTGTGGTTTACAGTTTGGATGCTGCAAGCAACGGGCTGCAATCTATACCAAGCGTGTTGTGCGAAGTGGAATTTGTTGAGCCTGTTTTCGTTCTTAAGAACAACGGAACAAGTAACCTTACTTCTGCAACGATAACCTACAGCTACAACGGTGGCACTAACCAGGTAGAAAACTGGACAGGTAACCTACCGCAGAATGGCACTGCTAATGTTCAATTGGCCGGATTCTCTGCTCAGGTAGGAACCAACACCATTCAAGTGACAGTTTCAGCTGCAAACGGTCAAACAGACGAGAACACAAACAATAACACAACTACCTCCACTTTCGATCTGAATGTAGGCGAGGAAGTATTGAACCTTACGATTGAAACAGACGCGTATGGTTATGAAACGTATTGGGAAGTTCGTGGACCGAACAATCAGTTGGTAGCATCTGGTGGAAACACCACGATTGGAGCAAATGGTGGTGGCCTTCAGAATGCTCAAGCAGGAGATCCAGGTGCGTATCCGAACAACGCTACGATTAACGAAACCATTCAATTGAATGGAGACGGATGCTACACATTCCTTATTGTGGATGATTGGGGAGATGGAATTTGCTGCGGGTTTTTATCTGGAAGTGGAGAATACACACTTCGTGACGGGAATAACGTAATTATGGCCCAAGGTGGTGAATTCGATGAGGAGGAAGCGGCCGAATTCGGAATGGTTGGCGGACTTTCAGTAACGGAGGTTGATCTAGGAAGATTGAGCATCTATCCGAACCCATCTGAAGGCATTATTTACATTGAAGTTGAAAAGGCTGATGAAGTAAATAATATGACCGTAACGGATATTACAGGAAGAGTTGTCAGAAACGTGAACATTTCTGGCATGTCTCGCACTCGCCTCGAACTTATCGATCTTGCCAACGGAATCTATCATGTTAATCTGAACACGAATTCTGGCGTTGTAACCAGAAAAGTAGTGTTGCTTAGAGATTAAGAGAATTTCAGGTGCAGATCTTGGGTAAACAGGATAGCGCAAACAGACGAACATGAAGAATTCTATAGTGATATTGGCTCTGCTTACCTTGTTGGGTGCGTGCAAGAACAACGGTTCAAACACGGCTTCTTCTGCCAAAGCATCAACAAAAGAAACGGTGGAATCAACTGTGAAGCAAATTACTGTAGACCCGAACAGAAAACCATCAAAGCCCGATTTTCAGGTATTGGAAATGAGCAATGAGAATGATGTGCTGACCGTGATTTTCAGGTACAGTGGGGGTTGCAAAGAGCACGATTTCAACGCCTATTTTTCTGGTGGTTGGCTAAAAAGCCTTCCTCCACAGGCAATCATCGACTTTGAACACTTGAACCCTGACAACGATGCTTGCAGAAGTCTTGTAAAAGACACGGTACAATTTGACCTAACGCCTCTCAGATACGGTACATCTGGAAGCGTGGTGGTAAAATGGCCACAGGAAAAAGTGATTGAAACGACTTACGAATACGGTAAGTGATCAAAGCTGAGCAAGCTGTTCTTTGAGCTTACTACGAAGTGTTTCCGAAACCTGAACAAGCGGCAACCGAACGTTCTCTTCGCAAATTCCTAGGAAGTTAAGCACGCACTTAACGCCTGCCGGATTTCCTTCAGCAAACAACAGATTGATTAGATCGAACAACTGATACTGACGTTTTCTGGCAGTTTCAAAATCACTGTTCATACTGGCTGTGATCAACTCGGAATATTCGGCCGGAAAAGCATTTGCAACTACAGATATTACTCCATCACCTCCACTTGCAATTATGGATAAGCTTAAGGTGTCATCACCAGATATCACTAAAAAACCGTCCGGACGATCTTTCAGAATGGCCGTGCATTGATCTAAACTACCCGAAGCCTCTTTAATTGCCACAATATTGTCGAAATCGCGCGCCAAACGTAACGTTGTAGCAGCAGTCATGTTACTCCCAGTTCTGCCAGGTACATTGTACAGAATGATGGGCAACGGACTAGCTTCAGAAACTGCCTTGTAATGAGCATATATTCCGTCCTGATTCGGTTTGTTGTAAGCTGGCGAAACGGATAGAATGGCGGTAATTCCATCGGTACTCAGATTCTTCAATTCTTCGCACACCACCGCAGTATCATTTCCGCCAATACCAAGAACTACTGGAATTCGCCCCGCATTCGTATCGAGTATACACTTCAGAACATCCTTCTTCTCTTGCTTGGTAAGCGTTACACTTTCGCCAGTTGTTCCCATCACAACCAAGTAATCCACACCACCTGAAACAAGGTGTTCTGTGAGTTTCTCTAAATGAGAATAGTTAACACTACCATCTGTGTTGAATGGCGTTATCATAGCAACGCCTGTACCTTTTAATTCATTCATGCTGCAAAGTTAGGAGGGTGATGCAATTTTGGCATCGAGAAAAATGGAATAAGCTATTTGCTGCTTCGGCCCATCATTTCCAGATAATGCTGTATCTGCGAAATGAAATACGTTAGATCGGAATTATCCTCCACATCGATCATCAGATCGTAGAATTCTTTGAAATCTGTGCGGTAACGCCCAACCTTGAACTGAGCTCGAGATAAAGCAACGATAAAAAGTAGGGACGTGAATTTGCTCAGTCTTAGATCGATCAGAATATCGAATGGTTCGCTGATAAAACCGGCCACTTTCCTACCCTGTGGCTTGTAGTACCAATTGAAATCGTCTCGGGTAAAAAAGTCGAAATCTTGACTTGACTGAAGAAAAGCTGCCACTTCTGCCTTTGGAACAAAGCCCAAGGCTTTTACTTGTCGCAAACCACCACCACGCAACTGATCGGAAAATTCGCGTATCTGCTTAAACGTTCTTTCGTCTTTGGCATTAAAGATGATTCCAATGCTTCGTGCCGCATCAAGCCCGATACCCTGCACTTCTCGCGTCCTGATACGCATTTCCTTACTAAGGAAATATGTGCCAGCCATCTTCCGAAGCTTATCAATGAACGGTATGTCCAGAAACCACTTTTTCACATTACAAATTACGCAGATTGAACTGGTGGAGTTTCTCCGCTGGTCGAGAATTGTTAACAGTGAATTGGCGATAAACTACTGTTTCTGGGCCACGCCTCTTACGTCATATTCCCGCTTGGAAAAACGAAACGTATCGTTTAAACGGGTTTTGGTTCTATAACCCAACAAGTGAAAGAGTTCTACTGCTAAGAATCTGGCAACTGTTCTATTGACGATCAGTGTGTGTTGCTCCCGCTCATCGCGCTTTACGCCTGGTAACCAAGTAAGAACAGTGTCAAATCGCATTTTCCTAAGCGATGCAGAAAGCTTCAACCAAATAGGATTCACATCTCTTGCAAGAAAGAAACCATCGCTCCCTTGAGCTTGGTATAGCGGCATGAAGACCCTGCCCTCTTCTGGAGATAGGATATCGCCATCAATATTGGTAGCCAGTTTTTCTCCCTTCTCAATGGACTGAAGATTGGCGTAACCAGGCTTCATTTTAAATTGCTCTTCCGGAGTAACTCCTTTTCTGTGAAATACTTCCATCACCGTTCCGTGATTGGAATTGGATGCTGCCAAAGTGAGATGATGTTTCCAAAAATCTGGAACATCCGATCGATCGATCAATCCGCCATAAACCAACGACAACCACACGAACGCTTTGTGAAATTTGACGCTGTCCTTTGAATAATGCTCGCCCGCTTCGAATGCCAAAGAAGGATATCCGATCTCCATTACCCAACTCAGCAATGGCCCAACAAGAAACTCCTCTATTCCGATAATGACCGGAACTGGGAATTTGGTAGCGAAATCGCGATTGATAAGGGTATCATTCAGCGTAATGAAGGGAACAGTTGGCGCAGAAGTAGTATGAAGATCGATGCAATAGACCTGATGCGCGTGCTTTGCGAATATCTCTTTGCCGATGTTGAACAACTCTAGCTGTTCCAGTTCATCGGCATTGAGTTCAGATAGTTCGTATTCGCCTTTCTCTATTCTTCGTATTCGTTCTTTGGTCCAAATGCGATTAAGGTCTTCTTTCTCGTAGCGTTGTTCCTTCTCCAGCGAGTTCATATTCCCGGCAATGGCGTAAATACTTCCTCTGATTTGAGGATTCATCTTTTTTATCTCGTCCATTACTTGGATAAGCGCAACTACCCCAGACGACTCGTTGCCATGAATGCCTCCAAAAAAGACAAGAACAGGCCCATCCTCTTCTCCATGAAACTCTCCGATAATACGCTCAACTTCGAACTGCTCGTTCAAAGCTTTGCTGAAAAACTTTACTTTCCTCAACGCCTTCTAATCTTCCAATTCTACGAGGTCAAACTTAGTGATTACACCAACCAATTTTCCCTGATAAATGACAGGTAAAGACCCAATTCCTTTATCTATCATCAACTGCTTTGCTTCTTGAATTGGCGCATTCGGGTCAATGGTTATCACGTTCCGCTCCATCACTTCAGAAGCAAACATATTCCCAAAAGAACCATGTTTCTGTGCCGCGTTTTTCAAATTGGTTGAGGTTATAACTCCGATACACTCTCCAGCTATATTTTCTACAGGAACGTGGTGGAATCCACGCCATTTCATGATCTTCTCCACCAACTCCACAAGATCATGCTCATGAACCGTTTGTGGATCGGTACTCATGATCTGATATACCTTCTCCAATTTCAGTTCCTTGCCAGTCAATTGGTCTTTCGTAGCAACAGGCCACTCGCCAACGGGCTTTCCACTGGTCTGGTTCCGATGCATTAAAGCGGTCATTCTACGCAGCGAAACATCTTTTAGGTGTCCATCTTTAAGCGCGCGATACGCACCTTTCATCCATTGTGCTCCATTTCTGCTACCCAAACGTTGTCTAATTACGCCTAAATAGTTCCTAATCGATGCGTCATCAATTCCTGCTTTTCGTAGACCAACTTCTGCAATGGGAAGCAATTCATCTTGAATCAGTTCTTTGGTGTCTACCACCTTTCCCATCCATTGCAGTTTGGTTTCCATACCACTGATGGCGGCTCGAAGGAAATTGGCTTTCACCCGTTTGAAATCCATTTTTTCCCATATACGAGAATATTCCTCTGGCATCCCTTTCATCAATCCAACCCAGAAGGCAAAATTGGCCATCTCGTCCAGAATGGTCGGCCCTGATGGGATGTAACGGTTCTCAATCCGTAAATGCGCCACACCGTTCGCGACTCCGTAGCAAGGTCGGTTCCAGCGATAGATGGTTCCGTTATGCATACGCAACGCCTTCAGATCAGGAATTCTTCCTTGCTTCAATTCCTCCAGCGAATCGTGTTCAATATCTCCGGCAACCAAGAATGTGAACCGCGCAATATCCTCCTTGAATATCTCAGAAATAGATTCTCGTACCCAACGTGTTCCGAACGTAACTCGAGGTTGCTGCTCTCTGATAAGCGTTGAGCCGCTACGGATATCAATGCTTTGCTGAAACAAGGCGATACGCGTTTCTGCCCAAAGTTCCTTGCCAAGCAGTAGTGGCGAATTTGCCGATATGGCCAGAATCGGAGCGGCAATGGCCTGCGCCCAGTTGTACTGAGCTACTGCTTCGTCCGGTTCAATTTGAAGATGAGCCTGAAAACTGGTGTTACATGCTTCAAAGACAATGGAATCGTGCTTCGCAATAAGCTGGTCTACACCTTGAATATTGAGTTCAAAATCGCCACCCTTATGTTCTTTCATAATGCGGTTCAACTCCTCAAAACGAGGGTTGGGGGTCATGTGCTCAAATTCAATATGTCTGGGCGTGATGGTTGGAAGAATTCCCGTAAGAATAATGTGCATTGAACGCTTTTCGGCCTCCGTTTGTGCGCGCCCCATCAAATTTCGAAGTTGATATTCGAGCCGCTCGAATGCGTCCTCTTTCAAGTCCTGCGGATCGAGATTCAACTCCAAATTATACTTGGCCAACTCCGTTGTAAAATGCGGATCGTTGAGCACCTTCAAAAGTTCCTCACTGGCATCTTCCGGTTCCCAATTTCGGTTGGTAATACAGAATTCTTGCTCTGCCCCAATTCGTTGAATACCTGATTCGAACATGTTTTCTGCTATCATCTTATCGAATGCATCGATGTCGTGCAGAATGTGTCTTAGGAAATTGGCGCGTTCGCGCAGATCGGATATGGATTTTACGGCTTGATCTCCCATGGCTTTATTGTGCCGAAAAAGGTAGCAATGATCTGCTTATCTACATCACCACAAATTGTAACTTCGTCACAAATCAATTCAACAACATGAGAAAAACCTTACTTCTACTGTTCGGAATATGTGCATCAATGAGCGTAATTGCACAACAAACCATTACATGGGATTATGACGGGATTGCGAGGAAATACAAGCAATACGTACCGTCCAGTTACGATGGTTCCACTGCGGTTCCTTTGGTAATTGCCTTGCACGGTCTTGGCGATAACATCAACAATTTCCAAGGAGTAGGTTTCCAAGTAGTGGCCGATACTGCAGGTTTCATAACGATCTACCCTGAAGCATTGGTTGACCAGATATTGACAGGCTCTACTGCATGGAATTCAGGTGCTGGTGTGGCTGGTTTCAGTCTTAACCCAACAGTGGATGACGTTGGTTATATCAATGCAATCATTGACACGATAAGTTCCCAGTTCAACATTGACGCTAACAGGATTTTCGCAACTGGATTCAGCATGGGCGGATTTATGAGTAATCGATTGGCCTGTGAATTAAATGACCGAATTGCTGCTATTGCATCGGTGGCGGGTACAATTGGTGGAACACTCACTTGCAACCCAGGTTCTGAGGTTCGCGTGTGCCATTTCCATGGTACGAGCGATGGAACCGTGGGATACGGAATTCCTGATGGAATTCAAGACAATACGTTTGGGAATAATGTGGCCGATTGGATCAGTTTCTGGACCTCGAATAATAACTGCGGGTCAGTAACCCTCGAAGGGCAATTCCCTGACATTTCCAATGATGGATTTACCGTTGAATATGTTGAGTATGCTGGTTGTAACGGCAACTCTCGTGTGGTGCATTACAAAGTGAATGGAGCTGATCATACTTGGCTTGGACCTAACGATGATGTATTCTACACCACAGAGATCTGGAAGTTCTTCCTTGGACTTTCTCCAAGCAACCTGGTTACTGCTAGCGTTAGTGAACATGCCGTATCGACCATTGGTATATACCCAAATCCTGTTGAGAATTTGCTGAGCTTGGAAAATGTGGATTCAAGGATTCTAAACATTGCTGTTTTCAACACAACTGGGCAAAAAGTAGCCGAGTTCTCTGGAAACGACAACTCCATTGACTTAAGCGAACTTCAAGCAGGAGTTTACCAGTTGATGGTTGCCACCGAAAAAGGAATCTTATCCAATTCATTTATAAAGCAGTAACTCTAACTTGCTCAATATTGAAAAGGCCCGAAGCAAATGCTTCGGGCCTTTTTCGTGCGTACACCTCGCTCATTCCTGGTTATTGCTTCACGATTTTGCGTGTAAACTGCTTGTCCTGCTGCGCAATGATGAGAAAGTAAACACCACTTTGCTGCGCGCTTATATCAATTTGGTTCTTGTAAGAGCCATTGAAGTTGTTGAGAATCTCTTCGTAAACCTTGCGCCCCATTTGGTCGAAAACCAACACGCGCGTGCTCTTCTTTTCAGGAAGTTCGAACGTGAGATTGAACATACCATCGCTTGGATTTGGAGCGAACTCGATCTTGTTGAGTGATAGGTCTTTCCTAAAATCAACAGCCGCTGGTTCAGTCAGCATGGCTTCGTCTTCTTTGGTGCAATCTTTCAGCTCAATTACCACATTCACTTCCTTCACCACATTCGGGGTCGTTTCCTTTACGTTCCGCTTTTCAAAAAATCGCCCATCACGTTTACCCAATTCCCCATTCAACTTTCCTTTTTTACCATCTCGCAAGTACTCTACTGCAACGGTATCTCCTGCTTTTTTTGCCTTGATGACTTCCGCTAGATCATCAAAATGCTCAATAGATCTTCCGTCCAATTTGGTAATGACGTCTCCTGATCGTAATCCCATTTTCTCAGCAGAACTTCCTGTTATCACTTTTCCAATAGACACACCAGCATCCGTTTTTGCACCAGGAGTAACGCCCAGAAAGGCTGCATCGTCATTAAAATCAAAGCCAAAATCTATGTTCAGATCCTTTAACTTATCCATCTGCTCTTGGAAAGCATCTTCGTCAAACTCGCCTTCAAAGAAGAACTCGCCAGAACCTTTTGGTCCGAAACCATGACTGAAAACAACCATGTCTTTCGATTGGCCCAACGTTACTTTCTGAGAAGCTTTTTTGCCATCTCTTAGGTATTTCACATTCACCTCCTCGCCTACTTCAAAACCTGAGATCACTTCCTTTAGCTGCTTCTCCGAATTGATTTCTTTACCGTTTACACCAACGATCACATCGCCTTTTTTCAACGCTGCCTTTTGGGCTGCGCTGCCTTCAACAAGCCCATCGATCAAGACACCTTTTTGTCCATCTTTATCGTAGTTGGAAATGTAAACGCCCAATAGCGGCCTCTTTTCCATATCGGTTCCACCGCTCAGCCAACGGAGTTCATCATCATCTCCCATGATCTGAACACGCACATCGCGCTCGTCATCGCCATCCACTTCCTTTCTCACTTTGATCTCTATCCGCTCTCCTTTCCCTCGGATATCAATATCATCCAACACATCCAAATCCTTCAGAATTGCCTTGATATCGTCTCCTTCCAAGGCATCCAATTCCTTGGTGATCCTCTTGGTTTTACCGTTTTCTGTAACCTCAATATCAATAGTAAGTGTCTGGTCTTTGGCCTGCTTATCTGCATTCTGCGCTAGCGAATATGTAAAGAAACCGGCCACCAAAACAGCAGTTAAGGTGCTTAATTGGAAGAATGTATTCAACTGTTTCATAGCTGTGTAGTTTGATGTTGGATCGAAATTACCCAGCCATTGTGTTGGCAAATGTTAGCGACTGTTAACGAGTGTTAACCTCACTGAGGAACGAGAGATCAGTTCAAGTGATTCAATAAATGAACTTGGAAACAGACCAGCCTTTGGTAGTTTGTACTCGAAGCAGATACAATCCACCAACGGGCTCTTCCAGAAAGAGAAAGCTGGTATTATTTGGAAAAAAGCTACCCAGCAACTTTCCGTCAGACGTGTAAATTTCTAATTGTTTCATCGGTTCAATGCTAGCAATGCTTAACGAATGCCCATTTCGCATAACGCGAACTGAGTCGCTATCCTTTTCGATGATTCCGTTTGGAGATTCTGTCTCGGCACAGTGTAGATAAAATGGGAATTCAATTTCAGCTCCAGGATCATTGAACCAATCTAAAGATGCAGAAATGGAAGGTGATGCAAAACTACTTGAAGATGAAACGGTCAATGTTGGGCCACCTCCAGAAGGTTCACCCAACGCTGTCAGACCATATGTGTAAGTGCCTGGCTCTAAACAAAGACTACGGAACCAATACTGTTCGTTGGAAGTCATTGTCAGAACTCCAGATTCTACAACTGTTGCTGAGCTATCTACAACGCTCCAAGCAAAGTCTCCTATCACCAACGCACCTCCCCAATTCTGAAAACCGATGATCAACGAATCACACGGAGAATCTGCACAAAGTGATCGATCAAGCGCCCAATTACACACTTGCGTATCGTAGAAACCAGTAAACAATTCAAGTTGCCCTGAGAAATTATCAAGTGGATCATGAACTCCATCTCGAACCTGAAGTCTGTGAACCGACTCCGAACCAATGCCGAAATAATCTACGTTTTCCTTGGCGAGAGTATCGCCATTATCGGTGATAAGAACAAAGCCAGGATAGCTGAAAATCTCGCTGCTGTTATTCTCAACATGAACCACAATTACAGAGTCCGTGAATGGACTGTACTTGATGGAAACGAAATCCAATGAATCGCAGGCAGTTTGAGCGTTGGCGAATGTGGAAATGAGAAAAAGGGAAAAGGTGAAAAGGTTTTTCATGGCTGAATGGTTTGCAGTAATGACGCATAAACCAACAAAAAGATGCCAACATTAAATTTTTGAGTTTATCATGCTTGAAGCTTTGGTCACTCGACCCTTCATTGTATTTTTGCGATGAAAGAAATGGGAACCTCCAAAACTGAGATATTCACGGAACAGCAGAATGTGTTGGCCAATTACGCCAAGGCATTGAGTCATCCGGCACGCATTGCCATTGTGCAGCACCTTATGACCACCAATACCTGTGTGTGTGGCGATATTGTAAACGAGATAGGATTGGCTCAGGCAACTGTTTCGCAACACCTCAAAGAACTGAAGAAGGCCGGCATCATTCAAGGTACGGTAGAAGGCACTAGCGTGTGCTATTGCATTGATGCCAATGCTTGGAAACAGTTGAGCACCATTTTAGGAGCATTCATCTCTAAAGACCTGAAACAGGCCAGCAGTTGCTGCTGAAAAAAATTTGAATAACATTATCGTAATAATACAATAAAAAGACCATGACAAACGAAGAATCCAAGCTGAAAGAAATCGTAAAAGAGCGTTACGGAAAGATAGCCGAACAGGATAAGGCCATCAATGCAGCCTCTTGCTGCGGAGCCACAACACCCAGCAACAAGGTTTACAACATCATGATGGATGATTACTCCACCACGGATGGGTATGTGGAAGATGCCGACCTAGGGCTCGGATGCGGTCTTCCAACGGCATTTGCCAAGATCAAAAAGGGAGATACCGTCATTGACCTGGGGTCTGGTGCAGGAAACGACTGCTTTGTGGCCCGACATGAAACGGGTGTAGAAGGCAAGGTGATCGGGGTGGATTTTACGCCATCCATGATCAAGAAGGCACGGGAGAATGCCGAGAAACTGGGCTACAATAACGTGGAGTTCCGCGAAGGCGATATCGATCACATGCCTGTGAATGATGCTGTTGCCGATGTGGTGGTGAGCAACTGCGTTCTCAATCTGGTTCCCAACAAGGAGAAGGTCATCAACGAGATCTTCCGTGTTCTGAAACCCGGTGGGCATTTCAGCATTTCAGACATTGTGCTTGTGGGCGAATTGCCAGACGCCCTGCGGCAAGATGCCGAGATGTATGCGGGCTGTGTGGCAGGTGCCATTCAGAAGTCAGACTATCTGGGTCATATCCAAAAGGCAGGTTTTGAGCACATCACCATCCAGAAGGAAAAGACCATCAAAATTCCAAACGATATACTGAGCAAGTACCTGAATAGCGAAGCCATAGCTGCATTTCTGGCAGGAAGTACAGGCATTTTCAGTATTACCGTGTATGCAGAAAAGCCAGGCATCAGACAACAGAAACCAAAATTGAAACTTTCCGAACTACAGAACACAGATACATGCAACCCCAATTCCGGCTGCTGCTGATGAACTCAAACAAACACTCCAAAGAATATGAAAAGATCAATGCTCATCCTGCTGACGATTACGCTATCTGTAGGAAAACTTAACGCACAGACAATGAAAATGGAAACCACCAAGAAACTGAAGAAATTCACGGAAGAGCTGATCGAGGGCGCTGCTGGAATCAACGAAGAACGCAAAGCATTGCTCGATGAGTCTGCAAAAGCCATTGCAGAGGAATTGCATAAGAATGGTAAACATGCTGCTGTCTTCGTATGCACCCATAATTCAAGACGCAGCCACCTGTCAGACCTATGGTTCCGCTACGCTTTGCTGTACTATGGTATAGAGGGTATGGAATCGTTCTCTGGCGGTACAGAGGCCACGGCCTTTAACAAACGGGCCATCGCTTCAATGGAACGAGTAGGATTCAAGGTGTCTTATGATAAGAGCGCAACAAACCCTGTGGTTCAAATAAGCCCAATGACCTACCCCGTATGGAATGTATTCTCAAAAATTTACACGGACGAGATTAATCCTAAGTCGAATTTCACCGCAGTAATGGTGTGTTCAGATGCCGACCGCAATTGCCCTGTGGTTGATGGTGCCACACAGCGTTTTGCCATTCCATACAATGACCCTAAGCACTATGATGATACGCCATCTGAAGAAGGAAAATATGACGAAACAGTGAAGCTTATCGGTACAGAGATGATGTATTTGGCCGATCTGCTTAAAAAACAGTTAGTTCTTCTGGGTGCTACAGGAAATTGAGGCGGTAGTCCTAAATCAATGATGCAACAGCTTCTCTACCCCGATCTTGATTCTTCTAGCAGCTTCTTTCAAATTGGATTCTGATGTAGCATAGGACAAACGAATGTAACCAGGAGCACCGAAAGCTTCGCCCGGCACCATTGCTACATGGCATTCGTTCAAGAAATACATACAAAGATCATTAGCGTCATTCACTTCCTGCCCATTGAATGAATGTCCGAAAAGAGCCGATACTTCTGGGAACAAATAGAATGCCCCACCAGGCATGTTGGTCTTAAAGCCTTCAATTCCTGAGAACAACTCGGTAACAAGTAAACGTCTTTCAGCAAATAATTTAGCCATATCCTTCAACCACGATTCTGGCGTTTCCAATGCTGCTATCGTAGCTCGTTGCGCAATGGAATTGGCACCCGATGTGATCTGACCTTGCATTTTATCGCAGGCCTTCGCAATCCATGCTGGCGCACCGATGTATCCGATGCGGTAACCCGTCATGGCATAGGCTTTAGACACTCCATTAACCGTAATTACTTGGTTGTAAACCTCTGGGAACTGTGCCAAACTCTCATGCTTCCCTTCAAAGTTCAGGTGCTCATAGATCTCGTCAGCAATGACAAAAACACCCGGGTACTTGGCAATCACCTGCGCAAAACCGGCCAACTCCTCTTTGGTATAAAACGTACCTGTTGGATTACTTGGTGAGCTGAAGATGATCATTTTGGTGTCATCATTTATCGCTTCATCCAACTCAACTGCTGAAGATTTGAAATCGGTTTCGATACCGGCCGTCACAAAACGGGCCTTTCCTCCAGCAAGCTTCACCAGCTCAAGATAACTCACCCAATATGGCGCCAGAATAATAACCTCGTCTCCAGGGTTCACCAAACTCAGAATAACGTTTGAAAGCGACTGCTTGGCACCGGTAGAAACCACGATCTGATCGGGCTTGTAATCCAAACCGTTCTCGCGCTTGAACTTGTCCGAAATGGCTTTACGCAACTCTGGGTAACCCGCCACAGGTGGGTAATGACTCCAATCTTCCTGAACGGCTTTGATAGCTGCCTCTTTCACATGGTCAGGAGCATTAAGATCAGGTTCTCCTAAACTCAACGATATCACATCGATCCCTTCTGCCTGCAACTCACGGCTTCTGCGCGCCATGGCAATTGTTTGCGATTCACTCAGTTTCTTTATCCGATCAGATAAATGCTCGTCCATAAGTTCAAAATTTTCCGCAAAGCTAAACAATGCCATTGTTGCAATTGGTGATGACGCAAAGCAATATTCAATGCTTATTCACGGTTGATGTTGAAAAGGTAATTTTAGCGCAAATTGAAGCCATGAACGAAGTTGTATCCGTCATTCTCGAGATTCTGAAGTATACCGTTCCATCTGGAATTGTGTTTGCAACCGCTTATTTCCTGCTTAAGAAGTTCCTTGAAGAACAACGACAAGTGGCAATTATTCAGGCCAAGGCGAATTCACGGTCGGAAATGATACCAACCAGACTACAGGCTTATGAGCGCCTCATTCTGTTCTTAGAACGCATTGAACCCAACCAAATGATTCCGCGTGTACACAGGCCGGCAATGTCCGCTGCTGTATTCAAACGCGAGTTGCAGAGAACAATTCGCGAAGAATTTGAGCACAACCTCACGCAGCAGATCTATGTATCGAGTGACGCTTGGAAAAAACTGATCGAAAGTAGAAATGGTGTGAATCAACTCATTGAGTTGGCAGGAAATAACGTTGGCGATAACGCCACCGGTATTCAGCTGAGTTCCGTGCTATTTGAAATTCTGAGCAAAGCGGGTGTTTCGCCAACAGCAGCTGCTATTGAAACACTGAAAGCTGAGGCGCGTCAGTTGCTGTAACCCCAATGCTTAAGAAGTTCTCGAGCTGCAGCGAACGGACTTAGCTTACCCTCTTTTACATCCATTTCTAGCTGCTGTAAACGATTCTGCGTTGATGTGTCACTGTAAAACCGGTGATTCAATTCCTCCGAGATGGCGGCCTTTAACCAATAAGTATTCTGATTCGCTCTGTTTTCAGTTAGAAATCCGCTTACGCGAACATGATTGAAGAAGCTATCGCAGGATTTTAGAATTTCCTCCAATCCATTTCCGTTCAGCGATGAACAAGGAAGCACCGGAACCGTCCAGCCGCTTTCTTTTGCAGGAAACATATGCAACGCCTGATGATAGGTGGCTTTCGCCAATTTCGTGTAACTGGCATTCTCGCCATCATCCTTGTTAATGATAACAAGATCGGCCATTTCCATGATGCCGCGCTTGATGCCTTGTAACTCATCTCCAGCCGTGGCCAAAACCAATAGCACGAACATATCTACCATCGAATGCACTGCCGTTTCGCTCTGTCCTACTCCAACGGTTTCTACCAAGATGGTATCGTAACCAGCGGCTTCGCAAAGGGTGATGGTTTCACGTGTTTTACGTGCCACACCACCCAACGAACCACTTGAAGGCGTTGGCCGGATGAATGCATTCGGGTCGGCAGAGAGTTTTTCCATTCGGGTCTTATCACCCAAAATGCTTCCGTGAGAGATATCACTACTCGGATCGACAGCCAGCACAGCCACTTTTTTACCCACTTCCGTAAGCTTTGAACCAAACGCATCAATAAACGTGCTCTTTCCCACTCCAGGAACTCCCGTTATACCAATACGCTGACTGTTTCCCGCATGCAAGGCGCACAATTGTAACAGCTTGGCTGCTCGCTCGATCTGCTCATCCCTTGTACTTTCCACCAACGTTATGGCACGCGCCAAAGCCACACGGTCGCCCGCAGTTATTGCTTCTTGCCATTCTTTCATTTCCTGGTAGTACTTCATGCCCGGCTAAGATACCCTTTAGTCAGTAAGAACATGACGATATTTGAGCAATTCAACGGCCTGAAGCAATCGGAATAAACCATGGAACATCGGCATTTCGTTCTGTATAAACCAGACGGTTATCTATCGCAATTCGTTTCGCAACAAACAAAGCGGAAGAACAAGAAGATGCTTGGTGATCTTTACGATTTCCCAGAAGGCACAATGGCCATTGGTCGATTGGACGAACCGTCTGAAGGTTTGCTTTTACTTACCACCGATGGAAAAATGAGCGAGCAGGTGCGTAGCCGAAACGTGGAAAAGGAATATTTCGCACAGGTCGATGGAATAGTATCAGAATTAGCGATAGATACGCTGCGACATGGTGTAGAGATCAGCACCGAAGCGGGCATTTATACCACTATTCCGTG
>JAGYJL010000069.1 GCA_018402015.1 Flavobacteriales bacterium | reverse complement strand
AAGCCAAGTTCCAGTATTGGATCCAGACCGTGTCTTTGCGGAAGATTTCCTTACATACGTGAGCACTGAACCCGGATACACCTCATACTCAACGTGGAACACCCGTAGGACCGAACTCACCGGAATATTGGCAGCTATTGAGGCGATAACAGATGCGAGCGACCTCACTCAATTGCAGCTAAGAATCACTGCGGTTTTGGGGTTGATAAACTTTGCCAATTACCAAGAGGTCCTTGACCTTGAGGAAATGGGCATCAACGTTAAGTCGAGGTTGCAACAGTTGGGACTGTCAAGCACCGCTTACCGTAGGCTTAATGAGCTGCTTGACCTTGCGCCCACCACCGCCAATGGACTGCTTGATAGTGAATGGGATGAAGCCAACGCGATTCTTCTGGATATCGCCAAGCGAAGACGCTACGCCACTTGGGCCGATCAGGAGGCAGCACTGGGAATCACCCTCAGTCAGGATTTCTTCAAAACCAACAAGGATCCGTTCTTTGCCTACAGCATCGTCCAGGAAAGACTTCCCAAGCACAGAGCAACCTTCAAGGAGCGCAACGATTGGGTCAAGCTTCTTCAAGGAAGAATAGAGAATGTGGAAAAGGGCATTCTGTCCTTGGAAAACGTTGTCCGGAAAACAGAGGAGGAAACGCTCCCTTACCTGCGCGATGCGCTCATCCAGAACGTTGGCGACAACGACCTGTTCTTGGCAGAGAATGCTGAGAACCTGACGAACAAATTCTACTTTGATTTCAAGGTCAACTGCTGTCAGGAGGTCACGCGCGTGTCGCAGGCCATGGAAACGTTGCAAACCCTGCTTTGGTCAGAAAGGACCGGGGTGTTGGAGGAGAATGAGGAAAACTATGAACTTGTGGCACCTCACTTTGAAGAGGAATGGAAATGGATTGGTTCCTATGCCACTTGGCGTTCCGCCATGTTCGTGTTCCTGTTCCCCGAAAATCTCTTGTACCCGACACTTAGAAGGTATCAGTCTCCGGGGTTCATCAAACTCACAGAGAACCTGAGAGGCAACGCTCGAATTACCCCAGAAACCGCGTGTAAAGCTGCGCACGACTATTCGTCATATCTGGAAGACGTTTCGAATCTAAGATTACAGGCCACTTGCAATGCCAAAACCTTGATATTCAATGGCAATTGTGATAACAGATTTGTCAAAAACTACCGATGCCTGTTTTACACTTTTGCAAAGAGTACCAAGTCAGGCAAGATTTACTACTCTGTTGGTCAACAAGGGAAGGTTGACCCAGAAGGGCAGGGCTTTTGGACTGAGGTAGAGGCCTTCGGCAAAAACTGTGTAAAGATTTTTGGTGCGATTCCCTATGAGACAGAGGAGGGAAATCGCTTTATCTACCTATTGGCATTGATAAAGGAAGAGGGGAAGCGGAAACTGGTCAACCTGCGCTATGATCTGTCGAGTCAGAATTGGGATGATGAGTACAATGAGTTGGAGCTTCCAAAAATTGAAGACAAGGAAAGTAATCCAGATGAGTTTGACATCGTTGTGGAACAACGGATCATTGAGAAGGAACCGATTCACGTAACAATCAAAAATGGGTTTAAACGTGCCGATTGGGATGATGGGTTTATCAAAATGGGTGAAAATACCCTGACCCAAAAAGGTGATGGATGGGAAAATGAGGATTGGAGCGTGGCCAATATTATGCCTTGGCCGATTGCTGAGAAAGTGGACCTGGACGAACGAGCCAAGATAAAGCTGCATTCAAGAATAAGGAGCGGGGACGACTGGAACTACCAATTTATCATCATGGAGTATGCGGATAAACTTTATCTGCGAGCAACATGCTTGGATATGTATGGTTCGATTCCGCTAGATGCTTTAAATGAGGCTGCTAACGGTTGGGAACCTGTCAAGTTTCTTGGGGCAACGGCCTTTCCTCATGGAGAGAAGAGAATCACCATTTTCTTTTCCCTTGCTTATGGAGGGGGTTACTATCAGGCCAACATCGACCTGAGGTCAGCAGATAACTGGAAAACTTATGCATTGGGTGTAGGAGGAATCAATATTGCTGAATTTGATTCTTGGAATGTACATGATACATGGTTAATGACCGGTTCCGGTTGGACAAAAGACACCAACCTAGAGAACACAGGGGATTCCTACATTGGCTATGTCAATGGACTTATTGAGATTACTGGGCTTGGAGGCAACGTGCTCAATGGCCTTGAATTCTTGGCCCCCAATAGCGGTAAGGTGGAATCGGTCGGAAAAGTTGGCGAGCCATACCTTTTCGCCTGTGAGAAACACCCGAATTCAGACCCAGGGATATTCCGGTTCAGAATGACCGCCCATCCTGACAGCTATGTTCTGCGGCCTTCTCAGAATCAACTCGCCAGAATCACTCTTTTACTTGTCGGCCCATTCGACCTGGTCAGTCGCCTGAGTTCAACTCAACTGTTGTTCAGAAAAAGTCTGATTCAGGAAGCATATGATGCCAATTATCCTGAACCCGTAAGAATCTTGGGAGAATACATTCATGAAGCATATTACTTCATCCCTATGTACATCGGTCTTCAATTACAACAAAGGGGACATTATACGGAAGCATTGGATTGGTTTAGGACTGTGTATGACCACTGGCAGACCGATCAGACCCAGCGTAAAATGTATCCCGGTCTGGTAGGGGAAGAATCGATTTCTGGTGGGTTCAATTTGAGTCCAAACTGGTTGCAGGATCCGTTGAATCCACATGGTATTGCCGAAACCAGAGCCAACTCATATACCAAGTATACACTGCTTAGCATCATTCGCTGCTTTGAGGATTATGCGGATGCGGAGTTCACTCTTGATACGGCCGAAAGCGTTCCAAAGGCCCGGGAACTTTACAAACAGGCCATCCAACTGCTGGAGGCTGATGAATTGGCCCTTTTGGAAGACCAGTGCCACTGCAATAGCAAGACAGATGATATTTTAAGGCAGATTTCTTGCGAACTGACCGAGGCGCAACTGAATGAATGGCGTTGGGCTCTCCAGTTGAGGGAAGATGAACTTCAGGAGATAAAGAACTGTACGTTGTCTGAAGCCGTGGTTGAAGACATTGTAGAATGGATATTGGACGGGCACGAAGACGAAGTTGCCGCCTTTGATCTTGCCAGCATTATCGAAGATGCAACGACCGAACTTGAAAGCGGTGGTTGGACAAATCCGGGTAGCGGAGTTCATACCATTGGTGAAGCCGTTAGCCATGACGAAGAGGTTGCTGGAATATTCTTCGACCATTTAATGGGTGACCAAGGTGTGGAGGAGACCCAAAATCTGGTCCGTCAAGCGGTAGAGCCCGATTTTGTCTATTCGGCCGTGCAGATTCGCGGCATATTACCCGATGATGCTGACGAGTTCAGCTATGTCTGGTTAGGCGAGAAGGATAGCGGCATACTTCCAGATGATTTCTCTGTCGGGAAGCAAACGTTGCCTGACGACCGATGGCTGAATCCCACTGCTCCGAGCATGTCTGGCATTTTGAACAGGTCTGCAAACGAACGACCAAATGCCACCACGAACGGAACGGCCGACTACCCCGAAGGCCAGTATGTCCCCATCCTAAGCAACTACTTCTGCGTGCCAGACAATCCCGTCATCAACGGATTGAGGATGCGTGCTGAGTTGAACCTCTTCAAGATCCGCAACTGCATGAACATTGCGGGCATGACCCGTAGTTTGGACCCCTATGCGGCTCCAACCGACACCACCAGCGGTGTACCTGTTATTGGTCCAGGAGGACAACTCTCATTGCCCGGTTCTGCTCGTATCAAGCCTACGCCTTATCGCTATCAGGTAATCATTGAGCGCGCCAAGCAATTGGTAAGCTATGCGCAGCAGATAGAGGCCAACTTCTTGGCTGCTCTGGAAAAACGCGATGCCGAGTACTACAACCGCATGAAAGCCAAGCAGGATCTCAGCATGGCCAAGGCCAATGTGAAATTACAGAAGCTGCGTGTGAAAGTTTCTGAAGGTGAAGTGGATCTGGCTGAGTTGCAGCGTGACCGAGCTCAGTTGCAGGTGGAAGGCTTGCAAGACATGATTGATGAGGGATTATTGGGTGATGAACTCAATATGATTGGCCTCTACCAAACTCTTGCAATATCACAAATGATTTCCGCAGGTTTGGGCAATGTGATGGCAGCGCTGTCGGCAAGCACGTTCACTGCAATGGCATCTGCAGCAATTGGGTCTGTCAAAACAGTTGTCGACATAATGGGTATTGATGCTCAAATGAGAATCAATGTAACTCAGCTTTACGCTTCCCAAGCCCGAAGAGAACAGGAATGGGGCTATCAAAAAAATCTGGCAGGCCAGGACGTGAAAATCGGTAATCAGAGCATCAAAGTAGCACAGAGCCGCCTGCGGGTTTCGGGGCAGGAGCAGCAGATCTCGGAGGTTCAGCAGGATCATGCAGAGGCCACCTTGGATTTCCTTACTAACAAGTTCACCAATGTGGACCTCTACGATTTCATGAGCGATACGCTGGAAGGTGTATACAGCTACTTCCTACAGCAGGCCACAGCCACGGCAAAAATGGCCATGAACCAATTGGCCTTTGAGCGTCAGGAGTTGCCACCAGCATTCATTGTAGATGATTACTGGCAAGTGCCAACCGATAGCAATGCGGTTGCCACCGTGGGCAGCAATGCACCGGACAGACGAGGTATTACGGGTTCTGCCCGTCTGTTACAGGACATCATCAAACTCGATCAGTATGCGTTTGATACCGATAAACGCAGGTTGCAGATGAGCAAAACATTCTCGCTCAGCAGCTTGGCACCTATCGAGTTCCAGCAGTTCAAGGATACGGGCGTGGTCACTTTCCAAACCATGATGGAATATTTCGACAGGGATTTCCCTGGTCAGTACCTCCGTCTCATCAAAAAGGTGAAAGTGAACGTCATTGCGCTCACGCCTCCGACAGATGGCATCAAGGCAACACTGACCAGTTCGGGAACATCGCGCGTTACCATTGGAGGAGACATCTTCCAGACCATTGTGGCGCGCAGAGACCCTGAGATGATCGCGCTCACAGGAACCAGAGATGCAACGGGTATGTTTGAGATGCAGGCTGACAATCAGTTCCTCAATCCGTTTGAAGGTTCGGGTGTGGATATGCTCTGGGAATTCAAGATGCGCAAGGAGTCGAATCTGTTCAATTACGATACGATTGCCGATGTGCTCATTACGATTGAATACACGGCTTTCCATGATTACAATTATGAGCAGCAGGTTTGGAGACAGTTGCCACCGTTCCACTCGGCAGACCGTCCGTTCAGCTTCCGTAGCGAATTGGCCGATCAGTTCTACGAACTCGGTCATCCCGAAGAAGAACTGGGAACGACTACAACAGGGAATGTTGAAGTTGAATTTGAGCTAAGCCGTGGATATTTCCCACCTAATATTGTTGATCTACGCACCAAGGAGTTCAAGCTGTTATTTGTAACGCAGGGAGGTCGTCCTATTGGTGAGTTGACCGGAAATATTGGTCCGGTTGACGTCAATTTTGCAGAGTTTGATGACAATGGAGAGTTGCAGCCGGCATTACTAGGTGAGGCTACTATTGGCGCAAATAATCTTATTACTACAGCTGTTGGTGCCGCATCGCTTGCTTCCAATTTGAGAAACAAGAAACCTTTTGGCAAATGGACCATAGGTGTACCTCCTCAAATAAGTGACCTTATCAGGGAAGAAAAGATCGTGGACATCATGATGGTCTTCACCTACACAGGAGATTACCCAAGACGAATCAACTAACCTAATGTTTAACAGAGATCAGAAAAACACAATGGAAAAGACAACATTAAGAGTCGTTGATATAGCGGAAAGGTTTTATTTGAAAGACCCCGAAAAGGTGCTGTTGGAAGATCGAGTTACTAACCTTCCCATTCCTGACAGGCCACCCATGCAATATGGCGATACAGATAGTCCTACCAGCGTACCAGGCTCACCAGTCTTTGACATCGCTTTTCTGCAATTAACCAAAGCAGGGCAATTCTTGGACTCATTTGCTATCACCGTTGACGTAGAAAAATACTATGGTGATTCGTGCTGCGTACTGGTTACAGGCATAAATGCCAAAGCAAATGATCGGAGGATGGCAATAGGCAGCATTTCAAGGACATTAAAAAAATCACATACACACCGAATCCATTCAGCATTTTTGGGAGACAGACCCAACCGATACTTTCGAGTATACAGTTAGAGTACCCACACACTGGTCAATCCCGGCAACGGGAACGATTACGCACTGGGGTAAAGGCAAACGAAGATTTTCTTGCCTCGGACCTTCTTGTTGACATTGACGACCTAACGACCAACTTCATTCAGGTGAATACTGCCGTCACCAATAAGTTCAGGGATGTTCGCTTGATTTCGTTTGGAACGTATAATACGGGTTTTATCAAAAGCGTGAAGAAAGACCCATTGAGCTCATCAAAACTCCTGATTGAACTGAACCGGGAGTGCAAGGCATGGGACAAGGTGGGTACGTCAACATCCTTTTTCTACACCATCGGATCGTCTGAGTTTCCAAGTGAAACCGCGTTTGCGCGGATCATCATTCAAAAGAACACCTCTCATTTTCCGGCCATTGATGTCGTTGTTGAGATTGATGGGGACATACCTGAACATATTGATTTTGAACTGGCCGAGTATTACGAAGCTCGTGGGCTTGGTGAAGAAATGAAGATTATTGGCGTTTCGGACTTGGATGAAACAAGAGGGAAGGCGAGCTTTTACGGAAAAAACGGTAAAGACTGGTTAGGGGATGAATCTACAATTCGCTACTATTTTAATCGTGAATCGGGTTACTGGGATGGAGACAAGGTAGAGGATGTATTTAAATACACGAAGGTCACCAAGATACGAAATGGTGACAGTTCTCCTGCTTCTGCATACGTGATCATAAAAAAATGTGCCGAATTGGATGGAAGTGGATCTGGCAGCGGCTCAGGCTCAGGTTCAGGCAGTGGTTCTGGAATTTGTACAGAATACGTAAGCTTTGGGTTAAGCGTGGATAAATCACTCAACGTCTACTATCCATCTGGGATCAGCGGCATTCTCACCGTGGGAATTATGCCGATTGAGATGATTCCACCAAGTGGAAGTGGTTCAGGTGTCTCATTCAACCCAGAAGAAACGGTCATCTTTCAAGAACCGATTTCAGCTGGTCAAACGCTGTCTGCACCTATGGAAGAATATTCTGAAACAGATGATTATATGGTGGTCATCAAGTTTGAGGATTTCAACGATTGCAAATACTGTAACTCCAAAATAAGGGCATATTTACCCGTTGAGGGAGCTCAAGTTGAAGTACAGGTTTGGCTAGGTGAATGCCACGACAACCCAATACCCACCGGATACGCAATTGAAAGTTTATCCTCAATTGAGTATACATCTGTTAACCAAGTAGGTCCAGATTTTCAGGTTACGGCAATCCTAAGGGATGTTCTCGTCTCTGTCCCAACCTCCAATAATGTGGATCTGTATGTTACTGGCACCGTAATCAGTAGGTCTGCAGACTGGGAACTTAACATTGATGATGGTCTTATTGATGGCATCATACAGATTGTGTCAGGATCGGTATTCTACGGACACGCAGGTATTCCTTCCAAGGGAACTTTGGCCATAAGTCTAACAGGTCCTTCTTGGATCAATGCCTAATAAGCTGATGATTACTCACCAGGAATTAGCTAGTGAAGAGCAGCTTGCCAGAATTGACCCAAGCAGTGTAGATGGTTGGTTGTCATCTGATGAGGGCAACCTACTTGCTGAACATGCTAAAGAAAAGATATGTCTTGAGATTGGGTCGTATAAGGGAAAAAGCACTCTATATATCGCACAAACAGCTAAGTTTCTGGTTAGCGTGGATACGTTTCGTGCTAACGAAACAG
This sequence comes from Flavobacteriales bacterium, assembly GCA_018402015.1. GTDB lineage: Bacteria > Bacteroidota > Bacteroidia > UBA10329 > UBA10329 > UBA10329. Next base: position 4,553 of record JAGYJL010000069.1, on the reverse strand, counting down.
GTCAGGCACAAGACCAACTCAACTCAACATACAATGAGTTTGCTGCTAACTTAAGCGGTTACGAAAATGTAGTGCCAGTTATAGGTCGTTCAGACTTTGTTTATCTAGCATTTAAGGACGACTATTTCGATTTCCTGTTCGTTGACGGAATGCATGATTACAATTCGGTAAAATCGGATGTGATCAACTACCTGCCTAAGCTCAAAAAGGATTCGGTTGTTGTTTTTCATGATTACAGTGATGCATGGCCGGGAGTTCAACGATGTGTTGATGAATTGTTCGGTCAACCGGACGAAATAGTAGGTTCCGCTGCTTTGGTGAAGATGACCAAGAACCGGCATCGAGAGATTCTCGATTCATTGCAGCAATCAGAGACAATAAGCCTCGAAACCTTACCTATCTTTTATATTAATATGGATATGGCGGTAGGAAGGAAAGCAAGGATAACCGCATCCCTTCAGGAATTCGGACATGAAGGAGTAAGACGCCTTGGCTATGTTGTAGAAAAACTCTGCTCAACGGATCTTCCGGTCGGTTGGAATGTTTATGACCATAATCGCGGGATGGTTGGATGCAATGTATCTCATTATAAGATTTGGCAGGAAATTGTAGAGAAAGATATTCCTTATGCCTGCATCCTTGAGGACGATGCGGTTCTAGTACGCCCAATTCGCGATATTATTTTTCCGAAGGGAGCCGATATTCTTTTTTTGAATGATAGAACTAAGAGGAATCTCCAAGGTGTTGCGATCGATGGTTGCGGGACTGATGGTTACGTTGTCTCCAAAGCCGGGTGCGAAAAACTTCTAAGGCTATTTGTAGATGTAGATGTAAACGTTGACCTGAGAATTCACGCACATACTCGAGGATTTCAGGAGAATAACGTCTACATGACCAAAGGGTATGAATACAAATCGTTGCTATATCCGAAGGAAATTATAGAGGGGTACAAGACGGAATACGATTATGTCGTCCATCATGACGAAGACCTCAGTTACATCTTGAAGCTAAATTCTAAGCAAATCCATGGCATTGGCGAATTGAATGAAATCTATTTCTCAGACTCAGGAGCATCATTTCTTGTAAGAAAAGACACTTGGGATGACCTAATTGTCGAGAGCGTATTTTACAACAATGAATATGGTATTGAAGAGCTCAATGAAAGTGACCTAATCATGGATGTTGGAGGACATGTTGGGTCTTTTTCGATGCTGGCGTACCAAAAAGGAGCAAGGAAAATTCATACTTATGAAGTGCATCCGCATAATCAGGAGTTGTGTGAAGCTAACCTAAAAGACATCTCGACAGTTCACCATTATGGTCTATGGAGGAGTGATGTGGATCCGATCGGCTTACGGTTTGAGGCTTCCAGCAACTTTGTTAATACTGGAGGAGGAGCCGTGGTGGCCTCTGGTGGTGAATTGGATATAAGGCTAAAAAGGTTCGACACTGAATTGGAACAAGTGTTATCAAAAGAAGGTGTTAAGAGAATCAGATTGTTAAAATTGGATTGCGAAGGAAGCGAGTTTCCAATTCTGCTCACGAGTGACCGTTTAGATCTGATTGATGAGATAGTAGGGGAATACCATCTAGGGTTCAATATTGCCCTGCCGATTAACGGAAAGACCAGGTTTAGTCTTGTTGATTTGGAACAGGTGTTAGCTAATGCTGGGTTTGCTGAAATTTCATTTAAACCTTCTGAGGGAGATTCTTCCCTTGGATATTTTTTCGCTCAGAGATGAAAATTAGGTACCATGGATTTTGGAATTCCACTGGATATGGTTATGCCGCTATGACGAATGTTACTGCTTTAAAAAAAGCAGGGCATTTGGTCAATGTTCACACCATTGGAGCTCCCGAAAGTATCGTTCCAGCAGCTCAGTTCGAAGGGAAACCAGAAGTAGTGATAATGCATCTTCAACCACATGCATGGCCTAACTTGAGGGTTCAAGGTGCTCTTAATGTAGGTTATACAACGTGGGAGGCTGACAGGATACCGAAGGAGTGGATTCCTTGGATGAGTCAGGCTGACCAGGTCTGGGTTCCCAGTCAATGGAATAAACAGGTTTTTGAGAGATGTGGACTGATTCTACCTATTCATGTGATACCACACTGCGTTAAACCTCCATTAACTGCTTTAAAAGAGGGAGATCGACCCTATCGATTCTATACCATTGCCACAGCTCATGTAAGGAAGAACCTGAAGGGCTTATTGGCGGCTTTTAAAGAGGTGGTTAAAGCCTATGATAATGTTGAACTATGGGTAAAAACCTCCGGTGAAGAAGCAGGAAATTACAAGTATCAGTTTGAGAGTTCTGGAGTATGGGACAAGGTCAATTGGATTCAGGACGTTTTATCTAATAGGGAAATACAGGAGCTTCATAGGGTTTGCAACTGTTTTGTTTCTCTGAATACAGGAGAGGGTTTTGGTGTGCCGATTGCCGATGCCATTGCGCATGGAAATGAAGTGGTCACCACCGGTTATGGTGGGCATCTCGACTTTTGTGCCGGCTATGCCAAGCTTGTTGATTTTAAGCTGGGTCCAGTCTCTTCGGTCATGGAGGAACATGGTTTTGATCGATCGATGCGAGATGCAAAAGCTGATTCACATCACGCTGGTCAGTTAATGAAAGAGGCCTATCGTAACCGAAATCATCTAAACGATGAACGCACCGACTTTATACGACAACATATCCAAAATCATTCCTTTGACCGCGTGGGTAAGTTGATGACCTCGACCTTGGAGAATCGCAGTATCTCTTTGAATTTTCAAGACAACGGGATAGGCGACATGATCTGTTTTTTGTACGCATATGAAGGGTTCAAAAGACTTCATTCTGCTATGCACGTGAATCTACTTTGGAAGAAGGACAAACGAGAATGGCATCAGGCTTTGAGTAAGGTTGTTAGGTACGGCTCTGGATTTGGCCTTGGAAAAGTGATCGATATTCAACTGAACACAGAAGAGAATTTCACCAAGCGTATTAACTCTGATAAAGGCTACCGGAAGCAGTATGCAGATCTTTTGTACTGTGAACCACATGTTCCTCAACTATATTCCGAAACTAAAGAGGTTGTCATCTTTCCATCTGCAGCTTGGGCCAATAGGATATGGCCTACTGATCGCTTTGGTGAATTAGCAGATCGTCTCAAGGAGTTTGGGTACAAGGTTACTTTCTGTGATGTGGATAATAACCACACACCAAAAGGATATGCTACTCAAATCCTTTCCCCGGATGAAGTGATTAAGTTGGTGAAAAGGGTCGCGCTGGTGATCTGTAATGAGTCTGGCATGGCTCATCTAGCTGGGTTGGTCCGAACACCATGTCTGTGTATTAGCGGCTTTCAGCCTAAATGGCGCGCTCATGATATGAATGATGTGGAAGTGATACAAGCAGCAGGATTAAAATCTGTGTCAGTGAATATGGTCTTTAATAAAGTTGTGGAAGTGCTAGGGCACCCAGATGTTGATAAGCCAGTGTTTGGAATAGAGTCGTTCACAGATATTGAAATGCAATCAGTATCGAACCAGCAAAATGGTGCGAACGGTTATCAAAAGACAGCGAATACCATAAAAGAAAAGAGGATTTACGCTTAGAAATTATACCATGAGCAACAAGAGCGGAACATCAGTCATATCCACCCCATCAGGCGGTGGAGCACAAAGCGGGCTCGGAGAGAAATTCTCGCCAGACCTTTTTACGGGAACTGGAAACTTCAGTGTGCCGATTGCATTGCCACCGGGTCGCAATGGCTTTCAGCCAGAGTTGACCTTGCAATACTCTACGGGTAACGGAAACTCCCCTTTCGGACTGGGTTGGGGGATTTCTATTCCGGGAGTGATGCGGAAAACAGCTAAAGGCGTGCCGTTGTATGATGACCAGAAAGACGTTTTCATCCTTTCAGGTGCGGAGGATCTCATTCCTGTTGACCGACCTGCGGATGGAGTCGTACGTTATCGTCCACGAACGGAAGGTCTTTTTGCGAAGATTGACCGTTACCTCAACACCAATGACGATTACTGGAAAGTCCGTAGCAAAGATGGATTGATAAGTTGGTACGGAACACCTGGAGCAAAGGAGAACGACCCTGCCGCCTTGTGCGACCCTGACAATCCACGTAAGGTATTCGGCTGGAAACTGACCAAAACCCAAGACCCGTTTGGCAATGTGATTGAATACATCTACGAACGCGATGCCGTGCGCAAGGACCGTTATCACAAATGGGATCAGGTGTATCTGAAAGAGATTCGCTATGTGGATTACACCAACCAGCAGAACCAACTCAAGTTCTTGGCCAAAACGGTTTTCAACTACGAAGGACGTCCTGACCCATTTTCGGAATACAAAAGCGGTTTTGAGATACGAACGGTAAGACGATGCCGAGACATCCAAGTTTTTACCCAGCCCGATACACCATCTCCGATAAAGACGAGGACCTATCATTTCCAGTATTCGGATGAGGTGGATGCGGTTGTGGACCAACCCATCAATGGAGCATCCCTCCTCCGCACGGTGGAAGTAGAGGGCCATTCCCCCTCCTTGGGAGGGGGT
>JAGYJL010000068.1 GCA_018402015.1 Flavobacteriales bacterium | reverse complement strand
ACCAGATATCATCACGTTAGGGAAAATCATTGGTGGCGGAATGCCAGTTGGAGCCTTCGCTTCCAGCGAAAGGATCATGAACTCCATTGCGCCACTTGGCCCTGTTTATCAGGCAGGAACACTCAGCGGGAATCCAGTTGCCATGGCAGCCGGTAAAGCAGCTTTGGAGCAATTGCTCGAACCTGATTTTTATCCAGCCATGGAAAAGAAGACCAAGAAATTGATTTCTGCCGTGTTGGAACACGTGGAAGAAAAGGAATACAAGGTCAGGATGTTCTCTGTCGGTTCCATTTATTGGATTGCTTTCTCAGACCGACCAAGCATTCGATCTTCTGCTGAGATCGATCCCGAAAGCATGAACATCTACCGCAAGTTCTACCATGCGCTTTTGGACAATGGATTTTATATCGGACCGTCAGGCTATGAGGTTGGATTTGTAAGTGCAGCGCATACAGATGCTGAAATTGAGGAAGCAGCGGGCATTCTCAAACTGGCTTTAGATAAAGCATTGGCTTGAGGGTTTTCCTGCCAATAGCGTTTGTTGTTCTGTTGTTCGGTTGCAGCACCGTTCCGCAAAAAGGAAGGTCAGTACTGATTTCCATGTATTACCCGAATAATGCGTATCAGAATTGGTTGCTGCATTTCGATAGTACACTTACGTTCTATCAAGCCTACGGAATGCCTGCTGATTCGTTAGACAAGATTCTGGCAGAAGTTGATGGAATGATACTCACTGGCGGAACCGATATCCACCCAACGCATCATGGAAAAGATTCTGCCGTTGCGCAATGCGGAACCATTGACGAGTATCGCGATTCGCTTGAACTGGCTTTGGTTGCGCATTCCTTTGAACGAAAAATCCCAACACTTGGAGGTTGCCGTGGAATGCAGCTTCTGAACGTGGCAAAAGGCGGAAGTCTGATCATTGACATCCCAACTGAAATAGGTTCTACGCTTCATCAGCAGGAAAAGGGCGATGCGCATCACATGGTTTATTGCCATCCATGGCTGGCCGAAATTCTGGAAAAGGATAGTGGCGAAGTGAACTCGAATCACCATCAGGCAATTGATGTATTAGCGGATGGTTTTAAGGTTTTGGCTCATGCTAAAGATTCGATGATCGAATCATTTTATTGGGAAGATAAGGCCACGCATCCTTTCATTTTAGGGGTTCAATGGCATCCGGAAAGAATGGACAGGGAAGACCCGATGGCAGCCAATGTTGCGCGGGTGTATCTCAAAAACCTGGACGGGTTCAGAGCGCTTCCTCAAACTGAAAAATAAGTTTCTGCAGTTCGGTGTCGAACGGCTCTTTAAGTAAGCCGGATTCGAAATTTTGCTGGAACAACGGTAAACCAAATGGACCGATGAGCTTAGCACCCCAAAAAGGAAGAACTGTTGTTAAATGATCAAGAACTGATTTTCCACCACGACCACCTCGAGAAGCAGCCATGAGAAGAACCGGCTTGTCTTGAAAGATCTTGCCTTCCATTCTCGAAATCCAATCGAGTGTGTTTTTCAGCCCTGCCGGAACGCTGCCATTGTATTCCGGTGTGGAGAGAATGAATCCATCGGCTTCATCAAATAGTTTTCTCAGGTCTTCTATCGGTGTTGGAAAACCGAATTCGCGCTCGCGTTCTTTGGTGTATATCGGAGCCTCGAAATCCGATAAACGGATAACCGAAACGGAGGCCGTTCCAATTTTAGATGAAGCGTATTCAACGAGTTGATGATTGATAGAGTCGGAACTGAAACTTCCAGAGAATGCGAGTATTTTGGTCATAGCTGATGGCCTTAAGCAATTCAACAATGGTCGGAACTATTTGTTGAACCGTAATAATACGAGACATTATTGCTGCAAATGGCGTCATGACTATGACAACTGGAGGACGAGAAAAGCGTTCATTTGCATCCAAATAAGTTAGAATCAAATGAATATCTTCAAGTTCCTAGTTGCGTCCGTATTCCTTGTAGGTGCAAGCCTTACGTCTTTTGGGCAAATCACCCTGAATACCAACCAACTTGGTCACCTTCCTTACTCGCTGAATCTGAGTGAGGTGCGTGGGGCATTTCATAATGGTAGAGAATACGCTCTCGTAGGGGTCAATAATGGGTTTTCTATTGTAGATGTTCAGGATCCGGCCAATCCAACAGAAGTTTTCTTTGAACCTGGTGCAAGTTCCATATGGCGCGATCCGTTTTACCACAATGGCCATGCTTATTGCGTAACCGAAGGAGGTGGCGGCCTTTTGATCGTAGACATGAGTCCGCTTCCTGGCAATACCAATCTTAATACAACGCTTTATACTGGAACAAACATTCCATGGTCTTCTGCCCACAACATGTTCATCGATACGGATAACGACAAGGCGTACATTTTCGGAACAGATAATATCGATGGGGCTATTATTTTGGATATATCGAATCCAATGGCCCCAACAGAACTGGGCATTTGGAATACACATTATATCCATGATGGTTTTGTTAGAGGTGACACGCTGTGGGCTGCATGTTTAGAGGCAGGGACTTTTGTTATTGATGTTTCAACGCCAAGCAATCCAGTGGTACTTGCAAATTGGGACACGCCAAGTGAATTTGCACACAATGTTTGGCCTTCTGACGATAACGCTTTCTGCTACACAACGGATGAAGTGGAGAGCGGGTTCGTTGCTGCTTACGACATGAGTGATCTTCAGAATGTAGTTGAAACCGACAAGGTCAGACATCCACTTTCTGAGAATGTGATTCCGCACAATGCTCATTTCATGAACGATTACGTGATCACGTCTCACTACAGAGATGGACTGACCATTCATGATGTTTCTGATCCATCAAATATTGTACTCACCGGTTATTTCGATTCTAGCCCGCTATCAGGTGGTGGTTTCAATGGCTCATGGGGCGCTTGGCCATATCTTCCTTCGGGTAATATCTTAATTGCTGATATAGAAGAAGGTCTGTTTGTGATAGGACCGACCTATACTAGAGCAGCACGCTTAGAAGGTACGGTAACCGAATTTGGCACTGGAACTCCTTTGAACGATGTGCAGGTTGACGTGGTGGGAACAACATTGAATGAATTGACCAGCATTTTTGGGAACTACGCCACTGGCACGGCAACAGCAGGTACGTATCAGGTCACGTTTCAGAAGGGCGGCTATCTCAGTCAGACCATTTCAAATGTAGAATTGGTAAACGGTCAGGTAGAAGTGTTAGACGTACAATTGGTTCCTGAGATTCCATTCACGGTTTCGGGTCTTGTTGCAGAAGAAGGTACAAGCACGCCCATTGAAGGGGCAACGGTTCGATTTGTGAATGATTTCTTTGATATCGATTTCACGTCTGACATTGACGGGACCTACTTGGATAATACCTTTTTTGCTGGCGAGTACGATATAACTGTAGCTGCTTGGGGCTACGTGAGTCAGTGCACCACAATTGTAATTACGGAGAATACCCCAGTTATTGATTTCGATCTGATGAAAGGTTACTACGATGATTTCGCTCTGGATCAGGGCTGGACTGTTACAGGCTCAGCCAGCGCTGGAGTTTGGGAACGCGGAGAACCGATTGAAACAACGTTTGATATTAGCATTTCCAATCCAGGAGAAGATGCAGAAGGCGATTGTGGAACCGAAGCCTACATCACAGGAAATGATGGAGGTGGTGCTGGTAATGATGACGTGGATGACGGAGTTACCATACTTCGCTCTCCGATAATGGATCTTACCACTTACAATTCGCCAGCATTCAGCTTTTACTATTGGTTTTTCAATGCTGGAGGAAGTTCTGCTCCTAACGATTCCTACTTAGTTAAAGTGTCGAACGGCAGCACGTCAGTAACATTGGCTTCTTTGCCAACTACCAATAATTCCTGGACCGATATTTCAATAGCCTTGGATGACGTTATTGACGTTACCGATCAAATGACATTTACTGTTGAGGTTCAGGATCTTGATCCCGGCCATTTGGTAGAAGGAGGATTGGATCTTTTCCGAGTTGTGGAAGCAACGGGCGTTGCCGAAAGCGAAACGGAGCAACAGATATCGGTATTCCCTAACCCTAATTCGGGAACCTTCAATGTGGTTATTCCAATGGATTGTAAAAGGTGTAACATGAAGATATACGATTTAAGCGGAGCGCTTGTTCAAAACAATTTGCAACTCAATCCAGGAGCAAATCAAGTAGAGTTGAAGCGCGCAAGTGGAGTTTACATCTGCGAGATCAACATTGATGGCGAACCGCATGTGAATCGGTTGCTCATTCATTGAGTAATGCCGACTTTCGCACCTTGAAAACGGATTCGTTTTGGTATATTAAGGACGAATTACAACACGAAAACCATGGAGAGCGATATCATGAACATCAAGATCGAGCGAGTTGAGAATTCGCGTATCCAAGAAGTAGATTTCGAAAACATTCCATTTGGAAAAGAGTTTGCCGACCACATGTTCGTAGCAGACTACAAGGATGGAAAATGGGGCGATTTTAGAATAATCCCCTACGGAGGAATGGCATTCTATCCAGCCATGCTGGGTTTACATTATGGTCAAACCATCTTTGAAGGAATGAAAGCTTACCGCAATACAAGTGGTGAGATTATGATGTTCCGGCCTATCGATAATTTCAATCGACTTAATAGATCTGCAGAGAGAATGTGCATGCCGACAATTCCGGTGGATCTGATGATGGAAGCACTTCGGGAATTGATAAAGATCGATGAAGATTGGGTTCCAAAGAATCAAGATGCAGCGTTATACATCCGTCCGTTCATGTTTGCTACAGACGAGTTTTTAGGGGTAAAGCCATCTGAGAAATATCGCTGTGTGATTTTTACCGGACCAGTTGGCCCTTACTATACCACACCACTAAAAGTGATGGTTGAAGATCATTACACCAGAGCGGCAAAGGGTGGTACCGGTTCTGCAAAAGCAGGAGGAAATTATGGGGGAGCACTCTATCCAACCAAATTGGCTCAGCAAAAAGGCTATCACCAGATTCTATGGACAGATTCTTTTGAGCACAAGTACATTGAAGAAAGCGGAACAATGAACGTAATGTTCCAAATTGGGGATGCGTTGGTGACGCCCCCAACAGGAGACACCATTTTGCAAGGAATAACTCGAGATAGCGTACTGAAACTTGCTGCCGATATTGGAATTGAAGTAGACGAAAGAAGAATAAGTGTTGATGAGATAAAGCAGGCATACGAAAGCGGTCAATTGAAAGACGCGTTCGGTGTGGGCACAGCAGCTACTATTGCGCCTATCGAACTTATTGGGTACCAAGGCGAGGACATGATGCTTCCGCCAGTATCGGAAAGACAACTTTCAAAACGTATTTCAGAAGGATTGAAAGAGATACGCTACGGAAAGGTTGAAGACCGTTTTGGATGGATGGTAAGTATGAACTGATGAGATACATTCTTGCCATATTCGTTCTTGCGGCCGTGCTTAACAGTTGCACAAAGTGCGTAGAGTGTGAAATCAGACTCAAGCAATCTCAGGATATTATAGGCAGCGTTGATGAATTCTGTGGGACGGATAAGAAAGTTGAAGAAGAGGAGAACCGACTTCGGGCAGAGTATAACTGCATTCAGTGTTCCGTGAATACCGGTATTGGAACAGCCAATTCGGGCGTTGTTTGCGGAGACAAGGCTTTTACCGATAGTGTTGAAACGGCCTGGGAACAAGGAGCTCAAGAGTCAGGCTATTTTGCCATATGCATTGTTTACCGCGACACGGCAAATGTGACCTGCGTTCTTAAGCAATAAGAAGAGTTCTTTTTAATAAATGGATACGTAACCGGATCCGATCCAAACGGCATCTTCGCCTGCGGTGTACAACGAAACTTTGTAGCTTCCTCTATCTCTCAAATTGAGCGGGAAATGAGCTTGCGTAGCATTCTTTCCTAGAGGAACTGTGAGTTCTTGGAAGTGCTCTGAATAATCCGATGCTCCAAGAGGTTTGAACCAAATATCAACTGAGACGGACTCTGTCCCAAATCCTTCGTTGTTAGAAAACAAGGCTTTCAGATTTACGCCACCAGGAACACCTTTGAACTTTTCATTCTGTCCCATTAACATACCGCTCTGAACGGATCGGCCAAAAGCCATGTAGAAACTTTCGAAAACAAGTGTTTCCTTCTCTTCCTCTGTCAATTCTTCCTTGATAACGGACTCAACAAAAATGGGCTCAGGTGCATTTTCTAGAATTTCCTCTTTTGTGAGAGTTGCTTTCTTGGTGTCGACCTTTTCAGCTTTAGGCTCTTCTTTCTTCTCCTCCTTCGGTTGTGGCTTTTCTGCTATTGGTTCTTCCTTCTTAGGTGGTTCAGGTTCTTTTACAACCGGTTTAGGTGCTTCAACAACTTTCTTAGGTCCTTCTATCTTAATAACAGCGGAGGCCAATTTCGTGTGTTCACGATCAAATGTTGTGATGGTGTACTTGCCTGGAGCCGTAAAATCATGCTTGAAGGCAGCCCAACTTCGGCCCTGTCCTACAACCAGTTTTTCTTCGTGAGGAGCTACACCACTTTCCTTATCTCCCTCAATAAGAAAGAACATGGCATTACCATTGATGGTGGTTTTGCCGTTGTTGTACATTAAAACAAGCTTTAACGGAAAAGTGTTGGTCTGCCATTCAGCCGAGGCATTTCTAAGGCTTCCAACATTGTTGAAATAGTCCCCAACCTTGATTTCTTGGGCTGTGGCATTGAGGCTGAAAAACGTCAGTAGGAGAAAGAGAGCTCTCATGCTTAACTTACCTACCAAATTTCTCGCCATTCTATTCAACGTTTTGAAAGTGCCCAAGACTGGACTCGAACCAGCACAACCTAACGGTTACTAGCCCCTCAAGCTAGCGTGTCTACCAATTTCACCACCTGGGCAGGGTCGCGCAAAAATAGCCGTTTTTCCGGTCGAAACCCAACCATTAGCAGGAGGTGAACAATTTGTGCCCTTGGGCAATTGATATATTTGTAATCCTCTCATAATGGAATTCGATTGAACAACGTCACAAAGCTTTGGTGGTTAGAGAAAATTCACCTTTTCGAGGGGCTCTCGGAAGAGGAAATGCTGAAGATCGGTGATAGGTCTACAATGAAGACCAAGGGAAGTGGGCACATCACTTCCCTAACGAACCGTCCAAGATCATATTCTTCTTAAAGAATGGTAGGGTGAAGATCGGCAGTTACTCCAATGATGGAAAAGAGGTCATAAAGGCCATTATGCATCCAGGGATATGTTCGGTGAAATGGGACTGATAGGTCAGGGAAACACGAAACGATTTTGCGATAGCCATGGACAATGATGTTCGGATATGCACTATGAACGTTGAGGAGGTTCTAGAACTGATGAGGAGCAATTCGGAGCTTAGTTTAAAGATAACCGCCACCATAGGCAACAGGTTGGCAAAGGTTGAGCGGAAGTTCGAATCGTTGATATTCAAGGATGCACGATCTAGAATTGTTGAACTGATGAGAGAGATGGCCACCGAACGAGGAAAAGTGCTTGCTGGAGGCGAAGTGCTATTGGAGCATTCTTTAACACATCAAGATATTGCCAGTCTTACAGCAACTTCAAGACAAACCGTAACAACTGTTTTGAACGAATTGAAAGAAAAGGGAATCATCAACTTTGATAGGAAGACCACTCTCATTCACGAAATGGACAAGTTGAGATGAGACCAGTTATCTACATTGCAAACAGTTGTCATCAATGCGGAATAGTAAAGGAATTCGTGCGTAAAAGCGGTGTGGATACCGATATTTACAATGTGGACTTACAAAATGTCGTTCCACCGATGGATGTATTTGCATATCCAGTACTATTCATTGATTCGAAATTGGTGGCCTATGGTGCAGATATTATCTCCTATTACGAGAATAAATTGATCAATTGAAATTGAACATGATTACAGAAGAACTATTGGAAATATCTGCAACTGCCCAACGGGTAATTGATAAGGAAGACAAGCATGGAGCACACAACTACCACCCGCTACCAGTTGTACTAGCGAGGGGTGAAGGTGTTTTTGTGTGGGACATCGAAGGCAAAAGGTATTACGATTTTCTGTCGGCTTATTCAGCGGTCAATCAAGGCCACTGTCATCCGAAGATCATTCAAGCGTTGACCTCGCAAGCACAGAAACTTACACTGACAAGTAGGGCGTTTTACAACGATGTTCTTGGGGAGTTTGAGGAGTATGCAACCAAGTATTTTGGATTTGATAAGTTGTTGCCAATGAACACCGGAGCGGAAGGTGTTGAAACGGCCATTAAACTTTGCAGAAAATGGGCCTACGAAAAGAAAGGACTTTCGGCAGAATCTGCAAAGATCATTGTGTGCGAGGGCAACTTTCATGGACGTACCACAACCATTGTTTCTTTCTCTAACGATCCGGATGCGAGGAATAATTTTGGCCCGTTCACTCCAGGTTTTCAATCCATACCTTATAACGACATAGATGCGTTAAGAGAAGCTTTGAAAGACCCAAATGTTGCAGGATTTCTTGTGGAACCGATACAAGGTGAGGCAGGCGTTTTTGTTCCAGACGAGGGTTATCTTGCAGCTGCTCGAGCTTTGTGTACCGAGCATAATGTGTTGTTTATTGCTGATGAGGTTCAGACCGGAATTGCGCGTACTGGAAAGTTGTTGGCTGTAGATCATGAGAATGTTCGGCCGGATATTCTCATTCTTGGCAAGGCACTTTCCGGAGGCGTGGTGCCTGTTTCTGCCGTGCTGGCAGATGACGAAATAATGCTGTGCATCAAGCCAGGTGAACATGGCTCAACTTTTGGTGGTAACCCGCTTTCATGCAAAGTGGCCATGGCAGCATTAGAAGTAGTAGCAAATGAGAAATTGGCGGAAAATGCCGAACGTCTTGGGAAAATATTCAGGGAAGAGCTGAGAAAGATGACCCGAGAGAATAGATTGGTGAAGTTGGTTAGGGGTAAAGGTCTTCTCAACGCCATTGTTATCAACGATTCGCCAGAAAGTAAAACGGCTTGGAATATCTGTTTGAAACTTGCCTCTAACGGGCTATTGGCTAAGCCAACACACGGAAACATTATCCGTTTTGCTCCTCCTTTGGTTATGACCGAAGAGCAATTGCGGGAATGTATTTCCATCATTGCCGATACATTGAACACCTTTGCTAAGTGAGCAAATTCAGAAACATAGTTAGGGTGATATTAGGAACACTTCTCGTGTTGATCATTGCATTAGGAGATGCAAGGTCGCAGACAAGAGATAGCGTTGCCTATTCTGGCGATGACCTGCATTACCTCGGCTACGTTATGCTAACTGGCGATACTTCTGCTTGGGTCAATATCAAAGCAGATGATATCTATTATTTCTCTAGCTCGGTCTACTTCCGTGATGCTAAAAACCTTGTGTACATCAAAAATGATGACCTCTATTTTCTAGGTCAGGCGCTTATTTCTGGCAACATTAAAGACCTAGAAAAAATCGTTGTTGATGATTTTTATTATCTGGGAATGGCCATGTTTGAGAAAACGGACAGTTATCTGGATAATGTGCAGTCAGACGATGTCTACTACCTTGGAAAAGGATTGGTACTAAAGGAGATGAATTATTTGGACCAAATGTCTACCACCACTCAACGATGATCACCATAATCTGCACAACAAATCGGCCAGACAGTAACACCCGCAAGGTGGCACAACTTTATCTGGACGTTCTTTCCAATATTGGACAGGAAAGTCAGATACTCGACCTCAAAGAAGTTGATGCCAGTTGGATTCAGGCCAGTAATTATGGTAAAAATGCACCAGAGTTTGAGGCTATTGTAAAGCGGTTTATTCGCAATGCTGACAAGCTCATCTTCATTACACCCGAGTATAATGGAGGTTTTCCGGGTTACCTCAAGTTTTTCATGGATGCTTGTAATCATGGCGATTGGTCTGGAAAAAAAGTGGCGCTAATGGGACTGGCAAGTGGTAGGTCGGGCAACGTTCGTGGGCTCGATCATCTTACAGGAATCCTTCATTACCTAGGTTCCGAGGTGTTCAGTAAGAAGGTTTATCTATCACAAATAAGCCAAACAATTACTCCAGAAGGAGAGATTGTTAGCGATGTGCTGAATACTGAAATAAGCCGCCAACTCAACGGATTCATATCTTTCTGAAATGATACTTTGTCTGATAGCTGATTGCGGCCTGGTTGCACCATTACAAGGAATGTGGGTTGTGCAAACACTGATATCCACGTTTCTTGCCATTCTATTCATCCAATCTGGATTGGATAAAGTTTTGGACTGGAAAGGGAATCTTGAATGGCTTACTGGGCACTTTTCCAAATCATTTCTTGATGGAACGGTGCCCCTGTTGCTTGCAACATTGACTCTTGTTGAAATTGCTGCTGGCTTAGTTTCCGCAGTTGGCGCTATTGAGGCTTTGGTGTATAAAAGTTTCTGTTGGGCATTTCTTGGAACACTGCTCAGTGGAATTTCTTTGGTTATGTTGTTTTTTGGGCAGCGAATTGCTAAAGATTATGCAGGTGCTGGTGGATTGGTTCCCTACTTCATTCTAGTTATCATCGACCTTTATTTTTTGGCATAAAAAAAAGCCTCCGATTTTGGAGGCTTCTGTATGTCGGCATGCAAAAAAGGCTATTTTTCTTCGTCTTCCAGGTCATCAAAACTGATGTCAGAAGTGTAGCCATTACTTGTTTTTGGCGATATGATTTCTACTTCATCTGATGCATCATCACCTTCTCTTTCTTCAGAACCGTAGTCTTCTCCTTTTTCTCCTTTTATAAACCGAATGGCATCATTCAATCCTTCAGCAAACTTTTCAAAATCTTCTTTATAGAGGAATAATTTGTGCTTATCGTAGTGGAATTTGCCGCTGTCGTCAATACGTCTTTTGCTCTCGGTAATGGTTACATAATAATCATCTCCACGAGTAGCTTTAACGTCAAAGAAGTAGGTTCTTTTTCCAGCTCTTACTGGCTTAGAGAAGATGTCTTCCCTCCTGTTCATGTCCTGTCCATCCATCTGCTCAGGTTCTTTTTTGATGCATCAATACATCAAATATATAAATGTTTCTATCGAAAGAAAGCGAAGGTTAATCGAAGTTCTTACGCAGACTTGCGTTGATCTTCTTCTAGAAGTTGTTTCTGATAAAGCGAATAGTAGTTGCCTTCTAGCTTCAAAAGCTCTTCGTGGTCACCATGTTCTACTATGGTGCCTTTGTCCAGTACAATGATCTTATCGGCATGCTTTACAGAAGAAACCCGATGACTGATGATGACCGTTGTCTTTCCTTTCATGAGGTCTTTCAGCTGGCTCAGTATCTTTTCTTCTGTTTCTGTATCAACAGCAGACAGGCAATCATCGAATATGAGTATTTCAGGATCGCGGATAATAGCGCGAGCGATTGATATTCGTTGTTTCTGGCCTCCAGAAAGTGTAATTCCTCGCTCGCCAATGTGCGTGTCAAATCCAGATGGGAAATCGATGATGTTATGGTAGATGTCCGCTTGGCGGGCAGCCGTGAAAATGGCATCATCGGTCGTATCACGATCAACTCCAAAAGCGATATTGTTCTTAATGGATTCGGAGAAAAGGAAAACATCCTGTGGTACGTAGCCAATGTTGGAACGCAGCGAATTCAGATTGATGTCCCTTATCGGTCTTCCATCAATCAGGATTTTTCCACTGGTTGCATCGTAAGTTCTTGTGATCAACGATGCGATAGTGGATTTTCCGCTGCCGGTTCTACCTAGGATGGCCAGACTTTCTCCTGCCTTAACTTGGAACGAGAGGTTCTTAAGCGCCTTGATGCCACTGTCTGGATAAACGAACTCCACATTTTCGAACTGTATGTCTCCGCTTATCTTGGATGGCGTTTGGTTCAAATTGATGATCTCTGGTTCTGTGCTTAGAAATTCATTGATGCGTGTTTGCGAGGCAGCTGCTCGCTGGATGATACTTGTGATCCAACCTATTGCCGCAACGGGCCACGTTAGCATGTTTATGTAAATGATGAACTCGGCAATGTTTCCTGTGGTAATATCGCCAGCCATTGCCTGCTTGCCACCAATGTAAACCGTAAGGATGGTGCTTAGGCCTATGAGAATAAGCATTGTAGGGAAGAAGAGTGCGTTAATGCGTACCAACTCTAACGATGTCTCCTTGTATTTTTCGGTTTCCTGACTGAACGCATCTTCCCATTTTTCTTCCTTAGCATACGCTTTCAGAACACGGATTCCTGAAAAACTCTCCTGAACAAAGGTGCTCAAGGCGCTTAGTTGGCGCTGTACTTTCTCACTTCGGATATTGATCATCCTACTTACGTGATAAATAGTGAACGAAAGAATTGGAAGCGGAGCCAATACGTACGCAGTAAGTACAGGACTTACTTGAATCATGTTGTAAATGACCAACGCAAAAAGAACCGCAAGGTTAATGGCGTACAGCACAGCGGGTCCGAGATACATACGGACTTTACTCACATCTTCAGTTATGCGCGCCATTAGGTCGCCAGTGTTGTTGCGTTTAAAGAAGGATAG
>JAGYJL010000067.1 GCA_018402015.1 Flavobacteriales bacterium | reverse complement strand
CTTCTCACTTTTTTGGTCGGGTACAACTAGGCAATTGTCTAGATTTGGCCAAGCATAAACACAGAAATAGGGTGTAATTCAATAAGATGATGGAACTAGAGGAGATTGCTAGAAACAGAACGAACTTCGCTACGAAACAGGTGGGAAACGACCTTGTGCTCGTACCGATGAAAGACAATGTGGCCGAGATGAACACAATGTTTACATTGAACGAGGTTGCGGGTTTTATCTGGGACAACTTGACTGAAGACTCATCAAAAGAAACGCTATTGGCGGCAATCCTATCTGAGTTTGACATTGATGAAGTTACTGCTGTAGCCGACCTCAATGAGTTTCTTGCGCAGATTGAAAACATGATGAATGCCTGAAGTGCGTCTTGTCATTGCCGATTTCTGCATTGATCTCATCAACGAATCAGCGTATCCTCTTGCACTCGAAGAGGGTTATTCCTCGTTTATAGTTGGCCTGAATGATTCGAATGCGGATGTTAAGGTTGTTGTAAGGGCTGAAATTCCTGCACCGTTAAAAGAACTCGGAAAGACAATTTATTCGGCTGATTTTGAAGGAAAACCACTTTGGAAAATTGAAAAATCCGAGCATGGTCTTCGGTTTCACGTATTTAGTCCAGAAGCACCCTTTGAATTACAACAAGTGGCAGAACTCAACACGGAAATGACCACTTGGACCATTTACACAGAACCACGGTTGGTGGACGGAGAAAATAAACTTCTGCCTTTTTTGCATCCGATGGGACCATTGGTGATGTATTATCTGACGGTGAAATTCGATGCCATCATGATACACGGATCAGGAATATCCGATAGTGGAAAGGGTAAAATATTCACCGGGGTTTCGGGCAAAGGAAAAACAACCATGGCAAAACTGTGGTTCGAGGCTGGCGCAAAGGTCTTGAATGATGACCGTTTGATTGTTCGAAAGATCGGTTCCGATTACATTTCGCACAACACGCCCATGTTCTATGAAGACTCACCGCGTTCGGCTCCGCTTCAATCGATCTTCTCCATTCATCATGCTTCGGAGAACACATTGAATCGTGTTTCTGGTGCTCAGGCCTTAGCTGCCGTTAGCCCAAACCTGATACAACACGGGTATTCGTCAGAAATAATTTCGCATCATCTCAATTTCGTTGGCGAAATGATAGAACATGTGTTTGTTTTTGAGTTGGGCTTTAAACCAGATCAAGACGTAGTGAGAAAAATCAAGGCGAATGAATTCAACCAAGCCTGAAATACTAGATCAGAAGGAGGTTCGAAGCATTGGTAGGGAACTTCTTGAAAGCAATAAGTCTATCCAATTCCGTTTAGGTGGCCATAGCATGTGGCCTACGTTGGTCCCGGGCGATGTGGGCATCATAGAACCGACCGAGATCTCATCTTTGGAGCTCGGACAGATTGCCGTTTTTGAAGGCAAAAAAGGATGGGTTGCCCACAGAGTTGTTCGTATTGAAAAACGAGGCTCGGGGATTATTATCCGCACGCAAGGAGACAGTATTCGGGTAATGGACGATGCCATTTCAAGTGAACAACTGGTAGGCGTCATCTCAGTGGTACACCGGAAAGACAGAGCCAAAAACCTGAAAATGTGCCTGTTCCGTTACGTTTACCTAAGGCCATTTTCGCAATTACTGAATAGACTGTTACTCACCGTTTGGCGGCCATTTAAGAAGATTTTTCGCTTGGGCTGAATGTTGCCCGAATAGCCTTAATGCTGAGTTCCATTACCCTGTAACCATACCAAGGAAATAGCCAGCTCCGTTGTTGTAACGAATAGCGCTGCCGCATAAAATCTGCCTTAGGAAACACGAATCCGATCAAGAAACAGACTTTGTCCGTTCTTGAATCAAGGTGATTGTAATTGCTGATCTTTTTGTTGAGTCGATTCTTTAGGAAGGCTGTTTTGGTTGTAGACAGCCCGGTCATGAACGACCAATATTTTTCCTCTGCAAGCAGGGTTGATGCAGATGAAACGCCAAACTCCAATGGTACTTCAACATTCCAATATTTGCTACTCAGATAAAGAACCTGTTCTACTTCGTTGATACAGCCGTGTTGCTGCGCTAATTGCTGAAATCTTTGCCAATTGAACACCGCAGATCTTACCCTCAGAATTTCTCTGATATCGCAGAAGTTCAACACTTTTAGTTCATGACTCAGAAGGTGCTTGTGTAAATGCATACAAGTGTGTTGCAACAGCATTTCCGTGGATAACTGCTGAATGCTAACACCCAGGAAAGACTCTTGGCGAGCATCGTGCCACAACGCAGCTGTAGTTAACTCCGCTGCCTGATCACTGTTGTACAGATGTGTGTGCAACTCGATGATAAGTCCACCTTTTATGAGTGTTCGTGGGTGAGCGTGTCGAAAGAATTTGTCCTCCAGTGAAGAGCGCTTCAACATGTTCTTAACCTGCCAACCACGGGCCGACATCAAATCGCATATCTGATCCAGATTGGCTCTTTTTTACCAGCACATCAATATCGTTTAGATGCCTTAACACCTCCACTTTTTAGAGATACTGCTTCGGACAGGTAAATGCCTGTGAGGAATAAGGGGATTCCGTGCTCATTCAGCAATCGAAACAAAGTTCACCAACACCTTTTCGAGTTGAATATTCCGCGCTAAACCCGATCGTAAGAGGTTTTCACGTTTGTCTTATTTCTGAAGGGAACCATTGTCGTAGTCCCTAGCCTTGAAATAGACTGATGAAGAATAGGCTGTGTGTGTAAGCAATGGCACGGTCCAACAGAGATTCCCAATCTGTTACTTCAAGCAATTTTTGGCGTAGCGCGTACTGTTCCGAAGAGCTTGCTTCAAGCTTGCTTCCCAGCGTCAGAATTTCGTATGCCAAGCCTCCTCCTTGCATTTGTGGAAAGATACAGGTTACTAGTTATGCTTCGGGTTGGAATAATCGTGCACCTAACCGCGCTCTGTTCAAAAAAGTCCTCAGATTCAATTGCCCTCCAATAACTGCATTATTGGCTTACCTGTTGCGCGACTGAGCGCCCAAAGTCGAAGCTCTTCGGCTCCAATAAGGCGCTGTTTTTCAAACTCCGCAAGCTTCTTATGCAATTCCATAAGTAAAGGCTTTCTATCGGAAGAGTGAAAGCCCTTATGGTATTTGATAAGCCATTGATGCACTCGATTCTCCATGCTGTAAAACGGCATGCCTTTTCTAAATGTGCGCTTGTAATTACGTAGGTAGTAATGGAATCGGTCGTCACTGTCCTCTTCTAGCAATAGCAGCAAACGGAACAGACGGGCAAGGCCCTGAATATCAAGTCGTGAGTGGAGTATTCCCTTATCGCGTATGCGCGAAAAGCAATCTTTGGCGCGTTGATCATTGCTCAATACCAAATGCACGATACCGAGGTTGTAGAGCAAAGCAAGTTCTTTGCTTTCCACCATCAGTTTTCCGTACACTTGAATTCCATTGAGGATTGTTTTTTCGCGCAGTAGGGCCTCTTGCAACCTAAGGGTATTCATGTAGTACAATTGGTATTGGAGTTCCACTTCGCAAAAGGCAAGCATTGAAGCACGTCTGCCCGTAATGGGCACTTCTTCCAACTTTTTAAGCAGTGCAAGTACCTGATCGGTCTCTCCCAAATGCGAAAGAGCGCCTATGAGGTTGGAGAGATTCTGACAGTAGAAATGGGGGCGGTAGGCAATACGGTCGGGATTGCTTTCCCACAACTGAAGCCCTAGTTTCCAGTAGTCGACCGCTTCGCGAAAGTTCCCAACCGATTCGGCATAGAACGCACGGGCCGTTGCAAAGCGTATCTGCGCGGGTAACGACATGGCCCTTGACATATCCTTCATGGAATTCTCTGTAACCAGCGCGTCCATGGCAGAGCGTACCGCGGCATCGTCTGCCACACGGAACTTTTTCTGGTGGTCGCCCATGTTATCGCAAATAAGAGCGTAGCGTGTAAGGTTGGCAACTTTACTAACCACGGTCTCCAGCCGATACTCGTTCTCTACTATCTGATCAAGGTTTTTGGCACGTGATACAGACTTGAAGCACACCCGCAACATTTCGCGCAATTGTAGTTCGGCAAACAGGTCATCTATTTTCATGGCCAGTTCAATTCCCTCCTTGCTCCGTAGGGTAGCCTCCTCTACTAGCCCCATATCCAATAGCGTATTAGCCTGCTGCAGAAAAGCCCATGGCGATGTTTTCATCTCTCTTCGTGTACGGAGATCGAGTACAGTTGCCATTGCGGCTTCGTACATCCGGTGTTTCTCTATGGTCAAAAAGGCGAGATATTCTTTGTTCGAAACAGATTCTTCTACCATAGATTGGTTGTACTGACCCATTCTAAGTAACACTTTGAAAAGCTGTTTTCGTTGGGTGCTCCACTTGCCATTCTGGAGGTGGTCTGAAGCACGAAAAGCGGCCACTTCCCCTTTGTCCATGGCATTTACAAAACGATGAAGCAGGTCTGGTTTCATGGGCTGTAGCGGGTTGTAAAACAGGTCATAGGGTGGTCGATTCTCTGCAATAATCGAAAAATTTTGGCAACAACATCTCGGCAGTGTCCACTTACTTCATCCCCCAAACAAATATGTAACAAATGCCGACTTACACTTTCACCACTTCAGAAACGTTTGCCCTTGCTACGCACGAGGTCATTTTCACCGATTCCCGCATACAGGTAAAACTTACTTCATCGGGCCAACTCGTGTTCAATAAAGAGTATGCGGCAGGCATCTCATTCCGCTGCGTTGCCAATGATTTTCAGATAGGAACCCTTAGCGCAACCAACTATTTGAGCAAAAAAGTAAACCTCAAAGCGGCTAACGCTGAATTGTGGTTGGAGGAGAAATCCGGTGCCAACAAATTCATTGGTACCAACGATTCTTCTGATGAGAGCGTGTACAACATCTTTAACGTTAACCAGTGTCCAGTTACTTTATCAAGGAGCGAAAGTTCTGCCATCATGAAATGTCCATGTGATGGTGCTCCTTGTTCTAACGGATGTTACCAATACGGAATCTGATATGAACGCAGATATGGAACGAGAAATGGAGTTGGAAATGATAGAGGCTGCACTGCAGGTTGAATACCCGCCAACAAACGGATGGAAACTACAGAGCGATTGCCTACTGGATGAGGTAGAAATAGATTTTCTGCTCAGTCGTAACGGACAGAATCCGATTGCCGCCATTATCATGCACTGCCCCTATCTGCGTTCAGCAGATATAGAGATGGTAAATCGGCTAAAGGATTTTTATGCGGAGAAGATGGATGGCCAAGAATTACACGTGTTGCTCATATACCGCGAATTGCTCGTACGACCACAACGCGTACCGAAAGGAATATCGTTAATGGCGCTCTACCAAGAACGCGACAAGCAATACTGGGTAGCAGCAAATTGACTGAAAAAGGCTATTGACCAATAACAACGATAATGTAAGTTTTGAGCGAAACAATTAAGAACCAATAGCCTATTCTCATAACATAAGCGCTCGGTTTTAGGATAGTAGGCGATTGAAATTGTTGAAATGCAAAAAATGACACCGTATAAGAACAACTCCGGCAACTCTATTGTACAGGCGTATCAACTGAAGCCCAACGGTATTGTGGTAAAATTTACCGATGGTGCCACCTACGAATACGATAACCAGCATACGGGCAAACAGCACATCAAACACATGCAACAATTTGCCGAGGCAGGAGAAGGATTAGGCACCTACATACAGACCGTTACCAAGTACGGATACGCGAAACAAACGAAGTGAATAAAACGATGAAAGAAGAGCCCCGCATCATCAAGCTGCTTTACATTCTTATAGCAATCGGAGTTGCAATTTCCATTGTTTACATGATGACTGGCGGTCAATGAACGCAGTTCCTGTTTTGACGTAAGTCGTTTGTATGAAACGATATTTAAAATCTACAGCACTTTTAGATCTAAGAGAACAAAAACCTATTTTCATTGCAATAAAAGCCATCTACCCTTTTAATAAACCCAGCCATGGACTTTGGAATTTGGAACGAAAAGTACTCGGTAAAAAATATCATCATAGATGAGCAGCATCGCAAACTGCTCGATATTCTTTACCGCCTTGAGAAAATGGTTACTCGAGGTAAAGACCACTCAGAAATGGTGAAACTCCTAAGCGAAATGTCTGACTATGCCAATGCGCATTTCAAGTCGGAAGAGCGCTACATGGAAAAGATAGGTTACCCGAATTTGAGTGAACATCAAAAATTGCACAGTCAATACTCACTAGAAGTCCTGCGCTTTACACTCCACCATTTGGATGATAACCCCAACAATGCCCGCGATGTGCTCAACTTCCTAACTCACTGGTGGACAGACCACATCTTGAAAGTAGATATGGATTACTCCGTATTTGCTGAGAAACACGAATTTGCACATTGATCGGAAGGAATGCATTGCAACTATTCGGTTTCAATCAACCTAACATCTGGATACCATTAAACCTTTTGGTCTTACAGGCCTCCAAGGGCTCAATCATTTCTTATCTAGCATGAAAAAAATGAGCCTTCCATCCACGGGTAAATACACTTTGCCATTCCTACTCCTAGCTGTAGTTGCCATTTCCGGTTGCAAAGACCCAGATACAGACGACCCGAACATACCAGAGCCTGCCGACCTGAGCCATTTACCTTTTGGCGGACCAAATATCCTCATCAGAAATCAAGGTAACCCGCAACCCGACCACCTCTCGTTATGGCTTTGCGGACTTCCTTCGGATGGCGCTGGAAATGCCGATGCCAGCGATTGGACCAACCCGGATGGCACATGGGATTACACCAGAAAACCGCAGGTTAACGGCAATGTTTCTTGGTCCAGCGAATTCAACGTTGCCTTGGATGGTAATGGTAATCGGGTTATTACGGGCAATGCTTTGCCTGATCACCCGACCGGTGTTTTCCCAATTACGCCTGGCAGTGCGGCCTATCAGTATGATGGTAACCCGAACATAATCTCAGAACACGAAGTGTATTACGTTCTGCCAGAAATACCACAGGTAGCCGCAGAACCAAGTTGTGTTCCCTTCGGACCATCGGGTATTTCGCTTACGGGAAGTGCTATCTACCATGGCTCGTCTACCTTAGGCAACGATGCTGCTGCCCACGAAATGCTTGACCGATTTGGCGGACATACAGACGGCACCGAAAGATACCACTACCATTTCCCTGCGCAGGATCTTCAAGATCATATTCATCCTTACGAAGCTGGTCATTCGGTCATTATGGGATACATGCTAGATGGTTTCGGGATTTACGGCCCCTATGGTGAAAATGGAGAGTTGCTTACCTCTGCAGATCTTGATGAATGCCATGGGCATACGCACCCGGTCTATTGGGACGGTGAAATGATTGATCTGTATCATTACCATTGGACCTACGATTTCCCGTATAACATTGGCTGTTTCAAAGGCACGCCACAATAAAAATATCGAAAAGCTAAAAAATGAGGCTCTTTTCATTGGCGATCTTCTGCACCGCGCTACTTGCATCTTGCTCTAAAGACCCGATTGATGGTCCTAGCGATGGCCAACCGAACATCTTGCTCATTATTGCAGACGACCTAGGTAAAGATGCCATAAGCGGGTTTACGGAAGGAAGTATGAAGCCTAACACGCCCAACATAGACGCCATTAGGAATGAAGGGCTCTTATTCAGTAACATGTGGGTCTATCCTACTTGTACCCCAACAAGAGCATCTATCATTACTGGCAAATACGGCTACCGGACCGGAATAAAATGGACCAGTGATGAACTGTCTCAATCTGAAGTAACCTTGCAACGATACATAAGCCAACAGACCAATGGAGCATACGCAACTGCCATTGTGGGTAAGTGGCATTTATCTGGCAACAATGCAACGGCAAACCCCGAAACATTCGGAATAGACTACTACGCAGGCCTTATTCGTGGTGCGGTTGATGATTACTATCACTGGCAACTTACCGAAGATGGCGCTGGGCAGTTGCAAACGGGTTATACAACAGAGGTCTTCACAGACCTGTCCATCGATTGGATCAACGCACAATCGAAACCTTGGTTCATGTGGTTGGCCTACAACGCGCCTCACACACCATTTCATGTTCCCCCAAGCAATATGCACAGCCAAGGCAATTTGCCCGCTTATGTCGAAGGAGTGGATGCCACGCCATACTACATGGCTGCCATAGAGGCAATGGACTATCAGATCGGTAGATTGCTGGAGAGCATTCCCGCGGAAGAGAGAAATAATACCGTCATCATTTTTTTGGGGGATAATGGAACGCCCGGTCAAGTGGCACAGGCTCCTTATGCCATCAACAGAGCAAAGGGCACATTATATCAAGGCGGCATCAACGTACCCATGTTCATCTCTGGCACAGGTGTTTCCAGAACGGGAACAGATAATAACTTGATAACCAGTACTGACCTATTTACAACCATTGCCGAAATTGCTGGAGTAAATGCACCACAGCTTTATGACAGTAAAAGTTTCAGGTCACTGTTTTCTCAATCTTCCACCATCAGAAACTACCAGTATGTTGAGATGGATGATGGAACAGATGACCTTTGGGCTATCAGCAATGGGATTTACAAGCTCTTTGTGAACGCCAACGGGAACAAACAGTTCTACGATCTGGCGTCTGACCCGTACGAACAGAACGACCTGTTGAGCGGAACGCTGAACTCCGCAGAATCGAATGCGAAAACGGAACTGGAATTGGAACTCCTGAATATCAGAGATTGAGAAAATACGCGCGTCATTTATGAGCGACAAGTTGACTCTGTGGAGGTTTAGCCGCGCATCTGGTTAGTTCCGTAGAAAGAATCGCTGAAGCGATCCAAGTAAGGAGTTCTTTCAGAAAGATCGATAAACAACTAAGCATCTTAAGCGTTTACGCAATTCAACGTATGCGCACCATAACCCGAATATTACTTTTGTGGCCCATAAGATGCTGCCTATGAGACCCCTGTTCATTCAGTTCTTATTTCTCTTTATGCCTTTCTGCCTGCTAGCACAAACCCAGACCATTCGGGGGGTGGTTACCGATCAGGAGAGTAAAATGCCCATTATCGGTGCTGCAGTGGTTGTGATAGATAGCGACCCGCTGATTGGTACCACCACCGATATAGACGGAAAATTCACCCTTTCCAAAGTAAAAGTTGGAAGGGTAGATCTGAAAGTAACCTACTTAGGCTATGCACCTAGAACCCTTGCAGGCATTGAACTTTTCAGCGGAAAAGAATTGGTGCTGAATGTGGAAATGCAGGAAATGGTGATGAAACAAGAGGAAGTGGTGGTAAAGGCATCGAGGAGAAAGGAAGAGGTGCTTAATACCATGACCACCGTATCGGCAAGGGTATTCTCTACCGAAGAAGCTTCTCGCTATGCCGGTACTAGGAATGACGTTTCAAGAATGGCCACGAATTTTGCGGGTGTGCGTGGCGCTAATGACGCAACAAACGATATCGTTATTCGAGGGAACTCTCCAACGGGTCTGCTTTGGCGCTTGGAAGATATCGACATCCCCAATCCTAACCACTTCGGAAACCTTGGTTCTACTGGCGGTCCGGTAAGTATGCTTAACAGCAATGTGCTTTCCAATTCTGACTTTCTAACAGGTGCTTTTCCATCAGATTATGGTAATGGAATTTCTGGGGTTTTCGACCTAAGAATGAGACATGGAAACAATGAGAAACACGAGTTTCTTGGACAGATCGGCTTTAACGGATTAGAACTTGGCGCAGAGGGTCCGTTCTCTAAAAAAAGTGGCGCATCCTACCTTATCAATTTCAGGTATTCCACCTTGGCCTTGTTCCAATTGGGAGGCGTTGACTTCGGAACCGGAGACGCAACTCCTCAATATTCAGACCTGAGTTTCAAGGTGCGCATACCCACTAAAAAGGCGGGCATTTTCGAGATGTTCGGTATGGGCGGAATATCCAGCATTGAGTTCATTTCCAGCGAACAGGAAGCAGGCGGAAGTAACTTCTACACGCAAGGAAACATTGACGTTTACGACCGAACCAAAACCGGAGTGTTCGGGTTTTCTCACACCTATCTTTTCAAGAATGCCAGCTACCTTAAAATGACGGTTGCTGCCAGTACGCAGATAAATCAGGACGTGGTAGATAGCGTGGATGCCGTTACTCGGAATCCCTTCGATTGGTACAAGCAGAATTTTCAGGACCATCGTTTCCAAGGATCGATCTACTACAAGAAGAAGTTCAACGCCAAGCACAACCTCAAAGCGGGTACAAGAACTACGGTGTTCTATTCCATTTTGCAGGATAGCGCCTTTATTCCAAGCTGGAACGATTACGAAACACTTACCGATTTTGATGGAGTAACAGCCCTTATTCAGCCCTACGCCCAATGGCAATGGCGCTGGAACGATTCGTGGACCATGAAC
Organism: Flavobacteriales bacterium; assembly: GCA_018402015.1. Classification (GTDB taxonomy): domain Bacteria; phylum Bacteroidota; class Bacteroidia; order UBA10329; family UBA10329; genus UBA10329. Next base: position 2,753 of record JAGYJL010000067.1, on the reverse strand, counting down.
ACAGGTTTGCACGGGCAGGTACTTACCCTCAATGGTTCGTATGCTGTTGAACCACGCTGGGGTTTACAGTGGAAAGTGAATCCACGACACAGACTTTCTCTTGCCTATGGCCTGCACAGCCAAATGGTGGCTTTAGACAAATATTTCCTTGTAATGGAGGACTCTTTGGGTAACCGAGAAACACCGAACAAAAACCTCGATTTTGTAAAAAGCCATCATGTTGTTTTGGGCTACGATTGGAGCCTGCCATTTGACATGCGCATTAAGATGGAAGCCTATTATCAGTACATCTACGATGCTGGTATTGATAGTGATAGCAGCTCGTTTTCCACTCTCAACATCGGTAGCTTCTCTCAAGAAGGACCAGACAATATCATTAATGGAGGAACTGGAACCAACTATGGATTGGAGCTGACTTTCGAGAAATTCCTTTCTGATGGCTATTACTGGTTGCTAACTGCCTCTTTTTACGATTCTAAGTACACAGGAAGCGATGGCGTAGAGCGCAACACCGTTTTCAATGGCAATTACGTAGTGAATGTTCTGGGAGGTTACGAATTGCAATTGAACCGCAAGAATCCCAAATTAAGAGACCCGAAACCGTCTTTCAACGATAAGCAATTGAAGCGCTTTGAGAAGAAACAGCAAAGCCGCTTGGCCACTAGGCATTCGCTTAAATTCGATGTGAAATTCACTTTGGCCGGAGGGTCTCGATATACACCAATTGATCTAGAAGCGTCCGCCATTGCTAAAAAAGCGGTGTATGTAGATGAATCTGCTTATTCTAAACAGTTTGAACCGTATTATCGGCTGGATCTAGGTCTTACATATCGTATGAGCCGACCGAAAGTGACACAGGAATTCTCTGCTTCTTGCCAGAATGTTACCGATAAGGCCAATCCGCTGTACAACCAGTACGACCCGGATAAGAATCAGTTGGTAAACGTAAATCAGTTGGGTATTTACCCGCTGCTTCAGTACAAGATCCTATTCTGATTCAGTCGTTGACCACGCCCATTCTCAGCGCGTATTTAACCAAGCCTACCACGTTTTTGACCTCCAGTTTTTTAATGAGGTTTCGCTTGTGTGTGTCTACTGTTCTGATGCCGCAATTGAGCTGATCGGCTATTTCCTGATTGGTACATTCCTGCGCTATCAACCTCAGAACCTGCGCTTCCTTTTTGGTAAGCATGGTCTTCGATTCGGTATTGGGGTTGGCAAACTCCTGCGAGATCTTAACCAGCACATCGCTCCCAAAATGTTGCTTATTGGCAGCCACCTCTCTTATTGCAGCTACGATCTCGTCTTTGGTAGAATGCTTTAGAATATAGCCAGAGGCGCCAGCACCAAGCACTTCTTTTATAAATCGAGGTTCATCGTTTATGGTTACGGCCAGAACACGGGTTTTCGGACATTTTTCCTTAATGGCTCTTGTGGCTTCTACTCCGTTCAGAATAGGCATCATAATATCCATCAGAACCACATCGATCTCGCGTTTTTGGCAAATGTCCACAGCTTCTTGGCCGTTGTGCGCCATATCAACCACATGTATGTCACTTTCCCCTCTCAGAAGCGATGAAAGTCCGTTTCGGATCATTTCGTGGTCATCAGTAATCAGAACTCTTATCATAGCATCAATTCACTGGTTAAAGGTATTTCAATTGTTGTAACCGTTCCCTGTCCGGGCGAAGAGTCTATTTCCACCGTTCCTTCAAACACCTCTACCCGTGACCGGATGTTATGAAGGCCAAAGCCAGAAGACTTGGCATTCTCGTCAAAGCCAACTCCATCATCTTCTACCATCAACATCAACGAGTTCTCATGATTGATGAATTGCACGTAGATATTGCTTCCCTTTCCGTGGCGAATAGCGTTGTTTATCAATTCTTGACAGACACGGAACAAGGCTTTTTCAAGGTCGTTTGAAAAGCGATGGTCCATTTCAACCATTTGAAGAGATACGTTAACATCGCTGGTGGAATTCCATTTATCTACCAGATCCTCTACAGCTGGTTTAAGACCGAATTGCCAAAGCACATCGGGCATCAGATTCCGTGAGATGTTCTTCACCTCGTTGAAGGCAACGGCTATGTTCGATTCAAGCAGTTCAAAACCTTCGGCAAGCACCTGGTTGTTATTGAGATCGATGTTTGTTCTGATGTGCTGCACGTTGAGTTTTATTGCGGTGAACAATTGGCCAAGGCCATCGTGCAATTCCTGCGAAACACGCATTCTTTCCTTTTCCTGACCTTCGATCAGTGCCTCTTTGGTCTGCTTCTCCAGCTTCTTCATTTCGGTAATATCTCGCGCAATGCAGATAACCGATATAACCCTTTTACCGTGTGTTATTGGAGACAGCGCCACTCCGAATGTGGTGCGCTCGCCATTGCCTACAAGATCGAGGTCAACCTCTGTTTTTACTGGCCCAGCGTTTATTACCACGTTGTAAAGCAAGTTGCGAAGTCGGGTTGCACTTTCGAACGGAAGAACTTCTTCAATCGTCTTGCCTGCCCAGCGCCTGTCTTTCGGAATTCCGCTATAATCGTTGATGGAAAGAATGTAACCGTCTGTGTTCAAGGTCAGAATAAGGTCATCGGCATGGTTGAATACCGAACGCCATCTGGCCTCTGATGCTGCAAGTGCTTCCTGCGCCATTTTTCGGGCCGTTATATCTGTACCAACAGCCTGATAACCGAGTAGAATGCCCGAACTGCCGAAGAAGCCTGTGACAGACCACTCTTGCCAAACAAGAT
>JAGYJL010000066.1 GCA_018402015.1 Flavobacteriales bacterium | reverse complement strand
CTGAAAACCATACAGACCCCAAGTTGAACCTAGAAGGTTTTTCGGAAGCCGACCTGAAACGGAATGCTTTCAAAACTCCCGAAGGTTATTTTGCCGGTCTAACACCGCGGATCATGGCAAGCGTTCGCGAGTCGGAAGAGCTTGCAAAAGACTCAACGTTTTCCTGGGGTAAGATTCTGGTTCCAAGTTTCGGGATTGCCGCTTTGGCAATTGCTGTTTGGTTCTTTGCCCCTCCAACGGAAAATGCCTCCCTGAATTTCGATACCGTTTTGGCGTCCGTGTCTGTGGAAGAATTGACCGAATACGCTGACCTGAACGCATCTGAATTGGTTCATTACGAGCTGGTAGATTACAATCAATTGGCTATGAACGAAGGCAAGTTGACCGATGAAGACATCATTGAATATTTGGAAGACGAAGAAGAATTTGAATTGAATACACTTATTGACGAAATAGAGATCTGACATGAAAAAGCTATTAATATTGACCGCAGCCGTGCTACTGAATTCAGTTCATCTTGCATATGCACAAGATGAATTGGAACCTTCTAAAAGAGAAAAGTTGGAAGCGCTTAAAGTGGCTTATCTGACCAAAGAGCTCAATCTTTCTCCAGAAGAGGCGCAGCAATTTTGGCCGCTGTATAATGAGTTGGAAGATAGAACGAGAGCCATCAGAAAAAATAGACGTGAAAACCGTCTCGATACCAAAGCAAATCATGCCAGTCTATCAGACGCAGAATTATCGGCAGCAGTTGACCGTGAATTGGCTTTTGAACAACAAGAACTTGACCTGAAAAAGGAGTATACCGAACGGTTCAAGAAAATTCTACCGATGATCAAGGTGGCAAAGTTGCACACTGCCGAACAAGGTTTTCGGAAAGAGCTTTTGCACAAAGCAAAAGATCGAACAAAAATTCCGGGTGGACCACCTCATTGATAACACTAGAAAAAAGTAGGAAAGGCGTTGAACTATCAACGCCTTTTTTCGTTGTAACCATTAATTGAGAAACTAAGTAGAAAGCGTTGTTTGAAAACAGACATTACTTTGCGGAAAGACAACTATGAGTTATGATTTAGGACAAATTGATTGAACTTATTTTTTGTATAATCGCGCTAGAAAATTCAAAACCCTTTACTGACTAAAAATGAGCGACAAAGCTGAGATTCGTGTAGGAGACCAAACGATTGAACTTCCAGTGATTACTGGTACGGAGAACGAACAGGGTATCGACATTCGAAAACTACGTGATCAAACAGGCCTTATCACTTTTGATAGTGGCTACAAGAACACAGGTGCAACCAGCAGCGCTATTACGTTTTTGGACGGTGAAAAAGGGATTTTGCGTTACCGTGGTTATCCGATTGAGCAATTGGCAGAAAAATCAACTTTCTTGGAAGTTGCATACCTGTTGATCTACGGTGAACTTCCTAGTAAAGCTGAATTTACAGATTGGACGGAGAAAATTACCCGTCACACACTCATTCATGAAGACATGAAGGAGTTTTTCGAGGCATTTCCTCGTAAGGCACACCCGATGGGTGTTCTTGCTTCTAACCTTATCTCGCTTTCAACCTTCTATCCAGAAAGTTTAGACCCAGATCGTGAAGAAGAGAAGGTAGATCTAACAATCATCCGACTTATTGCTAAGATCAGCACTATTGCTGCTTGGTCTCACAAGAATTCTGTTGGGCATCCTGTGGTTTATCCAAAGAACAAGTACAACTACTGCGAGAATTTCATGAACATGATGTTCTCTGTACCAACTGAAGATTACGAACCAGATCCAGTAATTGTAAAAGCATTGGATCAACTGTTGATCCTTCATGCTGATCACGAGCAAAACTGTTCTACTTCAACAGTGAGAATCGTTGGTTCTTCTAGAGCAAATCTATACGCATCTATCGCTGCTGGTGTTTCTGCACTTTGGGGACCACTTCATGGTGGTGCAAACCAAGCTGTTATCGAAATGTTGGAGAACATTCAGAAAGATGGCGGTAACATGCAGAAATGGATTGATAAAGCGAAAGACAAGGACGATCCATTCCGAATCATGGGCTTTGGTCACCGCGTTTACAAGAACTTCGATCCACGTGCTACCATCATCAAGAAGTCTTGTGATGATGTATTGGAAAAACTAGGCGTTAGCGACCCAATTCTTGACCTCGCTAAACAACTAGAGCACGTAGCACTTAATGACGATTATTTCAAGGAAAGAAATCTATATCCAAACGTTGATTTCTACTCAGGGATCATCTACAAAGCAATCGGAATTCCAACTGAAATGTTCACCGTAATGTTTGCAATGGGACGTCTTCCAGGATGGATCGCTCAGTGGAAAGAAATGATGGCAAACAAAGAGCCTATCGGTCGTCCACGTCAGATTTACACTGGTGCAAACGAGCGCCCATACCAGCCTATGTCAGGTCGTTGATCTGTATCAATAACTAAAGGAAAAGGATGAGGTCGGCCTCATCCTTTTTTGTTTCCTTTAATCTCTATGAGCAAAGGCATTTTCCGCAAACGGAACCTGGGACTTCTGATCAAAGTCCTTATCGCTTTTGTAGCACTTTGGTTCATTTATCGCGAAGTGCAACTGAAGGATCAAGACACCGATCTTGGTTTAGGCATCGGTTTTCTAATCAAGACAGAACAGCTTCCCGTTTTCTTTGGATTAATTGTTCTGATGATGCTCAATTGGACGCTGGAAGCTGTAAAGTGGCGTTTGTTGGTTAGCCATATCGAAAAAATTTCTCTGTGGAAATCCCTAAAAGCGATCTTCTCAGGAATAACCATTGCCATCTTCACTCCCAACAGAGTTGGCGAATATGGCGGCCGTATTTTCCATCTGCAAAAAGCCGACAGAATTGATGCAGCACTCCTCACCATTGTTGGAAGCTATGCGCAATTGGTTGTTACCCTAGTAACAGGGATTCTTGCAACGATTTTCTTCATTCCTGAGCACGTTGGACTAGGTCCAATCACGCCCATGCAATACAACCTCATTGGCATTCTAATGGTAGGATTGTGTGTGATGCTTGTGATACTTTTCCTCAATACACGCTTGCTTACCATAATTATCAATTGGTTGCCGATACCAGAAAAATACCGCCATTACACCAATGTTTTCGAGTATCATAGATCCGCTACGCTGTGGAAAGTATTTCTCGCAAGTTTAGGTCGTTACCTCATTTTCACTTTGCAATTCTATTTATTGCTGGACCTATTCAGTGTGAATATCAATTACGGACCTGCTATGATGATGATATCGATGACGTATTTCGTGATGACGGCTATTCCAACGATAGCCATTACCGAATTGGGAGTGCGGGGCTCCATTGCTGTTTACTTTTTAGGAATGGTATCTACAAACGTTAGTGGCATTTTTACAGCTAGTGCCATGCTTTGGCTCATCAACTTGGCCGTACCAGCGTTGATCGGTGTAGTGTTTATTTTCCAACTCCGCTTCTTCCGAAAATCTGATTGATGGAGTGGGTCTGGATTCTTCTTTACGCTTTTGGAGGAGCAATTACCTTGCTGTATTCAGCCATGATCGTTTACGCTATTTCTGGCTGGAAGAACTTGCTTGTTGAGGAAGAAAAAACACCAACACGTGGCGTTAGCGCACTTGTTGCAGCTCGCAACGAATCTGTCAATATTGAAACCGTAGTGCGCGATATCTTTAATCAGAGTTACACAACCGAACTGTTTGAATTGATTGTAGTTGACGACCATTCGGAAGATGATACGTTAGAAAAATGCAGAGCTCTTCAGACTGAATTCCCAAACCTCAAAGTACTTTCAAACACGCATGGAGATGGCAAAAAAGCTGCGCTTCAAACAGGTATCGTGCAAGCTGAATTTGGGATTATCGCAACTGTTGATGCCGACTGCCGCGTTCCTTCAGAATGGCTCATCAGTATGATGTCTCATTGGGAAGAGACGCAAACAAAAATGCTGCTCGGGCCAGTTGTTCTAGAACCTGCAGTAACTGTTCTCGAACGAGTTCAATCTTTGGAAATGCTGGCCATAATGGGATTGACAGGCGGTTTTGCTTCGCATCAGAGACCAATCATGGCAAATGGCGCCAATTTGTTCTTTGACAAAAACGCTTTCATTGAACTTGGTGGTTATGAGAACTCCGAAAATCCTTCGGGTGATGATGTTTTCACCATGTTGAAGTTCAGTGAAAAATGGCCAGACTCGGTCCGATTTGTAAAACATTATGAATCGGTTGTATCTACCAGGCCTCAAACCACCTACTCCACTTTTTGGCAACAGCGCAAACGATGGCTTTCAAAAAAAGGAGGCTACAGCAGTTCATTGGTAAAGGGAACTGCCGTGGTCACCTATTTGGCCAATGTAGCTGCATTCGTTTCTCTTGTGGCCATTGTGTTTTCCTTTGGATCCTTTTGGGCAGACAGATTGATGTGGATCCTTTTCGTAAAAACGCTTTTAGATCTTATTATCACACGAACTGTAAGCCGAGAACTGCAACCTTATTGCGGCATTTCTCACATTCTAATTGCCGAAATTTTCATTTCAATCTACGTTACCTTTCTTGGCATCTTTGGAAACGTGCAAAACTATGTTTGGAAAGGAAGAAACATCAATGTGAATGACTGAGAAGGGAACATCACTCGGTCAGTTGGCTTGGCGCAGATTCAGAAAAGACAGTGCAGCTGTTTTTGGTTCTGTGGTCATTCTTATCGCAGTGATTCTTGCTATACTCGGTCCACTGATCACTCCAGATGGAAGTCCGCATGCTAACCGACAGACCATTGAGTTGGCGGCAAAAAAACCAGGTTCTACTTTCACATTTCTGAAAATACCAAGGTCATCAGTACCTGCAATTAACTTCATAGAAGCTGTCACGGTAGGTAAACAGGAGGTGTATTCTTGGATTCCGATTTACAGTCATTCGTTTTCTGCCGATACATTGGTTATTGAGCGTTACACTGGCGACACACCTAACGATGGCGAATTGGTCCAATACCCGTTCAATGCGCTTCACTCCGAAGACAAAAATGCCGAAGAAATTGAACAGGAATTAATAGAAACCCGAACATTTTGGCTTGGCACCGACCGATTCGGTCGTGATCTATTGAGCCGAATGATCCTCGGAACCCGCATCTCATTAAGCATCGGTTTTGTAGCTGTTGCCATCTCGCTGTTCGTTGGCATTCTTATGGGTTCGTTGGCCGGTTTTTTCCGTGGTTGGATTGACAATGTGGTGATGTGGTTCGTTACGGTGGTTTGGAGCATTCCTCTACTTCTACTCGTAATTGCAATTACGTTGGCAATGGGCAAGGGATTCTGGCAGGTTTTTGTTGCTGTAGGAATGGCCATGTGGGTTGATGTGGCGCGTATCGTACGCGGGCAGATACTAGGCATCCGCGAGAAGGAATATGTGGAAGCTTGTCGCGCTTTGGGCTACTCTGGCTACAGAACCATCGTGAAGCATATTCTACCGAATATTCTCGGGCCCGTCATTGTTATCTCAGCAGCCAATTTTGCTTCAGCAATCCTTATTGAAGCCGGTTTGAGTTTCTTAGGCATTGGGGCTCAACCACCTATTCCAAGTTGGGGAGCGATGATCAAAGATCATTACGGCTACATCATAATGGATAAAGCTTATTTGGCCCTGATCCCAGGAGCAGCCATTCTGCTAATGGTACTTGCGTTTACCTTAGTAGGAAATGGCGTCCGTGATGCGCTGGATGTAAAATCAACCAAATGAAAAAAGCAGCCTACTTCGCTCTGTTCCTTGTCATTGGAATCTCCATCACATACATGCTCGGCCCCACACCGCCAGAGCCTAAACTCGATCCATCTCCTACTTCCATGGATATTCCGTTAGATTCTTTGGATGGTTGGATAGCCTATAAGGAAAGTGGTTTTAAAACGATGAAACCGAAGAATGAGGCCACCATCTTTTGGGTGAACGATTCTGTGATGAAAACCGAATATTCAGTGGTCTATCTGCACGGATTGAGCGCCTCGCGGATGGAAGGCAATCCTGTGCATTATGAATTCGCGAAGCGATACGGAATGAACATGTACCTGCCGCGGTTGTACGGACATGGCATTGAGTCGCCCGATGCGTTGGGAGACCTGACTCCAGAGAATTACCTGCAATCGGCCAAAGAAGCTATCGCGATAGCTAAAACAATTGGCGAGAAAGTGATCATCATGTGCTGCTCTACAGGCGGTACGTTGGCTTTCTACCTCGCGGCTCACGACCCTGAAATTGAGGCCGTCATTGCCTATTCTCCCAACGTAGATATCTACGACCCGAACTCTCAGGTGCTTACCATGCCGTGGGGTTTGCAGATAGTTCGGTTGGTGATGGGTGGCAAAAACCGTTCGTACGAAGCGCCTGATGAATTCAAAAAATACTGGCAGACAAGTTACCGGTTGGAGGGCCTGCAAACAACCCGCGTGTTGATCAATGAGACCATGACTGCCGAAACCTTCGGTAAGATCACGCAACCTGTTTTTGTGGGCTGCTATTATAAAGACGAGGAGAATCAGGATATGATCGTGTCTGTGCAGGCCATGCGTAACATGATGGATGAACTGGGCACGCCTGAGTCTGAGAAGGTTTATGTTGAGTTTCCGGATGTGGAAGCACACGTCATCACCAATCCGCTGCGCTCTAAAGATGTAGAGAGCGTGATGGAGGAAACATTCCGTTTTGCGGAGAGCGTATTGAACTTGAAACCAGCGATGGTCGACAGCGAGTAAGCGCTTTAGTCTTACTTTCGAGCATAACCAATGTCTTTGTCTAAAAACATAGCGAGTCGACTTTTACAGGTCGTTGGAACCGTGGCCCTGATCATGCTCGTTCTGGCCTTTACAGACATTCCGTATCTGGCTTACCACCAACTTGGCACCCACTGCAAACCCTTGAGAACGAATCCTGAGGTGATTGTCGTACTAGGCGGCAGCGGCATGCCTAGTGCAGATGGTTTGATGCGAACCTATTTTGCAGCAAAGGCAGCTCGCAAGTTCCCTGAAAGCGAAATCATCATCGCGCATCCTTTCGACAATGACAGTTCGAATACCTTTCAACTAGACCTAATGAAAAAGGAATTGGTGATCCGTGGCGTAGACAGCACGCGCATCAGCTACGAACCTCGCGGATTCGACACACATTCTCAAGCAGAGAATATTTCAATTTTGTTGAAAGGAAGAGCGGAAGTTCCAGTGCTTGTCATAACGAGTCCCGAACACATGTTTCGTTCCATTCGCTCGCTTCAAAAAGCAGGATTGCAACTAGTTGGCGGACTTCCTTCCTTCGAAAAACCCATCAGTGAACGAAAACTGAAGAGCAAGAAACACCCCGAACAGTCTGGCGATCTACCTTGGCGATACAATCTCTGGAGTTACTTGAAATATGAGATTGTGGTGCTGCGCGAGTACTGCGCTATCTTTTACTACAAGCTAAGAGGTTGGATTTAACACTAGATCAGAAACGGCAAACTCATTTTGTCATTCCGAGGAACGAGGAATCCTAGCTTGAGACGCTTCCTTCGTCAGCGTGACAAATGAGAATGGAAGAAAATAAAAAAGCCCTTCCGTTTTCACGGAAGGGCCTTTGCCAATCAATTCTAATAGTTATCAAGAAAGTGCTTCTTTCACTTTCTCAGCAGCTTCTTTCAGCGCAATAGCAGACATTACTTTCAGTCCACTTTCGTCAATGATCTGCTTTGCTTCTACAGCATTGGTTCCTTGCAAACGAACAATGATCGGCACGTTTATCTCGCCCATGTTCTTGTATGCATCAACCACACCTTGTGCAACTCTATCACACCTTACAATTCCTCCGAAGATATTCACCAGAATGGCTTTTACGTTCGGATCTTTTAAGATGATACGGAATGCTTGCTCCACGCGTTTTGCATCTGCAGTTCCTCCCACGTCCAAGAAGTTAGCTGGCTCAAAACCGAGCAATTTGATCATGTCCATAGTGGCCATTGCAAGTCCAGCACCGTTTACCATGCAGCCAACGTTTCCGTCCAACTTCACGTAGTTCAGACCAACTTTTCCGGCTTCCACTTCTGTCGGGTCTTCTTCACTTTCATCTCGCATGGCAGCGTAATCCGGATGACGATAAAGTGCGTTTCCATCCAAAGTCACCTTCGCATCAACAGCAAGAATCTTGTTGTCAGATGTTTTCAGTACCGGATTGATCTCAAACATGGCGCTATCGCTGCTTACATACGCCTTGTAAAGCGCAAAAACGAACTTGGTCATTTCCTTGAATGCCTGTCCGGAAAGCCCAAGATTGAAAGCAATTTTGCGTGCTTGGAATCCTTGAAGTCCTAAACCTGGGTCGACCTCTTCTTTGAAGATCAGATGTGGCGTGTGTTCAGCAACAGACTCAATGTCCATACCACCTTCGGTAGAATACATGATCATGTTCTTTCCCGTTGCACGGTTCATCAACACACTCATATAGAACTCCTCCGTTTCAACTTCGCCTGGATAGTAAACATCTTCTGCGATCAGAACCTTGTTTACTTTCTTACCCACTCCATTTGTCTGAGCGGTTTCCAAATGGCCTCCAAGAATTCCTTTAACGGTATCTTCTACTTTGTCCAACCCTTTTGCAAGAACAACTCCGTGAGATCCTGTTTCTTGAACAACTCCTTTTCCTCTACCGCCAGCGTGTATCTGTGCTTTAACCACAAACCATGACGTGCCTGTTTCTGCACTCAATTCCTTGGCAGCTGCTACGGCATCTTCCAATTTGTCTACAACCTTTCCGCGCTGCACGGTCACTCCGAAACTACTCAGAATGCTTTTACCCTGATATTCATGAATATTCATATGATTTTGCTTTTTGGAGTGCCGAAAATAGGGCTTTTTTGAACGGCAGAAAGTCTAAATGGCGTTAATAGTTTTCAAGAATTGTTGATGAGCTGATAAGAGTAGAAATGGGCGGCAGGAAAAATCCCACCACCCAAGTGCCATTATCATTTGCTAACGCCTGCATACCAATCTACCTTTCGGCTCCATATCATGATGGTTGCCAAAATGATGAACAGGCCGATGCTGCCAACCAACAGGGCCGTGTCTTCCAACTGTAGTATGGTAAAGATGAATCCATACATGACGGTCAGCAAACCGAACAAGAACGCTGTAAGTTTTCCGCTGGTGAGAATACTTGAACTGTAAATGACGATGAGCAACGTGGTTGCAACTGCTCCGATGGCGTACGCTGCGTTGAACCCGATGAACTCAGAAAGAGAAAGGATCAGAACGAAGAAGATGGAAAGCGCCAAACCCACTAGAATGTACTGAATTGGATGAATCCGCTTCTTATTGATGGTTTCCATGAAGAAGAAAACCATGAATGTGAGCGAGATGAACAGGATGGCGTACTTGGCCGAACGCATGCTCTGTTGGTAATGGTCGTTGGGCATAAATAGTTCGAATCCGAAAGAAGATTCATTGATTCCCATTCGCTGTCCTTTCCAAGATTGAGGAAAGTTTCGATTAAGGTCCAGCACTTTCCATGTAGCTGTAAACCCTTCGTCAGTGATCTCATGCGAATCGGGAAGGAATGAGCCACTGAAACTCGGATGTGGCCAGTCAGACTTCAGTTCAACCCGAGTTGCGCGACCTAAAGGCACAAAATTCAGCATCTGACTGCCACGCAAAGCAAGGTCAATGGAAAAATCGAAGGTTGGCTTTTCATCTATTGGAATCTGTACAGAAATGCCTTCATCAAACACCTCACTTGTAGGAATTCCAGGTCCGAATTCGGCAATCGTATCTCCAAAATTCAGTTTCACCTTCTCGCTGATTCCACGCATATCTGGAATTCCCATGCTGATGATCGCTTCGTTGAGCAGGAAAAATTCAGGAGCAATGTTCAGTTTGGCTGGGTCGGGCCTTTGGAAATTGCCCGAAAGCTTCATCTCCGAACTGTAAACCACTACTTCGTAAATGCCACGCTTACGAGTATTCGTGGCTACATCAGATTGCACCAATAGGTCTTCTGGCAGAAAATGACTCCAGTGCTTCGTGTAGGTTCGTTTCCCTTCCTTGTCTTCGGTGTAAGTAAGGTAAGGCACCGAAACCACTGGACCAATTACGGTCTGTGCGTAACCCCATTTGCCACTAACTTCTGTAATGGCTTCCTCGCTTGTCAACTGTCTTTCACGAATAATATCGCGAATCATTGAATTTGGAATCATGAGGAGAAGAACCAGAATGGTAATACTGAATACGCGAACCGTGACGGAGCCGCTAAGCCAAAGATTGAATCGTTCTACGACTCCTGGATTTGAATTGGTGTTGGGTGTTTCCATGATGTAAGTTTTTTGTTTGGGTTTGGCTTGGAACGCATGGGTTTCTCGCATTATTTGGCCGTTAACAGACTTTAGGAATTGGGGCGGCAATGTGTATCATTGCAGGCAGCATGGGAAAAATCCAATTCGAAAAATTTGAACTTAAAAACGGACTTACGGTCATTGTTCATGAAGACCGTTCCACTCCGTTGGCCTGCCTCAATATCATGTATGATGTAGGTTCCAGAGATGAAGACCCGAACCGAACAGGATTCGCGCATCTTTTCGAACATCTGATGTTCGGTGGCTCGGTGAACATTCCGTCATATGATTCTCCGCTTCAAGTGGCTGGAGGGTCCAATAACGCTTTCACTTCAACGGATATCACCAATTACTATATAACGCTACCAGCACAGAATCTGGAAACAGCTTTTTGGTTGGAAAGTGACAGAATGCTCGATCTTGCCTTTACACCAAAAAGCCTGGAAGTACAGCGCAATGTGGTTGTTGAGGAATTCCGACAACGATACCTCAATCAGCCTTATGGCGATGCTTGGTTACTGATGCGACCGCTGGCTTACATCGCCCATCCTTATCAATGGGCCACCATAGGAAAGGAAGAAAAGCACATTGAAGAGGCCACAATGGATGAAGTGAAGGCTTTCTATCAGAAATTTTATCGGCCGAAAAATGCCGTGATGGTAGTGGCCGGAAATGTGCAGTTGGATGAAGTGAAACGTTTGGCAGAAAAATGGTTCGAACCCATCGATAAAGGTCCAAAACCTGTTAGAAATCTACCTCAGGAACCGAAACAGACAGAAGCAAGAAGAAACACGGTTGAAAGACCTGTTCCGTTGGATGCGATCTACATCTCTTTCCACATGGTAGGCAAAAATGATGCTGACTACCAAACTTGGGATCTCCTATCAGATGTTTTGGCCGGAGGCCATTCCAGCAGATTGCAGCAACGCTTAGTGCAGGAGAAAAGAATATTCACTTCTGCCAACGCATTCTTAATGGGCGAAAGCGACCCGAGTCTGTTTACGGTTGCAGGGCATCTATCTCAGGATAAAACGATTGAGGAAGCCGAGGCGGCCATTTGGGAAGAACTGGAATTACTGAGAACCGAATTGGTTACAGAAGCCGAACTCGGAAAAGTGATGAATCAAGTAGAGGCGAACCATGAGTTTGCCGAAATGAATCTGCTCAATCGTGCTATCGGATTGGCGTATCATGAATTGATAGGCGATGCCGATGATATCAATCACGAAATGCAAAAATACAGAGCCGTTACGGTTCAAGACATTCAGCGCATTGCAAAGGAAAGTTTAGTAAAAACGAATTCCTCAACACTCATTTACAAACGAAAGAACGGATGATGGATCGAGTGAAAGAACCAGCTTTTGGAAAGATCGACACCATCGATCTGATGGAACCAGCGGTGCAGCATCTGAGTAACGGTTTGCCTGTTTTCAGTATCAATGCTGGAGAGCAAGACGTGTTGAAAATTGAATTGGTTTTCGGTGCCGGAACCTCCACCCCAGATAAAATTCTTGTTGGCTCGTCAGCCATCAACCTGATGAAGGAGGGCACTTCAAAACGAACTGCTGCTGAGATTGCCGAGGCGGTTGACTACTACGGTTCCTACATACAAACGGAAATAGCACACGAAGAATGTTCGTTATCTCTTTACACGCTTAACAAACATTTAGCGCACACGCTACCAACGTTGGCAGAGGTGTATTCTCTAGCAAACTATCCTGAGCGCGAGTTTGAAACGTATGTTCTTAGCAACCAACAGGAATTGATGGTGAATGAGCAGAAAGTAGGGTATCTCTGCTCGAAAGCTTTCAGCGCATCTTTGTTTGGAGGAGATCATCCTTACGGTAGATCTGCAAAGTTGGAGGATTACCAAGCCTTAAAACGCGAAGATCTGGTTGCTTTTCACAATGCGCACGTTAAAGACAAGATCAGCTACATCATTGTTTCTGGAAAAATTGCGCCTGACACATTCCTTCGATTGGAAGAGTTCTTTGGCAAGGACGCTAGACAGTCTCAGCCGGAAAGACCTTTGAATTTTGTGGAAGTAGAAGCGAAAACCGTGCATGTTCCTAAAGAAGATGCAGTGCAAAATGCTATCCGCATAGGCCGTGTTCTGTTCAATAGAACGCATCCGGATTTTACAGGCATGCAAATACTTGCCACTGTGCTTGGTGGTTATTTCGGATCAAGATTGATGAGCAATATCCGAGAAGACAAAGGCTACACCTACGGTATTAGTGCAGGGATTGTTAGTCTTAAACGAGGCGGATACCTTTCTATTTCAACCGAAGTTGGTGCCAACGTGTGCCAGGCAACATTGAACGAGATATACATTGAAATTGAGCGTTTAAGAAGAGACCTGATACCTAATGATGAGCTAGATCTGGTTCGCAATTACATGCTGGGATCCGTGCTTAAAAGTATTGACGGACCTTTTCAAGTAGCTGGCAAATGGAAGTCTTACCTGAAGTATGGCCTGAGTATAGACACACACCACGAATTCATACATCGGATAAAAACCATTACTCCGGAAAGGCTCCGAGAATTGGCTCAAACCTACCTTCAGCGCGAAGACCTGAAACAAGTTACTGCAGGACAACCATTGCAATAAGCAACTTTACCTTCCGTTGTGCGTTCTGTAAGCACGGAATTACCCAAAGCAGCGGGTAATTATTGGTAACTTAGCACCCAGGCTTTGGGCAACCCGAATGAGTTTTAACAGCATCTTCCTCAAACTACTTCTTGCACCGATTCTGGTATTGCTTTTTTGGACGCAGGATGCTCGTTCGGAGCATGTGGTCGGTGGAGACATCTACTGGGAATGTTTACCATCGGGAGAATTTGTTTTCTACTTGAAGCTGTATCGGGATTGTTCCGTTCAGAACACCATCATAACCACGGCCGATCAGGTTCTTAAGATCGATAACCATCCTGATTTCGTTGGTATTGACATTCCGCTCAATATCATTTCAGAGACAGACATTACCACTGGAGATTGCGGATCACCCTGCGGCTCTGCCAATCCAGGAGATATATCTATTCGTGAATATCTCTTCGCAACCGACCCTATTCAGCTGAACGGTGTTCCTCCTGCGAACGGGTATGTTGTCAAATACAATCGCTGCTGTCGGAACTCGGTAGACAACTTGGTTGCTGCCAATAATGCAGAGATATACTACACGGCAACGATGTATCCTTACAATGGACAGAACATGTATCCGTGTTATGATTCCAGTCCACAGTTTGCCGAAAAGCCTACTTC
>JAGYJL010000065.1 GCA_018402015.1 Flavobacteriales bacterium | reverse complement strand
TACATCCTTTGCGCAGTGCGAAACAGATCAAATTGAAGTAGCCATTCAAATTTTAACCGACAATTATGGTTACGAAACTGAATGGAATTTGCTTAGTAGCGATGGAAACGTTCTTGCCAGTGGCGGCCAGAACGATGCTTACGCCAACAACACTTGGTATGGTGACACCATTTGTGTTGACGAGAACACCTGCATGCGATTCGAGATTTTCGATTCTTTCGGTGATGGAATGTGTTGTTCTTTCGGAAATGGTAGCTATACCGTCTTAATCAATGGTCAGGAAGTTGCAACGGGAGGCAATTTTACAAACTACGCTTTCAACCTTTTCAACTGTCCTCCGGGTTCATCTTGCAACGACCCATTCGTGGTTTCAGAAGGTTCTTACACTGCACCTATGGCAAACACATGGTACTCCTTCACTCCTACTGAAACGGGTACTTATGCTATTGACGCTTGCAATAATGCATGTGACTCTCGTCTCTGGGTCTACGATTACTGCGAAGGACTGGTTTGGGCAGACGATAACACAGGTACCATTTATTACGATGACGATCAGGGAGGCTGCGGTCCTCAGGCCATGATCGGAGGCGCGTTGCTTGAAGGCGGTGTAGAATATTGGATCAGAATTGGAACAGACAACAACGATTGTAGCGGAAGCATCGATTGGTCACTCACCTATAACGGACCAGTAATTGGTTGTATGGATCCAACAGCATGTAACTACAATCCGCTGGCCTCTGTCTCAGACGGAAACTGTATTTATCCTGGAGATCCGGCCTGTCCAGATGGCCCAGACCTTATCGTGTTGTCAGACGTGCTTTCTACATCGCTTTACATGTCTAGTATGAATGTGCCTCAAAACGATTGCCAGGTAGAGGAAGGTTGTATGAATGGATACGGTATGCGTGATATCATTCGTTTTACAACTCATATTAAGAACATTGGCAACCTCGACTATTACATCGGAAGTCCTAGTGCAAACCCAGATCAATTCGATTTTCAGAACTGTCACAATCATACCCACTACAAAGGATACGCAGAGTACAAATTGTACGATGTGAATGGCATAGAGATTCCGATAGGTTTTAAGAACGGATTCTGTGTAATGGATCTGGAATGCTCTGGTGGAGGAACAGCGCAATACGGCTGCAGTACCATGGGAATCTCAGCTGGCTGCGGAGACATCTACTCATCTGGCCTATCTTGTCAATGGATTGACGTTACAGATGTTGATACAGGCCTCTATACATTCGTAAACACCACAAACTGGGACAACGACCCAGATGCATTAGGTCGGTATGAGACCAACATGATGAACAACTGGGCGCAGCTTTGTATCTACATCGGACGAGATGCGAACGGTGCAATGTTCGTAGAACAATTGCCTGATTGTGAACCGTATGTAGATTGCCAAGGACAGATATACGGTAACGCACAACCAGATTGCGAAGGAACCTGTGCTGGAACTGCGCTTCGAGGAGACATCAATACGGATGCGACTCAGAACAACTTGGACGCACATGTATATGTAACCGACATTCTTGCAAACGACATCACTCCTACCCCTTGTAACGACCTTAATGCGGATGGCGAGATTGATGTGTATGACGCTGCCCTGATGGTTGATTGTTCGCAGACGAACGATGGCCACGTTACAGGATCTGCACACGATCATTGCAACTTCCCATACGGTGTAACCAATATTTACGATACGGTCGAATTCAGCATTGGCTACGTGGATCATAATCTTCAGATCATTGATATCTACGTCAAGAATCCAGACAACTTTATTGCTGCATATCAGCTCGAAATGTCTGGAATTACGATCGAAAGTGTAGAAAACCTGGTCGATCCTCAAGCTTACCCTGTAACTCCAGAATGGTCTTTAGGCGGAACGGAAGTGATCGGAATCAGCTATCAGGATTCTTTGGTACCAAAGTTCACTACCCCAACTCCACTTTGCAGAATTCACTACTTCTCTCTAACAGATACCTTGGTTTGTATTTCACGAATACAATCTGTGGTGAATCAGAATTATGAAGAAACCATCAAACGTGTTGATGGACTGAATGCCTGTTTAGTTGCTTATACGGGTGTTGATGAGTTGGTTGATGGTGGCGTTGAGTTATCACTTTTCCCCAATCCTATGGAAGAATCAACCACGCTTAAGATTCACAATCGATTCAACGCAAACATAAGCGTATCGCTCATTGACCCATCTGGCAAGATCATCCGCAATTACGGAAACGTAACAGCTTCTCAACTTTCCATTGCAAGAGATGGCCTAGCAGCCGGTATGTATTTCATTCAAGTAGTAGACGAGCACAGAATTCTTACCAGAGAGAAACTTGTGGTGAACTGAACAACAAAACTCCATTCACGTTAAATCGGAAGCCCTGCAAAGATGCGGGGCTTCTTTTTTCTTACAACATGAACAACAAACACGAATTTTCCCTGAACAAATCAGAAGACGAGTGGAAAAATGAATTGACCGAGGAAGAATTCTACATTCTTCGAAAAAAAGGAACAGAACGACCATTTACGGGAAAGTACGATATCCATTTTGAGGATGGTGCTTACCATTGCGCAGGTTGCGGAACCAAATTATTCGATTCTGGATCCAAGTACGATAGCGGTTGTGGTTGGCCAGCATTCTACAAAACAGCAGAAGATGGCGTGGTGGTTGAAAAACTAGATAAAAGCCATGGAATGATCCGTACAGAAGTTTTGTGTGGGAACTGTGGTGGTCATTTAGGCCATGTATTTCCAGATGGACCCTCAGACAAGACCGGAATGCGGTATTGCATCAACTCCGTATCATTAGACTTTAGGAATGAGTAACTTTGATAGGTAATCACCTATCATGAAAAAGCTTCTAACTCTTAGTTTCTCTCTTTTGGCAACTGTCGCGTTGGGTCAAACGCCTACGTACAATTCTGATGTATCCTGCATTCTGTATGAGCATTGCACAACTTGCCATCATTCTGGAGGAATCGCTCCGTTTGGTCTGATGGATTATTCGGAGGCCTCAGCTGCCGCTTATGGAGTATATCAGGCTGTAAATGCAGGAACTATGCCGCCTTGGCCACCAAGTACTGAGTTCAATCAACTGGCACATGAACGCTTATTAACGGAAGATGAAATAAACGTCATCAGCGATTGGGTAAACGGAGGAACGCCAGAAGGTATCGGAACACCTCCTCAAGCTCCCGTTTATACAACTGGAGAATCCATTACATCACCTGATCTTGTTCTTCAGATGCAGCAATACACCATAAGTACAAATGGTAATGACGTATATAGATGTTTCGTTATTCCTACTGGACTTTCCGAGGACGTTTTCATAACGGAAATTGAGATTGTTCCTGGAAATCGAGAGGCTGTTCACCACGTTCTTTTATTTCAAGATGGCACTAATACCCCGATTCAACTTGATGCAAATGATCCGGGTCCGGGCTACACCAGTTTTGGTGGAACTGGAAGTAGCGCTTCCGAACTTATCGGAGGATGGGTCCCTGGTCAAGGCCATAAAGTATATCCTTCAGGAATGGGTGTTCGACTACCAGCTGGAGCCAATGTTATCATGCAAGTTCATTATCCCGCCACAGTCAACGGACAGCTTGACCAAACAAAGGTCAATATCAAATACACAACAGGATTTGTACGAGAAGTAGTGATTGCTTCTCCATTGAACCATTTCACCCTGAATGAAGGTCAATTGATCATTCCTGCCAATCAGGTTAGAACCTTCACATGCGAGTATAACGTGCCTAGCCAGTATGATATCACCGTTTTGGATGTTAGTCCTCATATGCACTTACTAGGTAAATCGATAAGTGCTTGGGCTGTGACGCCAAACAATGAAACCATTCCTTTCATAGAAATCCAAGATTGGGACTTCCATTGGCAAGGGTTTTACGATTTCCGAAACCCCATTAAGGTTCCAGGAGGAAGTACGTTATTCAGCACAGCCACGTATGACAATACGAGCAACAACCCGAATAACCCGAACAATCCTCCACAATTGGTAACTGCGGGTGAAGCAACAACGGAAGAAATGATGTTGGTCTTTTTCAGTTACACGCTGTACTTTCCTGGCGATGAAAATATCGTCATTGATGGAAGCACCGAACATCCCAACCATTTTTGCAGTCCACAAGTGGTAGGTCTAAATGAAGTGGAAAAACAGTCTGTGATTGCTGGTCCAGTACCTGCGTCAGTTGATTTAGGCATCAGAACGAATGAAAACTGGAACACAGTGAGAGTAACGGATATCACAGGTAAATTAGTATTCGAGTCCTCTTTCGTATCAACTATAGATGTTTCTGATCTGAATAACGGTGTTTACCAACTATTGTTGATCGGTGATAAATCCGTTGCATCGCAAAAGTTTATTGTTCAGCATTAAAAAAGGCGGCCATTAAATGGCCGCCTTTGTTTTTCATTCCGTGAGGAATCCTACTCCTCTATCACATCAAGCTCCAGTGTTACGTCTAAAGATTCGTCATTCAACACAACTACTGCTTCAGTTACATCTTTGAATCCTGGAAAAGAGAATTTAGCAAGGTAGATACCCTCTGGAACTCCGGTCATTTTGAAGTAACCCGTTGGTGAGGTAATATACGTTCGGCCTGTTCCGATAAGTTCCACAACACATCCGAATACTCTATAACCGGTCTTGGCGCTTACCACCTTTCCCTTGAAAATACCTCCGTTCTTCGCTGCTATGCTCTCTGGCAAACTGATCAGGTGTAGCAATTGCTCAATTCCTTGTCCTGACGTCATTGAATTTTCTCCTGTCGCTTTCATGGTCGTTTATTTTAAAGGTTTAGGTAGTGATTCTCTTCATCTACCATTCTAAACACTCTGACCTAGCCAATTATTGTGCCAACCCATTTTTTGAGTCTCGTTTTACGGGATAAGTAATTCATTTGACAAAAAATATTTCTAAAAAGTAAGGCCGCTAGCGTTGCTAGCGGCCTCGATCAACCAATCACCCTCCATGAGAACGGAAGGCTACCTACCCTCTTGCTTAAAAACCTACTCCAAGTCTTATACCCGGAATAATCAGGTGGCCAACTCCTTCTTGAGTCACAGACCCTGTTACTTGGCCACCGTTACTAATGAACAACTGATCTCGCTCAAAGTTCACTTGTTTGTAATTTACATTGAAAAGAATGCTGAAATGACCTCGATGTCTTTTCGACTGAAGCTTGAAACCGAGACCAGCACCTGCAATAACACCACCTTCAAGCCTATTACCGAAGTCATCTACGTTCCTGTCAGAACCGCCAAAGCCTTTAAAAGCCATGGCATAACCCGCTTCAATAGCGTAGAACGGTGTAAAACGTCCTCTTGTAGGGCCATCACCAGCGTGATATAAGTATAATGGCAAGTAAATACCGGCAAGCTCTTTCTTGTCCAATCCGTTTACCTTAGGATTGAATGGATTGGAGAAAACACGGTCAATTCCAATACCAACTCCGAGATAAGCGAAGCGGTTGAACTTATATCCGTTCACCATGCGAACCCCTCCTTGCACATTCTCAATTAACACTTGTACTTCATTGAAGTAACCTTTGGTTCTAGGTTCGTAACGGAGTGAATCCTTTCCCCATCCTCTATGTCCCCAATCGCCATAACCACTACGATTGTATTCTCTCGCTTCCTTCGTTATCTTCTCTACCTCGTCAACCTTTACGGCAAATACGTTACCGTCCTTCGACTTGATCTTATAACTCACATTCGGAACCGTTTCCACGATCATCCCCTTGTAAATACTTCCGTCTTTCAGGTAAATCACGTCTTGCATTCCATCTTGCGCAAATAGAGCAACAGGAGCAAGCATCGCCATCACTATCAATATTTTGAATATCCTTTTCATTTCATTTGATTTTGTTTGTATAACAGTACCACAGGAGCTAATGTTGTTACCAGCCCCGCGAACTTGCCTGTAAGGTCTTCAACTTTACACTCTTTTATAGTGACCTTAAGCACACACCACTGTGATTAGCGTCAATCTCCATTCAACGTTTCGATTAACGATATTCGTCACCGATGAAAGATCTGTATCAGGCCCTTCGCCAATTTATCCATCAAGATTTCAATTGGCTGGTTTATGGCGCAACCATGCTATTTCTTGCATTGGCCATGTTTGTAAACTATATGCCAACAGTGGACATCAGTCCATTCGATCTACGTGAAGGATTTATTCCTCGCTTGGGTTACTACGGAATCCTATTTGGTGGAACCTATTTTGCCACTGCTCTGCTAGCTGCTTGGAAAACCGATGTTGCCTTTCTGAAAGATTGGAGATTCTGGATACTCGGGCTGGTCTTTGTGTTCATAGCTATGATTCCTAAGTTACATATTCTGCGCCTGATTGATGTACGCACCCAAGGCTGGAATCTACAAGAGATGATATTCGTGTCCAAATGCCATTTTTTCGTACACCAAATGGTGATTTCTTTGGCTGGCTTAGGACTTGTTTGGTTTGTTTTTAAACGATGGGTTGCTATTGATTATGGTTTCCGCGCTGATTGGAACACATTGAAACCCTACTTCCTGGTGTTGGCCATAGTTGCTCCATTAATAATAGCTGCTTCGTTTTTTCCTGACTTTCAGAAAGCTTATCCACAGTACAAACCGTGGAATTTCAAGGATGTTTTCGAACTAAACATTGGTCGGAGAGCTGGCATTTTTGAGGCCTGTTATGCAACTGGATTTGTAGCTGTAGAAGCCATTTTCCGAGGTGCTTTGGCCATAACCATGGTTCGGATTATGGGAACACGAGCTGTTCTGGCAATGGCATCGTTCTATTGTGTTTTCCATTTTGGCAAGCCCGCTGGTGAAGCCGTAGGCGCCTTTTTCGGAGGTTACGCTTTAGGTGTCTTGGCCATACATAGCAAAAGCATTTTCGGTGGGCTCATCGTTCATTTAGGTGTTGCCATGTTAATGGAAACGCTGGCCTACCTACATTACTACTATTGAGCTACAACCAATAAACTATGCCCTGCGTACCTTTGTTGCTCTTCATATTTCAATAAAATCATGTCAAAAACACGTAAAATCCTCGTCCCGATCGTACTTGCACTCGGTCTCATCCAGTTCATTCCACACAATAGAGATGTAGTATCTGTTGAACCGACCGCTTCATTCAAAACGACCAATGCAGAGGTTAAGAGCATCCTCGATAAGGCCTGTATGGACTGTCACTCTTACGAAACAACATACCCTTGGTACGCCAATGTGGTTCCTGTTAATTATTTCCTCGATAACCACATTAAGGAAGGCCGCGAGCATTTGAATTTCTCTGAATGGAATATGAGCCCTGCGGGCGACCAACGTCACATGGCTGAAGAAATCGTTGAAGTGGTATCTGAAAAAGAAATGCCAATGCTCACATATTGGTTGGTGCATTGGGATGCTAAACTTACCGATGCCGAGCGTAAAACATTGGTGGATTATTTTAAGAGTCTTTAGCACCGTCACCCTGAACTTGTTTCAGGGTCTCAAATCAGATGCTGAAACGGATTCAGCATGACGCGCTTTCTCATCATCACTTCAAAACCTCCTAACTTCATCACTTCAAAATGAATGAACACTTTGAACTAATTGCCGACTTTAAACCCATGGGCGACCAGCCCGCGGCAATTCGGCAATTGGTGGAAGGTGTTGAGCGCGGGGACGAGCATCAGGTACTACTAGGAGTAACAGGTTCTGGCAAGACCTTTACCATGGCCAATGTTATTGCGCAGACCAATCGGCCAACACTTATTCTAAGCCACAACAAGACCTTGGCAGCGCAGCTGTTCGGAGAGTTCAAACAGTTCTTCCCTCACAATGCAGTAGAATACTACGTTTCGTACTACGACTACTACCAACCAGAAGCCTATCTGCCGGTAACAGATACCTACATTGAAAAGGATCTTCAGATCAACGATGAGATTGAGAAGCATCGTTTGAGTGCGGCTTCTACCCTGCTTTCGGGCCGAAGAGATGTTATTGTCGTCTCTTCTGTTTCCTGCATTTATGGCATCGGTAATCCTACAGATTTCTCAAATAATACGGTAGAGATCAAGGTCGGACAATTGATAAGCCGCGAAGCATTCCTGCACAGCATCGTTTCCAGCCTCTATGCCCGTTCCAACGAAACATTGGAACGTGGTCAGTTTCGTGTAAAGGGCGATACGGTTGACATCTATGTGGCCTACGCTGATTATGCCTACCGCATCTTCTTCTTTGGCGATGAGGTTGAAGAGATCGAGAAGATCGATCCTCGTAGCGGTTCAACCCTTGAAACACTGCAACGCGCGGTCATTTATCCGGCCAACAACTTCGTTACTTCCAAGGATACGCTACTCCAGAAAATATGGGAGATACAGGAGGATATGGTAAAGCAGGTTGAGTATTTCAAAGAAATAGGTAAACCACTAGAAGCTAAACGGTTACAGGAACGAGTTGAATATGATATTGAAATGATGCGAGAGCTTGGTTACTGCTCTGGCATTGAGAATTATTCGCGGTATTTCGATGGTAGAAAGGCAGGCACACGACCTTTCTGTCTGATGGATTATTTCCCAGACGACTTCCTGATGTTCATTGACGAAAGCCACGTTACTGTTTCTCAGATCGGTGCCATGTACGGTGGCGATAGAAGCAGAAAGATCAATCTGGTAGAATACGGTTTCCGTCTCCCATCGGCCATGGACAACCGCCCGCTGAAGTTCGAAGAGTTTGAATCCATCACCAACCAGCTCATCTATGTCTCGGCAACACCAGCTGACTACGAAATGGAGAAAGCTGAAGGTGTTTTTGCCGAGCAGGTCATTCGCCCAACAGGCCTACTAGACCCTGTCGTGATCCGACCAAGCGTTAATCAGGTGGATGATCTGCTGGACGAAGTAGATAAAACGATCAAGAATGGTGGTCGTATTCTCGTAACCACGCTTACGAAGCGCATGGCCGAGGAATTAGCCAAATACATGGCCCGTTTGAACGTAAAATGCCGTTACATCCACTCGGAAGTAGATACTGTAGAGCGCGTAGAAATACTCCGCGACCTTCGTCTCGGAAACTTCGATGTGCTTATTGGCATCAATCTACTGCGTGAAGGTTTGGATCTTCCGGAAGTTAGTCTAGTGGCTATTTTGGATGCAGATAAGGAAGGATTCCTACGTTCGGAACGAAGTTTAACCCAGACAGCTGGCCGTGCTGCCCGTAACGTGAATGGATTGGTGATCATGTATGCCGATAAGATAACGGACAGCATGAAGCGCACCATTGATGAGACCGAACGCAGACGCGAGAAGCAGATCAAGTTCAATATGGATAACGGTCTTGTTCCTACGGCTTTGGTCAAATCGCGAGAAGCCATTATGGAGCAGACCTCTGTTGCTGGTACCATGAAACGCAAAGCCAAGTACAACATGGAAGAAACCATTAACAAGGCTGCTGAGGAAGGTATTGAGTACCTGAGCAAGGACGAGTTGAAGACGAAACTTCAGCGTACGCGCACCCTCATGGAGATTGCGGCAAAGGAGTTGGACTTTCTGGAAGCCGCCCGTTTACGGGATGAAATGAAAGCGCTTGAAGTTCAGATTGCTGGGAAGTGAATCATGTAATTCAGTAATAAGCGAATGGGCGAGTTGTCGCATTACCCAATTCGCATATTCGCACATTGATCACCGCTCCTCATCATAATACAACTTGTAAAACTTGCGGCCATCGGCATCTTCTCCCCGCTCTATCATGTTGCGATTACCATGTATGTAAACTGAAAAATTCTTGTCCAACTTGAGGATGCTCTTGAACGTTCCCTGCTGCTTCTTTACTGCCGGTGTCGAAATATCGAAGGCATCCGGTATGTACATCTCGCGCTCTTGCTGGTAATCGTGACGGTACTGTTGAAACTGACTGATGACCTCGGGCTGAACAATGACCTCTGCCTCGAAATCGCGCATATTGAAACTCTCTTGCTCTTTGAAGAAGCTGATGCTTTTGTTCAGTAGATCGGCCTGATCTGCCTTATCTACTTCAAATTGGCGCGGTAGCTCTTTGGTAATGAAACTCTTGGCCATGGCCATTACACTTTGCGTTTGGAAATAGGCATCCTCACGCTGCTTCAAGTGCAGGAAATCATCTATCCAGTATTGCGCTTCCACACTCTTGTTGGTATTGTCTACCACAGCTACAACGTAGCCTTCCTCCTGCTCTGTATCAAATATCAGACAACCTTTGTCCAATTTGTTGATGTTCACGCCCTCATCGGACTTGATGATAAAACCATCGCCAGTTGGATTCACCTTCAGAAAGGTATCCTTATTCTCCGATTTGAAGAGACCAACAGCATCTATCAACTCGCCATCAACCAAGCAATGTTTGAAGAAAACCGTATAGAATTCCCCTCCTTTTATCTTCGGGTGCGTACTGGCCTCAAACAGATGCTTGGCCAACTTGACCGATTGCTCATGTAGGTTTTCGGGATCACCGAAAATGGCCTTCGCGTACGTGTATACCTCATTCAGTTCCAACGAACTTTCGTGATGCAGGCTGTAAAACTCTTGCGTTTTAAGAGGCGAATGAAAATAAGTGGTCAATGCCTCCGTAACCCGCCACTCCAATTGCAGTGGTTCTGCAGATAGGATCATTCCTTCCTCGTTGGCCTTGTTGCCTACGCGGTGTACCGAAATATGCTCAATGCTACCTAATGCTGTGTCTTCGCTCATGCCTCTAATTTGGGATGCGGAAGGTAAGAATGATGGCGGGTTTGATGAAAACCTGATACACTTCAAAAAAGAAAACCCCGAAGCCATTCATAGAAGCTTCGAGGTTTTCAGATGCGTACTGTCGTTTGAACTCTAACGAAGACAAATTCCAGATATTGTGGAAGCAATATCGGTTAATCCAGATCTCGCTCCTTCAAGAGCCTTTTCAGCTCATCGTTATTCTTAGAACCTTGAAACATTTTATAGACGAAAAACAACGGGATAAGCGTAAAGAATCCAATACTGTTCCTTGCTACGCTGTAAAACACCACTCCTATCATAAAACCGATGGTCAAAGCGCTCCATATAGCTGCCGACTTCATTTTCTTGGCTTCCTGCAACAGCTCTTCGTCTGTTAACTTTGATAGTTCTCTTTCCTGCATCTGTTCCGTTGTAAGTTGGTAAAAGTGGCTTTAGAGCCCATGCTTTTCACAGCACTAAAAATAGCGCTTCAGCTGATCTGGGCCCCACCTGACTCTTAATCCGCATGCAACAGCTCCATCAGCTCCGTATCCAACGCTAATTCGGGGTATTCGAAGGGTCGGGTTGCCTCTGGTACATCGCCTAAAGCGGCCTTGCCCTGCAACCGTTGTACCGGGTAGGCTTTCAATGCTTTGCTGGCGAAGGGCCTGCATAAATGCAGCACCGCTTCACTCCTATCCTTTCCGTTGGTCATAAGCCAAGGGTCAAGGTCTTCTTCTTGCAGGATGAGCGGCATACGCGGTCCCTCTAACTTGGGATTGTTATGCAGCGTGCGCATCAGTTCGTTGCCTTCCACGGTAACAATACTGAAGGTGGGTCTCACCTCGCCTGTGGTTCTGTCTATCCACTCGTCCCAAAGCACAGCCACGAACATAGGCTCGTCCGACTGTAAACGGATATTGAACGGATAACTCTGCTTGGCAAAGTGGTGATGCTCGTAGAACGATTGCAGCAGCACAATGCCCCGTTGCTGGCTGGCAGCTGCACGGAACGATGGCTTTTCGTACATGCTTTCGCTACGCGCGTTAAGGGTCTGATTCCAGAGTTTAGTGGCACTTGCTGCGTCTTTACACCAGGCAGGTATCAATCCCCAGTACATGGGGCGCAGCGCCAAGCCATACTCCTCTGTGTAAACAAAGATGGGCACTTCGGGATGCGCAAAACCGCTCAGGTGATAGCCACTTTCCATACGGGGCATGGCACGGTCGGGGAACTTACGATTGAATTCGTCTATGTGGTAGTTGATGTCTTCCTTGCTGGCACCCATGCGGATGCCTTCCTTTATTCGCCTCCGATAGCCTTCTTCAATGTGGTAGCACATAGCAGCAATTTAGTACAACAGTTGGCTAAAGAAACCATTTTCTTTAGCCAGTTATGCCGGGCACTATTTTAATTGGTTGTTTTTCAGTCGTTAAAATCAATAATAAAGTAAATGCGAGTTGGATGTTTACAAAACAAGCCCCATACTTCGTTAGCCATGCAAAACCACCTAGGCCTTATTCTTTCAGCACCATATCTATACACATAACGGCACCCAGTATAAGCAGCCGCACAGGGTTATCGGCAGCTACTTTGCGGTCTATCTGTAGCATGTAGTTATCCGCACTTGTAAACAGTTCTTTACCCATACCCGCCCATTTCTTACTTACATGGCCCAGCACCAGGCCATCGCGCTCAAAACTGAAATCCCAGCTGGTCCATTTGCCTTTTAGCGTACACAAAGGGCGTTCGTTCGCATCCAGCACATCGAATTTTCCACCAATAGACCAGAACTTCTGCTTGAACTTGCCTATCAGTTTGTCGTTCTCGTCAAACACCTCTACGGTAGATATGAAGAAGGCCACACCGCGCTTTACGGTAAGCACCTTCTGCCCTTCTGTGGTGTGTATCTCTACACAGAAGGGGGTCATGCGTTTATAATCTGTAAAGCGCAACACCTTGGTAAAACCGCTCAGGTTCTTCTCTCGGCAGGTCATAAGCATTTGCTTGTTATCGGGATCGTAGATATCGTAGTTATTGGCCGCTTTGAACACGCCAACATGTTCTTTCACGAAATAGAGTTCTCTGCCAAGTATAGGATGCATGGGTCGTTTATTGTTTGTGCTGAAAATACACTTATAGCAGCGTAAAACAGTATGCTGCATTGGAATTGATGACCTTCCTTTGAACAGTACCATAAAAACCTGGGGCTGTTCATCGATATACCTGCGCCTCACTCCCATTCATCGATGCCTGAGCCCCACTGCTCGAAGCCAAAACGTAACCCTAATGGCACTTAGGCAGTTAAAGGCTGTCCGATCATGTTCATAACCCAACATATCTACCTCAGCAACCTAAGCGGCAACGGCCGCAACTTCTTTATGCCCCTTTTGGCGGCATTCACCAAAGCCTGATACATCATGAAAACGAAAGTAGCAGCTGCAACAGCCTTGTTGTCGCTAGGCATCTCGGCCAGCGCACAGATCACCAAGAATCAGAAATACGATTGGGGCTGGTCGTATAAACTGGAAATGCCCGAAACGGGTTTGAAGTGCGAGTTTCCAGAGAAGCCAACAGTAACCACCTTGGCTTACGGCTACATGACCGCTGCGGCCTACAAGGACGAATTGTACATAGCCGCCAAGTTGGAGAACCCCAACCCTCTTGACATTAAGAACAAGACCCAGCAGTTTGCCAACGAGCTACGCAAGTTGAATGGACTTCCTATCCATGATGTGAAATTCGGGAACATTGTGGCCGAGAACGGGAATCTGACCGTTTCGGGCAATGCCAAAAGTGCTTACGCAGATTTCCATATCGATGCCTTTGCTTCGGAAGATGTACTTACCGTATTCATTTACGCTCATCATAACGAGCTATCTGTTCCCGGGCATTTCTTTGCCAGCTCCTACTCCGCTACCGATATGAAAACAGGTGCGCTTCAAAGCAGCGCCACAAACAACAAGCAAGTGGAAAAGGTTACCGTGAGGTCTTC
>JAGYJL010000064.1 GCA_018402015.1 Flavobacteriales bacterium | reverse complement strand
CGCCTCAACAATGCGGTTGCCGGCTACTATTGCCATTTGGCGGTTGCGCTCAAAAAAGACGAGTGCCTCTTGGTAATTGTTCTCTCTAATGCAGGTGACCCCGATAACGGAAAGCGCCTCCATTTGCCCTTCAACATCGGAGGTCTGTTCATAACAAGTCAAAGCCATCTCGGCAAAATAGCGCAGCGAATCGTTGGCATCGTACCTATACGAATACAACCCAACGCTGTCCATATATGCTTGGCATACAGCAGTGTCTGCCACCTGGGCATAAAGCCGAGATGCAGAAAATTGGGTGCACAGAAAGAACACCACAACCCAGGTTACGGTACGATGTAGGTGGATCATCGTTGTAAATTTCTCATCCTATCTCTGATAAACGCAATACGCGTAATAAGTGTAAGAGATACGGTAATAAGTGTATAGCAAGGTTAAGTTTACCTTAACAACACCTTAATGTCATGCCCCGAACTGCCTCAGATGGTGATCGAGGTGTTTGTAGATGATCAATCCCCAATCTTCTTTGGTAAGATTTCCGAAAATCGGGTGCAGAAAGAGCTCTTTCGATTCCATGAATTCTGAAATGAGTGAAACGAGTTGTTCGTGCTCAATATCGAACGCAACATCCTCTTTAGAGACCATTTCCGGTGCAGTTATCAGGTTCTTCGGCCAAGGAATGTAGTATCCAAATGTAATCTTCGTCAACCATTGCAGCGGCCTTGGAAACAGTGGTTTGGTCGGGATTTTCCCGATTGCCATTTTAATTTGCTTACGACAATATTCCAGCATTTGGCTTTCGGACATAGTACCCCACAAACGCTTCTCCGAACCATCCAACGAGTTTAGTCGCGCGACAATGCTTTCAAAATCACTTGGCTGAAGAAGTGTTCTCATAGCTTGAATTCACGAATTGCCTGATAAACCAAATTTAGCTCATCCTCGGTGATGCAATAAGGCGGAATGATGTAAATGATATTCCCCAACGGACGAAGAATGATGCCGCGTTCCAAGAAGAAATCGTACAAACGGTCACGTAGGGAGTTGAAATAGCCCGTCTGAGCGCCTGTTTCATACTCAATGGCCAGAATGGTGCCTTTATGCCGAATGGCAGCCACACCGCTCAATTCTTCCGCTTCTATGGCGAATTCTGAGTGCTGATGTTCAATACGTCTGATATTTTCCCACGTTTCGTCCTTTACCATCAGGTCAAGACTGGCACAGGCCGCAGCACATGCCAACGGATTGGCCGTGTACGAATGACCGTGCAAGAAGGTCTTCATCTTCCCTACTTCGTCCCCCGACCAGAACGAATTGTGCATGGCATCCGTGCAGACCGTCACGCCCATCGGAAGAAAACCACCCGTAATGCCTTTGCTAAGTGCGATCAAGTCGGGTTTCTCTTGGCATTGATCCATTGCAAACATGGAACCCGTGCGGCCAAAACCTGTCATAACTTCATCTGCAATGATGATAATCTCCTTCTCGCGGCACATGGAAATCATCTTGTCCAGCACCTCAGCAGAATACACCTGCATCCCAGCTGTTCCTTGCACCATTGGTTCATAAATAAAAGAAGCAACTTCTTCTTTTTCAATAATTTGAGACAATCTATCTAAAGTCTCACTTTCTTTTCCTGGAACAGGTGTCGGAATGAATTCCACCTCAAATAGAAACGGGTCGAACGGCTTGGAAAACACACCTCTTCCACCAACCGCCATGGCCCCGAACGTATCTCCGTGATACGCGTCTTCCAATGCGATCACTTTCTTTCTCGGCTTACCCTGATTGAACCAATATTGGAATGCCATTTTCAGCGCAACCTCTACAGCAGTTGAGCCATTATCGGAATAGAAAACCTTGGTGAATTGCTCAGGCATTTTCTCCAACAATCGTTTTGCTAGTTCAACTGCTGGCTCGTGTGTAAAGCCAGCAAACATCACATGTTCCAGGTTCATTAACTGTTGTGCCACTCTCTTCGCAATGTACGGATTGCAATGCCCGTGCAAGTTCACCCACCAACTAGAAATCGCATCCAGATAGCGTTTTCCGTCTGCATCAATCAACCACACTCCTTCTCCACGAACGATTGGCACGTTGACCGTATCTTCCTTCACAGCCGTGAACGGATGCCAGACAGCTTTACGGTCGTTTTCTCTCCAACTCATAGGTTGCGAATTACAAATAATGTGCGAATATGACGAATGTGCGGTCAATAAACGAACCACCTAACACAGCTGCCACTGAATTTATTTCAGGGTCTGAATAGATGCTGAAACGAGTTCAGCATGACAATTAAAGAAGAGTTAGAATTTGGGACTGCAACCGTTCCGCTTCAGCAGCAATGGCTTCAGAATTCACCTCCTCTAACTCATTTATCCGAATGAACGGGACATCCATCTGCGTTGCGAAATGATTTTCAGTGCTTTCGTGAGCTTTTCCGCTGATGACCAGCGCCACCACGTTCAAACCTGCTTCTTCAGCACTTTCCAACTGAGCCAGTGTGATTGATACTCCCAAGTAATGGCGCGTGACAAGCACAACAGGCAAGTTCAATTTAACCATCAAATCGAGATAGGTTGCCTTCGAATTGAACGGAACCATCACGCCTCCCGCACCTTCAACTACAATTGTCTTTTCAGATTTCGGGAGCTCAATCTTATCAATACCTAATTCAACTCCTTTCCAAATCTGCAGCAGCATGTATGGCGACATCGGAGCTTTTTCAATCGGAACGTTTCAGGAAGCGTTTTCATTCCCGTTAAACGAGCAATCTTTAATGCTATCCGAATTATCAGGTCACTGCATTGAACGGGTTTCCAATAATCAGCTTCCAACGCCTTGGTGATGACAGCCGCAGCAACCGTCTTACCGACATCGGTTCCGATACCTGTTATGAATAGCCCTTTAGCCGACATTCGCAATCGCTTTTGGAGTGATTTAATCAACCCTCTCACTTCCTCTTCACTGTTGAATTCCTGCAAACAAATTCGAATTCTCTCAGTGCCTTTAGGAACGGTTGAGAGACGATCGGACGGACATCAAATCCATCATTTTGCATGGCTGCGGCAACAGCTCACAGCCGCATTTCGGGCACAACAACCCCGAAAATCGGGCTTTCACCACCAATCACTGTAAACCTGACACAACCTTCATTGATTGATTAAATAACGTAATCAAATGTATGATATTCAAGTTACTATAATCATTTACTGACAGCATGTCATACGCACTTTTACGGCAATTAGACTATGATTTGACATAAAAGTGGAGAAAATGAGCGACCGCGCATGATTAATTAGAAACTGGCGCAGATTGTCGTTGCAAAGCACCGCTGCACCATGGTATCCGAGTGCTTTACCGAAGGTCACCAAACGGGCGTAAACTTCATCCTCCAGACCGGTTCTAAAACCCGTCCTCTGCCCTCCGAATAGTCCGACCGCATGCGCTTCATCAACAATAATATCGGCATTGAATTCCTTGCAGACCGCAACCAACTCTTTCAGCGGAGCGAGGTCGCCATCCATGCTATAAACACTTTCCACGGCTACAATAGCTGCTCCTTCCAATTCAGACAGCACCGACCGTAAACTTTCCACATCATTGTGCTTGAACGGCTTCAATTCCGCTCGCGACAAACGCATGCCGTCATGCACCGAAGCGTGTATTAACTCATCATAAACGATATACTTGCAATTCTGCCGAGCGAAGAATACAGCCCCACATTGGCATCATAACCCGAATTGAACAACAGAGCGGTTTCTGCATGATGAAAGTCGGCTACTTGCTTCTCTACTTCCTCAGCCAGCTTCGAATTACCTGTAAGCAAGCGCGAACCCGTAGAACCAATCCCCGCTTCAAAAAACTGCTTCTCCGCTTCAGAAATGCGTCTTTTCAGCTCTTGGCTGCGCGCAAATCCAAGGTAATCGTTCGAAGTAAAATCGATTAGACCTTCAACCGTTCGTGGCTTGAGCGAAGTCGAAGTATTGAGGCTACGAAACGTACCTGCTCCTTGCGTTGTGCGAGTTTGGCCGAAACGAGTTTGTCTAACCGTCCCATTTAAGTTACCGTTGAAAGTTGCCGCCGCGTTGAACTCGTTTCAGCATCTGATTTGACTCCTGAAACCTGTCCGTCCGGCAGGCGGGCAAGTTCAGGGGTGACTCCGGCATATTTAACTCACTCCTGTTCAGCAAGCTGAACTTTCCCTCTCTTCGGAAGAGAGGGGGTGTCGCGACTTGTCGTGACGGGGAGTTTTGAAATGACTGCTTCCCTACTCAACTTACCGTTTTCGCCTTTATTCGCAGCAGCTACGTTCTTTCAATCGTGTGCCCAGGGCGAGACCACGATCTTCTCAGTGTTCTCAGGGCGCGTCTTATCCCGCTTCCTCATCCACCTGAGGCTTGCCGCCTTTCTTGTACGGTGCCTTAGGGGTCAATCCTACATGAACAAAGCCATGTCCCGATTGAACTCAGGGTTTGGCGTGGTCAACAGTTTATCTCCAGCGAAAATGGACTCCAGCACCAGCCAAGAAGCGCGCCTGACCTTCATCGGTCATCTGCGTTCTTCCAGCCGACAAACGAACCGTTGTATCTGCAGCACGATGCGAGTTGTAGCAATCATCCTAACCATATCCCAAATAGGAACGATTTCCTGCTCGCCCAAAGGTGTTCCTTCCACCTGCAACAAGTCCATTGATCGGCACACTTTCAGGATGCGGATTCAGGCACGAAAGGTCAATAGCATGCCACAGCGGTCTTAGGGCTTTCGCCCATTCCGATAATTCCGCCCGAACAAACCGTCAATTTCGCCTTGCGAACGTTGCTCAAGGTCTCCAATCTATCCTCATATCCACGTGTGGAAATCACTTCTTGTAATACTCTTCCGAACTATCAACGTTGAGGGATTGTAAGCATACAGACCAGCGGCCGCCAAGCGTTTCGCCTGGTTCTCCGTCACCATTCCCAGCGTGCAGCACACCTCCATGTCCATGTCGTACACGGTTTTCACCATGTCCAACACCCATCAAACTCATCATTGTCCTTCACATTTCGCCAAGCAGCGCCCATGCACAAACGCGATGAACCAGCCGCTTTCGCATCCTCAGCTGCCTTTTTCACCTGCGGAACCGTCAGGTCGTTCTTCTCAATATCTGTGTGGTAGCGGGCCGCCTGCGGACAATACGCCGAACAATCCTCCGGGCAACCGCCCGTCTTTATCGAAAGCAGCGTACCACCTGCACCTCCTTTGGTCGTTGTGCTCGCGGTGCACCTTGGCCGCCTCATAGATCAAATCAATCAACGGACGATTATGATCTCCAAAATCTCCTCCTTCGAATCGTGTCTGATGTCGCTCATGCGCTAAAGTTTCGCAAAGTTATCACGCCCGTCTCGAACCAAACAAGATTTCACGCAGAGCGAAAGACGCAAAGTCAAAATCAGATGTCATGCTGAACTCGTTTCAGCATCCCGCTAAAACCTAAAAAGCTAACTCGTAAAAGCTTTTTCAGGGCGTTCCCGCAATGCGATGCAAAGCAGCCTGTCCTGAGCGAAGTCGAAGGAGGCTTTTCCGCTTTTACTCCGCTCCGCCTGAGGCGGATGCGGGTAACCACTGCAATCCTAACGCACAGTTCTTTCTGAGCGAACCGTAAACGTTTTCCAAAGTTTCCATTGCATCTTCCAATGCTCTCGCATATCCATCATAAACTGTAATAATCCCTGTCATTTCAGTTTCCATTGTCTTATAAAGTGAATGACATTCATAAAGTAATGGAAGCACACCTTGAGCCAAAAGATTGTTAGGCGCATGGGGAACCTATGAACTCAATAAGAGGATTAATCAAACTATCCCTACCGAAATAGAGATGTTTCATTAACCACTTCTGCATGGGGTTGAAAATTTCAACACATCCTACAACGTAAGGATCATTCGCAGAAAGTTTCTTTTCCTTCACAAGGTTTGAATAACCTTGGAAAGTTCTTTGGATTTGACCAATCAGCTCATTTAAACGAGGCTTTGGGCATTAAACTTCGATCCTTTAATGCTCTGACCTTGTCAAATCTGCTATCCTACTAATCAATGAAATAGTTACCTGTAAGTTGTGCACCTGCTTGTGATCGTCAGATTTTACCAGCATCGTTTAAAAGAACCTTTGAAAACCTTTAACAAATCATCTGTTGAGTATTGCGCAGACCGAGCATCTAGATTAACAGGTTTTCAACCATAGTCAGACCAAACCGAGTGCTTGAACCCGAACGTATGACACTCAACATCTTGTTAATTGCCTCAATTTGCTCCTTTAAAGGCTTTTGTAGTGCATCAACCTCAAACAACAAGCGAGACCGTTGATCTTTTGTTCGCTTTCTTTCTTTGAGATAGTTGTACCCGATTGGCAAGGCGAAACCACAATTGCAAGGGTCAGAATTGGGAGAAAACATCAACGAAAGCATCATACCACGAGTGTGCATTTTCGTAATAGAACTCCCACTTTGAAAAACTAAATCCATTAAAACGATAGTCTTCGCCAAATTTACAACACTATGACGCCAACCTTGTGATTGTTGAAAACTGTTTAAACATTGGGGATTGCATTAGCTTTACGGTCTCATGCGTTTCGACATCATCACCATACATCCTGAACTGCTTTCGGGGCCGTTCAGCCATAGCATTCTAAAGCGTGCTCAGGATAAAAGCTTGGTAGAAATTGAATTCCACGACCTACGTGAATACACGTTGGATAAGCACAAAAAGTAGATGATTACCAATTTGGTGGCGGTGCTGGCATGGTCATGACCATCGAACCGATTGACCGTTGCATTTCCGCTTTGAAAGCCCAACGCGACTATGACGAAGTGATTTACATGACACCTGATGGCAAACAATTCGACCAACCAATGGCCAATCGATTGTCCTCAAAAGGCAACATGATCATCCTTTGCGGACACTACAAAGGCATTGACGAGCGCGTTCGAGAAAATTTCATCACCAAAGAAATCTCTATTGGCGATTACGTCCTTACCGGTGGCGAATTGGCCGCTGCCGTGGTCTGCGATGCCATCATCCGCCTCATTCCAGGTGTCATCTCAGACGAAACCTCTGCCCTTTTCGATAGCCATCAGGACGGAATGCTTGCTCCGCCTGTTTACACCCGCCCGGCAGAATATAAAGGCTGGAAGGTGCCTGATGTGCTTCTTTCTGGAAACGACAAACTTGTTGATGATTGGCGACATGAGCAGGCTTTGAAGCGAACACAGGAACGGAGACCGGGGTATTTGGATGAGAGTTGATAAGGAGATAAAGTTTATTGAGTTAGTGCACCCTTAAAACTATAAACCTTGAACTCTACTTCTACGAACAATTCACGTTGAATAACTCATTCAATTTTTCTTGCAACTCACCGCTTGTAACTCGAAACTATTTCAATACATTTGCGCTCCCAAATTTTGGGACAGATATTAAAGAAAGCATGGACGCAATACTACATCACGTACGAGATACCTACAGCAAAACGCTAGAAGCACCAGAATTCAGCGCTGGAGACACAGTAACCGTTGAATACCTTATCCGCGAGGGTGAGAAAACACGTCCACAGCGTTTCCAAGGAGTTATTATTCAGAGAAGCGGTTCTGGAGCAACTGCAACTTTCACTATCCGTAAAATTTCCGGTGGTGTTGGTGTTGAGCGTATCTTCTCTATGAGCAATCCTAATCTTACGTCCATCACGGTGAACAAGCACGGTGTGGTTCGTAGAGCGAAGATTTTCTACCTAAGAGACCTTACTGGTAAGAAAGCTCGTATTAAGGAAGCACGAAGAAAATAAGCCACGTGACTCAAAGCATAGAAAAATCCTCATCGAATCCGATGGGGATTTTTTGTTTTCAACAGTATCGTTTTCCATTTACCTCATCCGAGTCAGACATCTTAACTTTGCGGCATGAAAAAGAACGAAGTCCCACAGGATGACGAGAACTTGTTCGAAGGCAAATTCAAGGTGGTGAAATACGCCATTGATGACGATGGCAACTACGGAACTGTTGGAAGTTCGGGTTGGGAGCCCGAGAATGTAGTGCTCAATCAGGCTTGGGAAGAGATCAACAAGAAGGTTGAAGAGACGAAAAAAAAGATTGAGGCCGGAGAATTGAGTCCGTTGGCTTACCACATGGAAAAGAACATTATGGATGTGGGCATGTTGAGCCAATACATGGATATTTCGAAACGGAATGTGAGCAAACATTTGGAGCCGAGCGGCTTCAATTCGCTGGATGAAAAGACCTTGAAGCGTTACGCAGAGGTGTTCGATATTACGGTTGAAGAACTGAAAAAGACCGAATGAAGATAGATTTCGAGCACCGCCAATCGGCTCATTGCGAGACGGGCGTTATTTCCAATTTGATGCGACATCATGGCTTGGATATTTCTGAACCTTTGGCCTTGGGCATTGGTTCGGGTTTGTTCTTCGCGCACATGCCGTTCATCAAAGTGAACGGACTGCCCGTAACCACCTACCGCATCTTGCCGGGTGATATTTTCAAGAAGTTCTCGAACAGAACGGGAGTGGAAATGAAGCGTCAATCGTTCTCATCTCCCGAAAGGCGATGACAGATTGGACGCTTGTTTGGGCAAAGGTCTTCCCGTTGGCATGTTGACCAGCGTATTTCTACCTACCCTACTTGCCGCATTGCGTTCCGCTTCCATTCAATGCGCACAATATTGTGGTTTACGGAAGGAAGGCGATGATTATCTGGTTTCTGACCCGATTTTGGAAAAGCCGAAGTGATTGATACGCAGAATGCTGATGCGTGCGCGCTTTGCCAAAGGGATGCCCAACACCAACGGACGAATGTATTATCCAACGCATGTTCCAAAGGATATTGACGTGAACGCGGCCATCATCAAAGGATTGAAATACACGGCCAAGGATATGGGAACCATTCCGTTGCCGATGTTCGGAGGAGCGCGCCATTGGTTTCTGGCTTCGCGCGTTGCCAGATTATGAGAAGAAATACGGCGAAGAAGCCAAGAAACCTAAAGGGAACATTGTAAGGATGCAGGAAGAGATAGGCCTGGGAGGAGCAGGTTTCCGTTTCATGTTCGGGGCATTTTGCAGGAAGCAAGCGGCAGATTGGGCAATCCGATGTTGCCAAGAAGAGTTGGAGATTGCAAGATCGGTGACCTGTGGCGCAACTTCGCGTACGATTGCGGTCGCATGGTAAAAGACCGTGCCGATGGCATGACCCTGCAAGATCGGCCGATCGACTTTCGGACATTGGTAAGGAGATCATGTTCTTCCAGTCCATTCCTGAAATGAAACTCTGATTTGGACGCCATTTCCATATCGGCCTTGGTGCATCAGTACAACGGTGCTGCCGAACCTGCCGTAAATGGCCTCAACCTGAACATTCCGAAGGAGCTTTCTACGGATTGCTCGGGCCTAATGGCGCAGGGAAAACCGCCTCATTTCCATCATCTGCGGAATTGTAAAACCCGTTTCGGGCACGGTTTCCATTCTTGGAAGGATTGGAAAAAGGATGCAACTGGCCATCAAGAAATTCGATTGATTGGTGCCGCAGGAAATTTGCGCTTTACGATACCATGACCGCCAACGAACTTGAATTTTTCTTCGGGCAGATGCTGGGATTGAATAGAAAGACCATCCTTAAAGAAAGCGGATGAGCTGATGGAGGAATTCAGTCTCCAGCGAACACAAAAGCAAGCAATTCCTGGCACTTTTCGGGCGGAATGAAACGCAGAGTGAACGCCTGATGGTAGCGCTGCTACACGATCTGAAATTCTCATTCTCGATGAGCCGACCGTTGGCATTGATGTGCATTCACGCCACATGATCGGCAACACGTATCTGGGAAGGCATTGAATGAAGGTGGAATGACTGCATCGTTTACACCTCGCATCAACTGGATGAGACGGAGCAGCTTTGCGATGAGGTTTGCATCATCGACCACGGTGCTGATTGAAGGCAGAACCTCTGACCTCGTTTCTGATGGTCATAGTTGCATCATCATTTCATTGAACTCACCAGGAAAGCAATTGCGGGATTGATGGCGATTATTCACCGCATAGCAGTATGTCATGCTGAACTTGTTTCAGCATCTATTCAGACCCTGAAACAAGTTCAGGGTGACGACAACTTTGCACAGATTCGGACAATCTTAACTCTTTGCGTCTCTTCGCCTTTGCGCGAAACATCAAAATGAAACTCCTCGCATCGATAAAGAAAGAATGGCTCTTGCTTATCCGCGACAAGGGCGGTT
Organism: Flavobacteriales bacterium; assembly: GCA_018402015.1. GTDB lineage: Bacteria > Bacteroidota > Bacteroidia > UBA10329 > UBA10329 > UBA10329. Next base: position 4,055 of record JAGYJL010000064.1, on the reverse strand, counting down.
TGGGCATCCTATTCTTGATGCCGATGGTATTGGTGGTGGTGATGGCGGTGGTACAGGATGCTCCTTTCAGAGATTATCAGGAACAACAACTTCCTGTGCTTTTTGTGGATGAAGATCAAGGCGTTATCTCCCAATCCATCCTGATGGGAATGAGCGAGGGCAACACCTTCCGATTGGTGGATAGTCTGAACGGCAAACCCGTTTCAGCAGAAGAAGCCACGAAAGCCATCAATTCTGGCGAATTTCAAATTGGCGTTATCGTCCACAAGGGATTGAGTTCTGAATTACAGGAAATTGTCGATGCACAGGTTGATGGCATGCTGGCTGGATTGATGCCAGGCGCTGATACTGTTGAGGTGGTTAAACCCGACCTCGAACCTTACATCACACTCCTACTCGACCCTACCACCAAAAGCACCTTCAGAAGCAGCATCCGAAGTGCCATCAAACAATTCTTGAGTAAGTTGGAAGCGAAGCTCATCGTGGATGGATTGACTTTGAAGTTGGGCGAAATGACAGGCAAAACGCCCAAAGTTGACCTTTCATCCAATGGCATTGTTCAACTGAGAGAAACCACAGCAACTAGCACCATCATGGCTTCGGATGTGGCCAATAATTCCACGCAGCATAACGTGCCCGCTTGGACGGTCTTTGCCATGTTCTTCATCGTTATTCCATTGGCTGGAAATATGGTGAGAGAACGTACGGCAGGAACCATCACCCGCCTTCGTACCATGCCAGCAAGCATGTTCCATTTCTATGCAGGGAAACTATTGAGCTACAGTGCCGTGGGATTGTTGCAAGCACTTCTAATGATCAGTGTTGGCTTTTGGCTGATGCCACAACTGGGCCTCGCTAAATTGGATTTAGGAAGTGGCATGTTGCCTCTACTTTACGTTTCGGGAGTGGTTGGTGTGGCTGCCACGGGTTACGGCCTTTTGGTTGGAACGCTGTTTAAAACACTCCATCAAGCTGCTATTTTTGGAATGGTTACAGTGGTAATTATGGCAGCTTTGGGCGGTATTTGGGTTCCGCTTTATATTATGAGCGATACCATGATTTTCATCGGCCATCTCTCGCCCATGAATTGGGCTATGGAAGCGTTCAATGATGTATTCCTCCGAGGTCAAAACCTCAGCGAAATAATTTTCGGATCCGCAAAACTTTGGGTCTTCGGAATTGTTTGCTTCGGAGCATCCTTAACTTTGGAAAAGAACAGATAGATCTCTCAGATTTCTTGAAAATGACACACAATCATTACGACACGATCATTCTCGGTGGCGGCCTTGCTGGTCTCACCCTTTCACTTCAACTCAAAAAACAGAACCCAAACATTAAGGTGTTGGTGTTGGAAAAGCGCGATGACGCGGCTCCCGATGCGGCTCACAAGGTGGGCGAAAGCACCGTGGAATTGGCCACGCATTACCTGCGCGAAGTGCTTGGCCTGAAGGATTATCTCGACAAATACCAGCTTCCGAAACACGGACTGCGCTTCTTCTTTTCGCCTAAGCACAAGACCACCATTCACAAGCGCGTGGAATTGGGGCCGAAAGTCCTTCTTCCTGTGCCGAGCCATCAGTTGGACCGTGGCGTTTTGGAGAACGATCTGGTGACTTTCAGTCGCAAAGCGGGCAACCAAGTGGTGTTGGGTGCGAAGGTCGATAACGTGGACATTGCAAATGAAAATCACACCGTTACGTACAGCGTGAATGGCGAGCAAGCAAGTGCTACTTCAAGATGGGTGGTTGATGCCTCTGGCCGTGCAAGTATTCTGAAACGAAAGTTCGGTTTTGCGCAGCCTCACGCACATGATTGCAACTCGGCATGGTTCCGTGTGGATTGGAAGATTGACATTGACACCTGGAGCGATGACGCCAAATGGCACTCGCATGTGGAGCCTGGACTGCGTTATTTAAGCACAGTTCACCTCATGGACGCGGGTTATTGGGTTTGGATCATTCCGTTGGTGGGCGACAAGACGAGTGTTGGAATTGTGGCTGATCCGAACATTCATCCATTTGACACCTACAATAAATTGGACAAAGCTTTGGCGTGGATTGAGCAGTGGGAACCGCAACTTGCCAAGGAATTGAAAGCCAAGACCGATGCAGATGGCAACATCCTCGATTTTAAAGTGATGAAGCACTTCGCGCACAGCTCTGGCGAATTGTTCCACACCGACCGTTGGACTGTAACAGGAGAAAGCGGGCTTTTTGCCGATCCGTTCTACTCTCCAGGTTCTGACTTCATTTCGATGGCCAATACTTGGACGGCCGACCTCATTCAGCGCGACCTGAAGGGCGAAGATATCTTCTTCCGTACCAAGTTCTATTCAGAAGTGCTTAAGGCGCTCTTCGACAATTGGATGCCGATCTACACAGGGCAATATCCGATGTGGGGAAGTACGCAGGTGATGGTGGCCAAGATCTTCTGGGATTGGGGTGCGTATTGGAGCATCAACACGCTGCTGTTCATCAATAACGGATTGACTGACTTGGATCTGATGCGACAAATGACCGCTGGACCAAAATCCTTGCTTCAGAAATATGGTGAATTGAGCAAGCAGATGCAGCTACTTTTCAAGGATGCAATGCCATACGACACGGCCGACATCACCAACCGTTACACCGATCCCTTCGACCTTGATTTCCTTCGTAAATTCCAAGAAGATATTGTAGAGAAGGAATACAGCACGCAGGAAATGCTCGATAAATTGTTCTCCAATTTGGGAGTGCTGGAACACGTGGCTGCCGAAACGTTCCGACTATTCAGCAATTTGGCGCATGGAACCGAAATGGACATCGATGTAGATCCTTACACCATGAGCCTAAATGGTGACCGCCAAATACAAAGTGTAAATAGCAAACTGGTGCCTCGCGATGCTCATATTGCCAACGAAATGAAGGCGATGTGGCTGTATGAGGAAGCCGTTAGCGTTTAGGCATTAGCTAGTAGTTTGAGCATTGAAGAGAATATAGAAACCATTGTCGCGACTTTCCAGAAAGGAAGGGAATTGGCCGAGAGTGGGATTTCTATTGATGAACTGATTACTGAACTCAACAAGTTTGATATTCGTTACCGTTCGGTAGCTTTCGAAGGTGCTTCGATGGGCGTTGCCTTGACGAGCAATTTTGAAACCTGGAAAGCATACGCAAAGGCTAGCGAGAAACACGCCACGCAAGTTCATATTGGTTTGGGTTGGGCCATTGCCGAAAAGCAACTCGACCTCACTTCTACTCTTTCTTTGGTTGAAGCTGAAATGCAAGTGAAAGTCTTAGACGGTTTCGGCTATTGGAATGGGCTATTCCAAAGAAGAGCCACCATCCGAACGCAGCAGATTCCTGAGAACATTATTCCTGAATTTCAAGCTGGATTTGACCAAGGCGTTGGACGTGCCATCTGGTACATCACCAAAGGTGAAGTGGATAAAGTGCTGAACATCATCAACCATTTTGCAGAAGAACGAAGAGCCAACCTGTGGAAAGGAATAGGTGTTGCTTTGACCTATGTTGGTGGTTGTTCAGACGAATTGATAGTGGAATTGAAAACAGCTTCTGGCGAGTTCAAAATGAATCTGGAGAAGGGAATTGAAGCGGCTGAGGGAAGTATGAGGAAGGCAGGGCTTTAAACTCCTTTTACCAACACAAACCCGTGCTGGTTTCCCTGATAATGATTGTAAATGAGGATGGTTTTCAGTTCGCTCGAAACGGGTTTCTGAACCGCCAATTTTGGCGCAGCCTTTCCGCTGACCAATTGCGCTGCAAACCATGTGGCAAACGCACTTGCCGAAGGATTTTCACCAAACAGATTTTTAAAAGAGATAATTCCAGTTTCTGGGAATAACTGTTGTGCAAAGTCAGTGTACCAATAATCAGAATTAGCATCGCCTGAATAACCGAGCATGAGTGCGCCAATATCTGAAACAGAAAGACCATTCCGCTCCAAAAGCAAAGCGGCTTTTGAAGTCAAATCATCCAACGTTGGATAAGAGATCATATCCCAATCCACAATCTCGGCCAGCGCGTTTTCGGGGCTTGATTCTACCACGAACATGG
>JAGYJL010000063.1 GCA_018402015.1 Flavobacteriales bacterium | reverse complement strand
CCGTGTCTACCGCCACAAGAGTAAATCCGTAACCAGAAATGATTGCTCCCTGTGGGAAAACGAAGTCGAAACCTTGACGGAAAAAGTAACCGGAAAGATCTACATCATTTGGCATTGGGTTAAAAATCTCTACGAACTCCAAGCTGTCCGTATTCGCTTCTGGAGAATTGTACATGATCTCCGTAATGACCAATGGCGCGGCTTCTGGCAATCCACTCACGCTGTAAACCGAAATACTTCCGCTTACTTCATTTGATACAAGAAGCAACGGGAAGCCTGTTGGGCTTTCTCCTGCGGGAATGAAATCGATGTCTTCTGGGCCGAGACCACCAGCTGCTGGAGTTCCTTCCGTTTCTGCAAAGTCCCTATCCGTTCCGTATGATTCGAACGAAACGTTGTTCGGGTCGGTTATGTCGTAGATCATTACACCGCCTTGTCTTTCCAGACCGATGAAAGCGTAGGTCTTGCCCATAATGCTCACCACTTTCAAAGCCTCTGGCTCAGGTCCCTTGTCATCAGATCGGTTGTCAAATGATGTATTGTCATCGTTTGTTGAGTTGAAATTGGAAGCATCGTAGTTGGCAATGAATGTTTCGAAATCGTTTCCGCTATCGTAAACAAGGTTGCCGGATGCATCCCATATTGAAAAGGAACGGGCCCCGTAAGAATAGAGCGCTTCATAGTCTCCATCATTTCCGTCATCTCCCAAAGATGTGGTGATGTTCAACCTGCCTAGGTTTTCGTTCAATTGAAGGGTTGCTGCATCGGGAAAAATCGTGGCATCAAGCGTAAGACCTCCAATACGCTCTTCTTCGCTGTAGCCACCATAGTCTCTCGAGTCGCCTTCGTTGGCAGTAACGATATAAGGTAATCCATTGTAAGCGTAAGAATCAATGGCATCTGGCTGATACATGCCGAAAACTGGCCAGTTCTGAATGTTTATTCCAGCGTCCTGATTACTGGCGTCAATGGAATTTCCCGCTGCATTGTAATCTTTGAAACCTAAACCCTCCAGCGCAATGATGGTGTTTGTGGTAAGGTCGATGCCGGCCACCGCATTGTTTTCCTGAAGGCTGATAATAGCTGTTAGACCATCAGGAAGCACAGTGATGTATTCTGGCTCAAGATCCTGAGCTACTGAAGCGTTCGGTCCGAAAATACGAATGCTCGGGTCGATAGGCGTTGGTGAATTGAAAGCAGTGAAATCGAGGGTTGTAACGTCAGACTGCTGAAGGTTCTGAACACCTCCGCTGATATCAATGATACTTACCGAACCGAGCGGATCCACGGTGTAATCATCGTTCGGTTCGCCTTCGTTGGCTGTAAGTACCTTAGAACCGTCAGGAGTAAATGTGATCATATCAGGCATGGCACCAACGGCAACAGAAACAATGAAAGTTCCGTCAGCTTCAAAGAACACCGCAGTACCGTTGGCTTGCGGGTCGAATGCTTCTACAGCCGCCACAATTACACCATTCTTAAAGGCCACACTGTTTACGCCTGAGCCGTAACTTGTAAGGTCAATGGAAAAATCGAGTGTCGGATTGGTCGGATCCGAAAGGTCAACGGCATCGATTGCGTTGGCAGATCCGTTTGTCGAATAGATCAATTGATCCTTAGCGTTGTAAGCGATGATCTCGGACGCGCTGGCATCAAAAACGCCAGTATGGTAGCTCCCAATTGGAGTGAGAGTTACCTGTGCGGTGGCGGCCACAGACAGGAATACGGATGATAGTAGAAGTAGTTGTTTTTTCATTTCACGATATGTTTCGGGCAAACGTATCGTGGCAACAAATCCTGAAACCTAAGCGGTCTTTAAGTTTGGATTAAGTATTGAGAATATGAACCGACCGTTACGGCCTGTCATTTCATTCTTACCAAACGCTTAACACTGATTATCCCAGCGGTCTGCATTTCAACGATGCAGATACCGTTAGTAGGGACAGATGTCGGGCATACTTCAGTTGGTGGCTTCCGCTCGGATATACTTTTGCTGGAAATTGTTGAATACGTTTCCCTTTACATCCATGATCGTGGTTCACCTCTTCCGCCTTTTCCCAATATGAAGTCGATGGTAAAATCACTCTGTGAACGGATTGGAAACACATTCATCTGCGCACGGTCTGTAGCATCGTATTCCCATTCAATCAGAAGGACTTTTGCCGATTTCAATATCACGAATTCATCCCAACGGTTCCCGTGGTGTCAATGTTTCAGCGTTCAGCTCAAGCGTTCATCAACCACCATCGAACCATGATAATCCTCTGTCGACATGTACATGACCGGATGATTGAGCAGGACTATTGCCACTTCCCTTCTGTCCACCACAACCGACCACCGCATAAACCGCACCCAGATTCAGGTCATCGCCATCTTAATAACTTCCGATAGCCGTTACCATCATTAGGATTTCCATTTGTGCCATCGATGAGCATGGTCGATGGATCCCAAGTATCGAGGTTCCATAATGTCCATTTATCAGGTAAGAACGCTCGTATGGCGTGTCCGTTCAGCACAAGGTCGACTCCGTATTCTTCGAGCAGCGGGGTCACGTTCTGCCGCATGAAAATGGTCTGCTGAAGGCATCATCGAATCGTGTGATGCTAGAATAGGCAGGCTGATGGAAAATGGCAATGATCAATCGGCCGTTGTGTTCTGAGTCCTGCTCAGCCAGTTCTGGAATGCCGTTCCACCCGTTGCTATGTATAGCAGGTACAATGTTCAACGAGAAATGAATGTTGCCATAATCGAAAGAGAAATAACCCTCATCGCCACTCGGCACACCGCCTGCTTCACCGTTGGTCGGTAGCGTTAGAATATCGTAATAAGGACCATTGTTGAAAATATCAATGCTGCCGTAATCGTGGTTTCCGGGACAGGGCCATACCACTGAATTCCTCAGTACTTCAGGATAAACTTCAAACACCTTTTCTTGATATTCTTGATCGGTGCCATCTCCGTAGGCGTTATCGCCAAGCCATAGCCACACATCGGTGTGTACGTCACCAAAGTTTTCCGTGTAGCCCGTCTTCACATCCAATTGTGCCTGACTTCCATTGCCAAAGTCACCAATTGCCCAAATGCGAATAGGCTGCTCTGTTCCGTGCTCGGGTGATGTCTTGAAATAATAATCAGGGGTTGATGTCGTGTAAGCTGCACCATTAACTCCAATGGAATAGAAATACTTGGTGTCTGCCGCCAAACCCGTGATGTTCACCTCGTGTTCCGTAGTTCCGCTTGGCTCATTGATCGTATCCGAAAGATTATTCATATCTGTTCCGTAAACGACCTGGCCTACTTCAGAACCGGAACTTCTCCAACGGACGACCATACTTTCTGGTGTTCCGGTATTTAGATACGGGCCTCTGACCAGAGAAGATTGTGCGAATGCCACAAACGAACATCCGACCAATGCAAGAGATAAAACTACTTTTTTCATGGGGCTGATAGAGCCATCAAAAATCATAAGAGCCGCGCAAGAAAAAGGCAGTTCACAGTTTCATAACGCATACTTAACTTAATTAGGCAGACCTACCCTACTACCTTTGGCGCATGTTGCAAGGGCTTCTCCTTATCGCGTTGCTGAAGTTTGCTCCTCATGGCGACCTTGAAGTCCGAATTGCGGAGAAAACGGCCGAAATCCGTACCGACCCTAAAAACCTATTACTCTATATGCAGCGCGGTGAATTGCACGCCCAGCATGATCATCCAGACAGCGCACTGATCGATTATGAGTTTGCGATTGGAAATGGGATTGACAGTTCTACTGTTTTTGTGCTGATGGCGGAAGCACAATTGGCTTTGGGCAAATTGGATGATGGGCAGAATTCAGTTAAACTCTTCCTGAAGCATGAGCCGGATCACCTTAAAGGAATCCATGTCCGTGCTCAGTTGTACGAAGCACAAGGTCAATTCGAAAATGCCATTTCCGATTTTGAATTGGTACTGAAGAAAGCGGAAAGTGCACGGCCGCACGACTACGTGAAGTTATCTGAACTTTACCTCAAACGCGACAGCACGGATCACAACAATGCCATTGACGTTCTACATCGTGGCATCGCGAAGCTGGGAAACATCATTTCGTTGCAGATGAAGATGTACGAGTTGGAGAAGCAACGAGGAAACTACTTGGCTGCCCACCAATTGTTGGACGACATTATGAAACCGCTTTCACGAAAGGAACGGCTGCTGGTGGAAAAAGCCGAGCTATTCCAAATGGAGGGAAAAACCGTAGAGGCGGCAGAGTCGCTGGTTAACGCAGAAAATGCCATCGCTTCTTTACCCCTGCGTTTCCAGAATATTGGTTCCACGCAAAAACTGCAAGAACGGATTGCGGAGTTGAAGAAAAACTTATAACACAACGAAAAACTAAGCTGGAAAGGTGAACGAAAGACCATGATCGACCTTGAATTCGGTTTCAGCACCCTAAAAACCACCAATGACACCAAAAAACCTCTTACTGACATTCGCGGCTATTTCCATTTTCGGTTGCGCTGAAAAACCGAAACCAACGGAAGCAGATCCGAAACCTGAAGGACTGACCTTCACATCCGTTGTCAACAACTACGACAACCAGACTCTCATCATTCCCGAAGGGGCAACAATGGACGTGCTGTACAGAAGCGTGTACGACAGTGCCTATTACACGAACGGAGAATTACTCCCTGCAAAGCGAAAGATCGATTTTCTGGCTTATAATCCAATCAATGGTTCCAGCGAACATGGTCATATTTTCATGAATCATGAATTGAGACACGATGACCCTGCGCTTGGCGATGGTGGCGGCATGAGCTGGATAGAAGTGAAGCGTGAGAACGGCAGATGGCAGCGCGTTGGCCACGGCAACAACATCGATTTTTTTCCTCTCGGTGGAACATGGCACAACTGTGGTGGCGTGGTTTCGCCCAACGGAACCATTTTAACGGCCGAGGAATATCCGCCAGCCACCAACATGGAACTTTACAACAAGAATTCGACTATGCCGACCTGGCCGATTTCAATGGCATGAAGCGCAACGAGAACATCGGCTGGATGTCGAGTGGACGCTCAGGTCAAAAGCCACTACACGCAAACTCTGGGGCATGGGCCGCTATTCGCACGAGGATGCACATTTCATGTCCGACAACAGGTCCCTATCTCACAGACGATTTTCAACCTTGCGTTTCTCTTTAAGGATTATTGGCCGACAAGGCGGAAGAGTATACTTAATGGTCAACTTTATGCCTACCAGCAGGGCGATGGCGGCATTGGTGGCACCTGGATCGCCTTACCGATGGCGCTCGATTCTCTCATTCATATCCGCGATGTTGCCATTGTGAGCGCCACGCTTCTTCACATCCCACGAATGGGTTGATGAGGGTAAACGGTATCACCGAATCAAGGTGGCAACGCAGATTATGCTGAAGCGGTTGCCGCAGGCGGAAAATGGCGCATCACTTGGCGCAACCACCATTCGCGCTGGATTCCGAAGGCAAAATCAAGGATCGCTACGGACGCATTCTCGTGTTCAGTCGAAACCAACAACATAGTGTTTTCATGGAAGGTGGTAAACTGCCCGATGGTGGCTATTTCACCAAACCTGACGGAATGATACCGGTGAATCTGGGTGGTCGCGATTATCTCATCGTGTGCAGAAGATGCTCCTTTGAGCACCTTGCTGGACGAAAAGATCGAATCGTGGGAACAGGAAAGATCATATGGAAACGTATGTGATTCCAGTAGATAGTTCAAAGGTCGACCTGTCACGTGTAAAACATTTGACAGTTGGTGCAGAAGGCTGTGAACAGACGGGATTGGCCATGACACCAGACAAAACAACCTTGTTTCTCGTGGTGAAGTCCTTCAAAGCTAATCCTGCTCCGTTCAACGAATCGACCATTGTGGCAATGCGGGAATCTTTGAGTGATGCGTCCATTTAATCTTAGGTTAACCATTCGTTAGATCGTCTGTGAAACCCATGTTGTTCAGCCTATGAACCATGAGAATGGGCTTTCACATTGGTCTTTAACGGTTAACGTGATGTCGTTGCCCAGCTGATAGCACCAAGCCAATTCTGGCCTTCGGGCCCTTGGTTCAAGAAAATGGATGCGGCAAAGCCTGTTGTCGTTGTGCCAATGGACAGTCTCAAATCTTCCTAATTACATGGAATCGGCCACACGGTTGAAACAATTGGTCGTTGGATACCTCAGGTGTTGAAGTCTGGCGAACTTTCATCTGATCGGTATCAAGAATTGGTGAACGGAATGAGCGACCGTAGCATTGAACCTTATCTGATGCGGCGATTCGCTGCTGACATCTGTGATCATGAAGGCTTCGCGCCATCGGATGCCGCTGGTTGCAAACACTTTCATTCAGGAATCGAGGCGCATCCGTAAACGGTGCTTACCGCGTAAATCTTAATTGCAAGCACGAATGAAGCATTTGATAAATCGTCTTTTTGTTGATGGTCGCTCCATCAGCCATCACCCAAACTTCCATAACAGGAAAGGTGGCCAGTGAGTTCGGACCCTTGCCCAGAGTACGAACTGTGGTCATCAAGAAGAGGCACTTCCACAGGCTCAACCACGGATGCTTGAAGGTCGTTTACCATAAACAATCCGCCAATAGGCGAGCAGGTACTAGTCATCTCATTCATCGGGCAAACGCAGGAAAAACCATTGAATGTGGCCCAAGGAACCAACAACATCAGTGAGGTGACCATGAGCCAAGGCAAAACTCAGCGAGGTGGTGATTCAAGGCGACTTCAGAGGAACCGAGGCCAAGGCCATCAACACCCAGATAGAACGTCTCCCCGTATTGTTAATGTAATTGCATCTGACGGTGTTGGAAAACTACCAGACCGCAATGCGGCTGAGGCAGTGCAACGTGTTCCACCGTTGCCATTGAACGCGACCAAGGGAAGGTCGTTTATGTTTCGATACGTGGAACACCCACCGACTGGAGCTCATCGTTGGTAAGCGGAGACCGATTGCCTGTTGCAGATGAGAACGGTGACTCAGAACGCTTGCATTTTGACGTACTGCCATCAGACCTCATTGTTTACTTCAGCTCTCTCTAAAGCCTTAACCCCGGATGGGGAAGGAGATGCGATTGGTGGAAGCGTCAATTTCGTATCGAGAACGGCACCCAGAAGCCGAACTCTGGCAGCAAGTCTTTCGGGTGGTATGAACTTTCAATCTTTCGGGCCGATGCGTGAACGCATCGTTGCTTTGGGGCGACCGTTCGAGAACAAACGCTTCGGCTACTTGATGACGGAACGTATTTCAGCGGAGTTACGGAACGGACAATTACGAAGTGGTTTACGGCAACAGCTACAGCCGTAAGATAAACCGATTGGAGCTTCGTGATTACATCGGAACGCGGCAGACCATTGGGAGGTGCTTGTGGCTGAATACCAGTTTGCCGAAAATTCAGTGTTTATAGCGAAAGGCATCTTCGATTCTTTGACTGATAACGAGCATCATCGGAAAACCCGCTACAATTGGGCAGAAGGTGCAGGCCAGACCATCGCGTTGCACAACATTCACGACATCATGGAGTCGACCCTTTCGGAGGCGGGTGGGAGGAAATTGGACACCACATCCCAAATTGGAACCTTGACTTCAAAGTTTCAAGTTATCATAATCGTTTCCAGTACAGCCCCGTTCCGTTGACCGCGGAGACAGAAGAAACGGATACCAGGTGATGGAATTCAAGCGTTTCGGTCAACTTTACAGACAAGTGTTTATTGACCCGTTTACTGGTGAGCAGGTTGCTCCCGACACCCGGTGGCGGAGAATCAAGTTGTTCGGGATGATAAATCCTGATGGCGGTGATGATGCTGACAATATCAACCTGTTTACAACGATAAAGTATTGCACAACAGATCAGTTCAAATTCAATAGCGTGGGCGAACTGAACACAACATGGGGCGTGACCCGGTTGTTGGTCAGCTTGACCTGAGTTGGAAGCCACGAGGTAACCTTGAATTGAAAACGGGAGCAAAATTCAGGTGGAAAGAAGGATTTCGAGAATTGAGTTTTCATGAATGGAATCAGAATTTCCAGACAACTACTCAACCTTTGTGGCTTACAAATTACCAGAACGAGTTGTTCGACACCCGAGGGGGTTTCCTGCAAGAACTTGGTTCCAATTATGAATCGGAGTTTCAGCCGTTCTTAACGAATGATCAACTTGACAATTTCATCACACAGTTAGGAGATACGCTACGAGAACGGGAAATGAATGCCGATCACCCACATTACGAGGAGTGGGTAGGCAGTGTTTTCGGATACACCGAAAGAGTGCTGGCCGGCTACGTTATGGGAGATTGGTCGGTTGCTAAGAACAAACTCCAGATCGTAGGTGGCGTGCGTTTGGAACAGACATGGTTGGAAATGACTGGTGATACGGCATTTGATGGCTTTGTTGCCAACCGATATGTTGGAATTCCGGGCATGGAGAACGAGATCTACATTCCTGTTACGCAAGACACGCTTGCCCCGAACTACTTTCAATATTTGGACACGACCCGTTATTACGTTCCTGTATTCAGCGCTAACTCGCGTAGCAAGTACTTATCCTTACTGCCAATGCTCCATTTGAATTATCGCGTAAGCGACCAACTGAATATTCGATTTGCCGCCACGCGCTCTTTTAGAAGACCCAATTTCAATGAGACCAAACCGGGTTCTCCGGTTCAGAATTTCTCCGATCTTGAATTCAACTCTGGGAATCGAAACCTCAGACCCAGTTACAGTTGGAACTTCGACCTGATGGGAGAGTATTTCTTCGGTAATATTGGAATGGTATCCGCTGGCGTCTTTTACAAACATATTACTGATCACATTTTTGCAACCATCACAGCAGATGTCGATCAACGGACCGGTATCATCTTCAAGAGTTTTCAGAATGCGGATGACAGCTATGTGGTCGGGGTTGAACTATCTGTGAATCGAAAATTCGATTTTCTTCCAGGCGCATTGAGTGGATTCGGCTTCAGCGGAAACTACACGTACATCCACTCTCAGATGCGGGTTCCGGGTAGAACAAACGCTCAACCGCTACCACGTCAGGCCGAACATTTGTTCAATGCTGCCATTTTCTACGAAAAGCATGGCGTGCAGGCAAGACTAGCAGCAAATTATAAGGGTCCATACTTGTTATCCTTAAACCTTGCTGCTGTTGACGATGGTAACGGTAATCCCGTACTGCTTCACGACAACACAGATTTCGATGTGTTTCTCGATGATTTCCTCAGCCTCGATCTTTCTATCTCCTATACATTCAAGAAGCATTGGACCGTATTTGCAGACGCAAACAACTTGTTGAACTGGCCATATCGTTTGTATCGAGGCAATAAGGATAGACCCATGCAAGTAGAATATTACGATAGAAGAGCGCAGTTGGGCGTTCGTTATTCACTCTGATATTATCATTTCATTAACAGGCTCATTCTTAACACACTAAGTCATTAAGCCCGAGACGTTTAAAATACTTTTGGCGCACCAAAAACCGTACGATATGAAAAAATTCCTACCACTCGTTGCATTGATATTTATCGGACTTTCTGCCTCGGCTCAAGAACGCAAGGTTCTGTTCATCGGTGTTGATGGCGTCCGTTCTGATGCTTTGATCCAAGCAAATACTCCTACTTGGGACAGCCTTACATCTGTTGGCCTTTACACATTCACTTCTTGGCATGTTGGCATTACTGTTAGCGGGCCATCTTGGTCCAGTATGCTTACTGGTGTTTGGCAAGATAAACACGGTGTAACCGACAATAGCTACACCGGTAGCGATTTTAACAGCTATCCGTACTTCGTTACACGTGCCAAAGAACACATTCCTACCTTAAAAGCGGTTGAGATTTCGAGTTGGACACCCATGTGCGATGTGTCGGTAGGTGGTGCCGTTTACAACAATGGTTGGGATGCTTCATTGAACCCACCAACTGACGATGCGGTTGAAGCGGTTGCAGTAACGCAGCTTTTGGATCCAGATCTGGATGTACTTTTTGTGCACATTGATGATGTGGATGCCCAAGGCCACGGAAATGGGTTCAGTCCGACCGTTACACCTTACATGTCGCAGATCGAATATGTTGACAGTCAGATCAGAATCATATTGAACGCATTGAAGAACCGTGCGAATTATGCCAACGAAGATTGGTTGGTGTTGATGACCACCGATCATGGTGGTATCGGAACCGGTCACGGAGGCCCGACCACGGTGGAGCGTGAGATATGGTGGGTTGCAGCAGGAAACAATGTTCCGAATACGGAAATATCGATTGACCTACCGAATACATTGGAGCTTTTCCCCGATCCTGCGGATTATCGTGATGCACCCATGTTGGTCGACATTGCCGTCACTGCACTAGATCACCTGCTACAACCGTTGAATATAGATCCTGAACAACAGACAGCTTGGAATCTTGATGGTCAATCCTGGTTAGGCTATGGCACGTACATCGAAGAAGCCAAAAATGCCGACTTCGATTTTGAGATTTATCCAAACCCGAACGAAGGTGAGTTCAGATTTGTAGTCGGTTCTGACATTGAATTGAATGATTTTACGTGGGAAGTTCTGGATCTTAGCGGCAAATTAGTTACAAGCGGAATGGTATCTCGTAGTCCCGGCTTGGATAGTCAAGTTGAAATGAACATAACAGAACTCAATACGGGCGTTTATTCGCTCAGAATTTCTGATGATTCAAAAATTTCAGTCCGTAGAATCATCAAGAAGTAATTTCAACGTCTGAAGAATAAAGGGAAAAAGGTCGTTGTAATTGGCGCAGGTAGCATAGGAGCTGCCTGCGCTTTCTATTTGAGTAAGACTGAGGTTGGAGTAACATTGGTAGACCGTGGAGCAGTTGCCGGTCAGAACACCTCCTTGGCCGCTTCTTTGTTTACGCAGGCCAGATCCAAGGCACACCACGTTCCTCTAGTCAAGGAAACCTACCATGCGATCGCTGAATTAGAGACGTTGATGAACGAAAAACTCGGGGTTCAGAAGATCGGAACTGTTCATATTGCATCCAGCGTTGCCTCCACCGAATCGCAGAATGAACTCGTGACCATAGCGAATGCCCATCACCTTGCCGTTGAAGACGCTCCCGATTCGTCCATCGAAGAATGGTTTCCATGGTTAGATAGAACCAAGATCCAAAAAGCGATACTCTTCCCTGCGGATATTTATGTTGACTCGACAGTACTCACCAGAGCTTATGTAGATGGTGCCAAAGCGAATGGCGCGAGATTACTGCCCAGCACGAACGTTGAAAAAATCGTAATCAAAAACAACCAGGTAAGGGCCATTGAAACAGAGTTCGGAACCTTGGAATGTGATGCAGTTGTGGATGCGGCTGGCTGCTGGTCCAACCTCATTTCTGCACCAGTAGGATTTCAGCTTCCGATGGCACCCGTGAGGAGTCTTTATTGGATTACTGAGCAAGACAAACAACTTTTTCCACCGAATCAACCTGTTTGCATTATGCCAGATGCAAAGGCCTACACAAGACCTGAACACGGAGCGCTATTGTTCGGTATCCGTGATTCAAACTGCTTATCCGTAAAACCTCAACTTCTACCAAATTCAATGCATGACATCAAGCTCGTAACTGACATGGAGCAATTTGATATTCTCGAGCAGGACGGGAAACCTCTTGAAAGGCTTTTTCCAGAACTGTATTCTGTGGGAATAAAACACGTTGTTTCTGGTTTGAGTTCTTACACCATTGATGGCGAATTTGTTATTGGAGAGTCCAGTTCCGTCAAAGGCCTATTTGCAGCCACGGGATGCTCCGGTGCCGGAGTTGCCACCAGTGGAGGGATAGGCCGTCTGATCTCCGAATTGGTGAATGATGAATTACCTTTCACGGACATCAGTCGTTTTAAACCGGATAGATCTTCTGAAGACGTCTTTACAGACTCTTTCATTCGCAAATGTGCGTTGATGAGATCCGGAAAAAAAGATGGGTAACGAACAGCCATGAACGGCTGGTTCCAGTTTACATTCAGGTTAGCTTGTTATCCAGAAAAGCCTTTAAGTGGCCAATAGACGGCAGTAACCCATTGTTATCGAAAGCCTCCAGTTCCTCTTTGGAATGCGAGCCATTGGTAACTGCCAAACTCATCAGACAATTTGCATTTCTCCCAGCGGCAAGATCAACTGGTGTATCTCCGATCTTGATAACCTTGTCGGCACTTGTGATTCCGAACTGTTTCATGGCCTTTTGAATCATGAACGGTGCTGGACGACCTGAAGCTACCTCGTCTGAGGTAATACTCATGTCAATGAACGAATCGCCCATAGTTACATGGTTTGCATCCAACTCTTGGTCCCAACCTAGTTTGTTCAGAATAATATCAGTGACTACGCGATAAAACCCTGTTGTCAGTGCCACTTTTACACCTTCTTCTCTAAGCCAATTGATGGTCTCTACAGTGCCTGATGTGGGCTGTTGCTCGCTTTCACGATAATGTGTTTCGAGCAGGTCTTTGAATCTTTCGTAAGAATCTTCTACCCTTGCATCAACTTCTGGATGGTCGTTTCCAAGTTCCTGCGTCCAGAACTTTTTGAATACCTCTATCTTGCTCCACCCCATCATTGCATTGATATCGGCCCGTGTTACGCCAGCCAAACCCGTTTGAGTGCACGATTCGTAAAAACACGTTTCTATTTCACCTCTGTCGAGAACCGTGGTTCCTGCCATATCGAATACAACCAGTGAGATTTTTTCAGATACCATATTCAGCAAACGTTTATTCGTCCAATTCCAACACAACCCACAAGTTGAAACCTTTGCAATATAGCTTGCGAATTGGTTAGAGAAAAAATATTGTCAGCCACACGAAGCAAGGCTGAATGCAAAAACTCTTTATTGGAGTTTAGGTCTGATTTTCATTACCGTCAACCCTGACTCTGACACAATCCTTGCTATTCTGATCGAGGATCCGAGTGGTAACCTGCAAGTGCCTGAGCTGAAATCTGATCGCAGCAGCAGGTGTCCTGACATACTGTAAAATTCCACGGTCAGACCTCTGAGTTCATTGGAAACAGTTAGTCTTACATTGTCGTGGTCATAAGCCGCTTGAACATCGATGTGTTGCACTTCGGCTACATCTACCGAACCGATCGTGTAAGTAACATAGGTCTGCGGATCATCTACTGCAAAACATAACGGGAACGACCCGCCACCACAATAACCAGGAAGTATTCCTCCTGCGGAGTTGTTTATTTGATCTATACGGAACACAAGTCCTGGAAGTGATAGATTAGGAACTCCATAAAGTATGGACATTACCTCGGCAAGTTCATTCAACGATTCAACATCCTGAGAGCTGTTGATGCCCTGATCGGAAAGGGTGTCGCAAAAGCCCTCCACCACCAAAGCAAGAATGTCGCAACACGTTGGGTCTCCAAAGTAAATGCTATCCACCAGATCCCTCACCTGGTCGATGTTGTACGATATGGGGCAGATCCGAAACGAGTCATTATTCATCAGACCATAATCCATTGGATTGAAAATGCCATCATCATCAGAACCGATCAAAATTTCGCCCAAACCGTCTGCGCTCAATGTACCCGCTTTAACAATTGCAAATTCCGTGTAGGGAGTTTCAGTTCCAGAAGGTGAAACAACGTAGCTTGGAGCGGTGGTAATTTCGCCCGGTGCAATAAATCTCCATTCCTCTGCCAACTGACCTGGAGTAGAAGTTTCTGAGCAATTGACCCATTGGCCGATGCAAGTGGAGGAAACCAAAATCGATAAGACGGTAAATACGGTTTTCATTTCTTTAGAATTTAACCGCGAATTACGTTCGTGTTCATTAACAGCATGTTATCATCCTAAGCCTTAACTGTTAATTAACACGAACCAACTAATATCGCGTCATGAAAGGAACGCTAGCAACTCTTCTTTTTGTGTTTTCTCTTTTTTCCTGCGAGCAGAAGCAGGTACCTCCGATTAAGGGTGTTCGTGATACTGATGAAACTTATACCCCCGGCCTTGGAGACATGATGCTGAAAATGCAGACCCGCCATGCAAAGCTTTGGTTTTCAGGCATCAACGAAAACTGGGAATTGGCCGATTTTCAGTTGCATGAGATGGAAGAAGTAATCGAAGACATTCAAAAATATAAGGGTGAAGAGGAAGAGATCAAACTTCTTACCATGATATTGGCACCACTTGATAGTGTTGACGCAGCCGTTGATGCCAAGGATCTGGAACGGTTCAAAAGCAGCTACGAAAACTTGACTACCACCTGCAACAGTTGCCATGTCGCGTCAAAACACCCTTACAATGTGGTCAAAGTTCCAGACGGTCCGATGTTCAGCAATCAGGATTTTTCGCCTGTTTCGAAGTAAGGTTAATCCTA
>JAGYJL010000062.1 GCA_018402015.1 Flavobacteriales bacterium | reverse complement strand
ACGTGGGCCTCTGGCTGGAAATCGCCTATCTACTGCGATAACCGCAAAACACTTTCCTATCCTGATGTGAGAAAACTCATTGCCAAAGGATTGGCACAAGGTGTGAAGGAGAAATTTGCAAGTGCTGAAGTAGTTGCTGGTGTTGCCACCGGAGCAATTGCAATTGGTCTGATGGTGGCAGAGGAATTGGGTTTGCCGTTCGTGTATGTCCGTCCAAAACCGAAAGAACACGGGTTGGGAAATCAGATAGAAGGTTATTTACCAGAGAACAGCAAAGTGGTTGTAATTGAAGATCTTATCTCAACAGGAGGGAGCAGCCTCAAAGCAGTTGATGCGCTGCGCGAAACGAGTTCTACTGTTTTAGGCATGATGGCCATCTTTACCTACGGCTTTGCCAATGCCGATGAGAACTTCGAGCAAGCCAACTGCGAGATATACACGCTCTCAAACTATTCTGAACTCGTAAAATTGGCTGTAGCGTCTGGCTATGTTTCAGAAAGCGACCTAGCGCAATTGAACGAATGGCGCAAGTCGCCATCAACGTGGAAGGCTTAGGCTTTTAAATTCCAAGTAACCTCGTGGTGTTGATGCAGCGCTCGCCTTCCATCATGATGCTCTAGTTCCAATTCGCCTGTTTGACGTACGCCAACAATTGTAACCTGCTGTGCTTGGTCGTTAATGTTCAAATTCATGGATTCGCCAAAGCCGAAAAGTCGGTTGTTCAGAGCATCTAAGAGTAATTGATGTTTCCCTTGGCGAAGTTTCAGATATCGCTGCTCAAGATTTTCATTAAGTCTTTCAAGCACTTCATCCAGATCAACGTTTTCTCTTGTGATCAGCTTTAGCGAAGTAGCGTTCAATCCATCCGCGAATTCAGTTTGGTTAACGTTCATTCCAATACCCACAATACTGGTTTCCAAATTCATTCCTCTAAGCGAGTTCTCAATCAGAATGCCACTGGTTTTCCTTCCGTTAACCAGAATGTCATTCGGCCATTTAATTCGAACATTTTCTGTCGGCAAGAATTCAGATACGGTTGCTTCAACTGCCAATGCTACGGCTGCGCTTAGCATAAACTGGTCTTTCGCTGCCAAAAAGGCAGGACGAAGAATATAACTACAAGTGAGGTTCTTTTTTACTTCGCTTACCCACAAATTAGCCCTTTGCCCTCTTCCAGCCGTCTGTTCATCTGCAACGATCACTGTTCCTTCAAGCGGCATTTTGTCGCGAAGCAACGTGCGGGCATAGTTGTTGGAAGAGTCGACACGTTCCAAACGGATTACCGTCCTTCCTATGAATAGGTTTTTGGTCAATTTGAAGGGATATTAAATGGTAAATTTGCAGATTCTAAACGTCCCTGAATGAAGAAAAGCTCCAAAGTGATAAAAACGGAGAAACTGGTAGAAGAAATTATCAACGGTTTACGTGAGAAGAAGGGGAAACACATTGTAACGCTAGACCTTCGCAAGATTGAGAATTCTATAACTGAGTTTTTTGTGATCGCCTCGGGCGATTCCAACACACATGTTAATGCTTTGGCTGGCAGTGTGGAGGAGGAAGTGCGAAAGGCACTGAAAGATAAGCCTTGGCACATTGAGGGAACAACTAATGCAGAATGGGTGTTACTGGATTACGTCAATGTGGTAGTACACATTTTTCAGCGGGAACAGCGAGAGCATTACAACATAGAAGGTCTTTGGGCAGATGCCGTGTCGAAAAAGTATGAAGAAGAGGCCTAGGCCGATTAGAAGAGAAGAAAATGTCAGAAGAGAATAAAAAAGACAAAAAGAAGAAGGATAGCGGTTCGAAGTTCGATTTCGAATTCAAGTTTAATTTCTACTGGGTGTATGTGATCATTGCCATCACATTCATCGCAATGGCATTCTTTCCGGATCTGGCAGAAAGCGAGCGATCACTTTCTTCATCCGATTTCAAAGAAATGCTCTCCGAGAAGGATATTAAGGAAATTGTGGTGGTTAATCGGGAAGTGGCAGAGATCTACATCAATCCCGAGTCGCTGAAAGAGAAAGAACGCTACAAATTAGTCAAAGACCGTCCATTTGGTTCGACTTTAAATCCAGGACCTCACTACCTATACCAGATCGGTGATCTGCAGAATTTTGAGCAGAATCTACAGGAATGGCAAAAGGATTTTCCGGCCGATCAACGGGTTGATATACGCAACGAAACGCACAAGGATTGGGCGGATTCTGTCATGTGGCTGCTTCCATTCGTCCTCATTATCGGTGTTTGGGTTTTTCTAATGCGCAGAATGAGTGGCGGTGCAGGCGGTGGTGCCCAAATATTCAATATCGGAAAATCGAAGGCGCAGCTTTTTGAAGGAGACACCAAAGTGAATGTGACTTTCAATGATGTTGCTGGTTTGGACGAGGCGAAAGTGGAGATAAAGGAGATTGTTGATTTCCTCAAGAACCCAAAAAAGTATACCGATCTAGGTGCCAAAATCCCGAAAGGAGCGCTACTTGTTGGCCCTCCCGGAACAGGAAAAACATTATTGGCCAAGGCGGTTGCCGGAGAGGCTCAGGTGCCGTTCTTCTCACTATCAGGGTCAGATTTTGTTGAAATGTTCGTTGGAGTTGGAGCTAGTCGTGTTCGTGATCTTTTTAAGCAGGCCAAAGAGAAGGCACCATCTATCATATTCATTGATGAGATTGATGCGATTGGCCGGGCTAGGGGTAAAAGCATTTCGCAGGGAGCCAACGATGAGCGCGAGAATACCTTGAATCAGTTGTTGACTGAAATGGACGGATTCGGCACAAACAGCGGAGTAATCATTCTGGCAGCCACTAATAGAGCTGATATTTTAGACCGGGCGTTGTTGCGAGCGGGTCGTTTTGATAGACAGATCTTAGTTGACATGCCGGATCTTGTGGAACGCGTTGCCATCTTTAAAGTGCATCTTCAAAAACTTAAGTTGGATGCCGATGTAGATGTAGAATTCCTTGGAAAACAAACACCTGGTTTTTCTGGAGCAGACATTGCCAATATGTGTAATGAAGCGGCTCTGATAGCAGCTAGAAAGGACAAGAAGAAGGTTGAAAAACAGGATTTTCTCGATGCTGTGGATAGGATTGTTGGTGGACTGGAGAAGAAGAACAAGATCATTTCTAAAGACGAGAAGAAGGTTATTGCCTACCACGAAGCAGGTCATGCATCAGTAAGTTGGTTGACCGAGCATGCGTCTCCACTTATCAAAGTTACCATCGTTCCAAGAGGAAGATCTTTGGGCGCTGCTTGGTATTTGCCGGAAGAGCGGCAGATAACTACCAAGGAGCAGATGGTTGATGAGATGTGTGCTGCATTAGGTGGTCGCGCTGCTGAAGAGATAATCTTTGGTAAAGTATCAACCGGTGCTTTAAGCGACTTAGAAAAAGTGACGAAGCAAGCGTATGCCATGGTTACGGTCTATGGTCTGAGCGATAAGATCGGTAACATCAGTTTTTACGATTCATCCGGTCAGAATGAGTATGCATTCAATAGACCTTACAGCGAGAAAACAGCTGAGACCATTGATAAGGAAGTTAGCGACATGGTCGAAACTGCTTACATCAGAACAAAGAAAATTCTGCTTGAAAACAAGGATAAATTGGAGAAGTTGGCAGAAGAACTTTTAGTAAAAGAGGTGATATTCAAAGAGAACCTGGAAGAGATATTCGGCAAGCGTCAGTGGGATAAAGAGGAAGAGGCGATCAAGGAGCCTATCCTTGGCGAGACTGATAAAAACACCGTCACGGAAGCCGTCAGCGAACCTGTTTCTGATCAAGAAAAGGTGGAGGTTCCCCAGCAAGATGATACATTGCCGCAAAGTTGATAAATTGCCCACTTGGAAAAAGGCTGGGTAAAGATTCTGTCAATGTCAATAAATGAAGCAGAGCTGAAGTGCGCTGTACTTCGTGGTTCAGGTATCAGCGCAGTCATTATCAACAAGCAAGATTCATCTTATCTGTTCGGAGAAGCAGAGATCTACGTTCCTCAGGATGAGGTGATTCGTGCCAAAAGGATTCTCGATGAAGAAAATGCCTGATCTTCTATTAAGAATTGTGGTAGGGTTTGCCGTATTCGGCATTTTTCTATCGGCCATATTTCTTGGTAAGGAAATCGGATTCATGATACTTTTTGGGGCAGCCCTTCTCCTTGGACTCAAAGAATTCTACGATCTGATCGATATGGGCGGTTTTAAACCGCAGCGTCTTACTGGTTATCTGCTAGGCATTTCGTTGTTTCTTGGAAACGGAATGATGACATTCTTCGGTCATTCGGAAAAATACCTTCTGTTTCCATTGCTGTGTCTGTTCCTGATACTTCCGATAGAACTGTACAGAAATCGGCAAGATCCGTTTACCAATATTGCCCACGGTTTCTTAGGACTCATTTACGTAGCCGTTCCCGTAACGCTTCTCATCAATATCGTTCATCCTAACGATGAAATTGGCTACAATCCCTTGTTCTTTGCCGCCTTTCTGCAGCTCATATTGGCTTCAGATTCTGGTGCGTATTTGGCCGGGTCTGCGTTTGGTAAACACAAACTATTTGAACGAATAAGCCCCAAAAAGAGTTGGGAAGGGGCGATTGGTGGATTGCTTATGAGCATGGCTTTTGCCATTGGATTCTCCTTTTTTATCGATTTTCTTACCATTTGGGAATGGATCGGACTTTGCGTTGTAACCGTGGTTGCAGGAATTTACGGTGATCTTGTTGAAAGTTTGTTGAAGAGGAATGTTGGAGCCAAAGACAGTGGTAAACTGCTTCCAGGTCACGGAGGTGCACTTGACAGGTTGGATAGCATCATTCTAGCAACTCCTTTCGCTTTTGTATATCTCAAGCTTTTTCTCTGAAAACGGTTTGAACCAAACCTTACATTTGCGGTTTCATGGCTAGAATGACCATCCATAAAGAAGGATACCGAATGCTAACGCTGTTGGCGTTGGCTGTGGTGGCCTCTACTATTGCTATAATCTATATTTTCCCCAAGCTCATTTGGTTACATTATGTGGTTGGATTTTCTGGTGGCGTCATCTTTCTCATTTTTCTACAGTTCTTCAGGAGCCCAAAGCGGAATCTGGTTATTTCTTCGCGAAGTATCGTTTGTCCTGCAGACGGCAGAGTAGTGGCCATTGAGGAAGTGGAAGAGCCCGAGTATTTCAATGGCGAAAAGCGAATCCAGGTTTCAGTGTTCATGTCGCCACTCAACGTGCATTTGAACAGATATCCTATTTCTGGAAGAATTGCCTATTCTAAGTACCATCCAGGTCTTTTTCTGGTGGCTTGGCATCCTAAATCCAGTACAGAGAATGAGCGTAATACGGTTGTTATTGAAACCGAATTCGGAGTTTCGGTGCTCATTCGTCAGATAGCTGGTTTCGTAGCTAGAAGAATAGTTTGGTATTGCCACGAGGATGATGAAGTGAAGCAAGGGGATGAGCTCGGTTTCATCAAATTCGGTTCGCGTGTGGATCTTTTCTTGCCATTGGACGCCAAGATCAAAGTAGAGATTGACGAAAAGGTTCAGGGTGGTATCAGCATTCTTGCTGAGATCTAAAGAATATCCAATAGTTCAGTAAGGTGATGAATGTGAACGTAGTCTGTTCCGTCAACCTTCGGCTGCTCTGGCTCGTAGAAAATGGCTTTCCAGCCAACATTCAAAGCTCCTTCAATATCTGCTTCAAAATGATCACCGATCATGATGCTGTTGTGGACAGAAGATTGCGCCAACTGAGCCGCATGATCGAAAATGATTCGGCTTGGCTTTTTTGCACCAGCACCTTCAGACGTTATGTGTTGCTTAAAGTACCCGTCTAGACCGGAACTTTGCATTTTGATATGCTGAACTTCTTCGAAACCATTGGTTATGATGTGCAATTGATATTTTGGTTTCAGGTATTCCAATGCTTCAATGGCGCCATCTACCAGTCCCGTTTTTCTCGGGCTGCGGGAGATATATAATTCTCCTATCTGTGCTGCCAAGGGTTTATCGTTGTAATCAAAAAATCTCAGGGCAGTTTCAAATCGTCCATAGCGGAGGTCTTTTTTTTCTATGACGCCATTGCGATAATCTTCCCAAAAGATCTCGTTTATCCGTTTGTATTCGTGGATGAATTGAGCGTCTGTTATTCCAAGTTTAGAATTCAGCTCGAATTCTTGGAATAACTCCTTGAGCGTTGCCTCAGAATTCGTTTCAAAATCCCAAAGGGTTCGGTCCAAGTCAAAGAAAACGTGTTCAATTTCCTTCAAAACCAATTAGAATATGATCACGATTGAAGAAACGATAACCGACCAAACGACTACCGAAGCGGAGAGGTAGGTAATTACCTTCCGCTGATCTGAAAAATATCGCGCAGCCAAAAAAGTACCTACCGGAATGGACAGGAAGGTTGGGGTAATTGCAGCCAGTCCTATTAGTCCATATTCGCGCTTGATGTGAATGATCAACCTGTTTTTCCAGGTGAATTTCTTTTTCGGCTTTTTGGGTGCTTTGGTGGTAAATCTGTCCGATAATTTTTTGAACAGGATCATTATGGCAGAGCTTAGGTAGAAGAAAAAGAACACGCCAATAAGGCCTCCAAGTGTAGTAATGAGAAGCGTTTCGAGGTAACCGAAACCAATGTTCAACGATGTAATAGGAGCAGTAAGGAACTTGGTAGCACTTAATATGACCACTAACAATATTTGAAGTATTTTCTCCACCACCTGATCCCTTCCTCTACGCCTCCGTTCTACTTAAGTTGTGTTATTTATCCAATTATTCTTTGCTACCATAGGCAAGGTCTCCCGCATCGCCCAAGCCAGGTACGATATACGATTGAGCAGTCAGTTCTTCATCCAATCCGGCTATCCAAATGGTGCAATTCTTGGGAAGATGTCGTTGGCAGTACTCCAACCCTTCGCGGCTTGCTATGGCAGCTAGTACATGTACATGTTTTGGCGTTCCTCGCCTCAATAACGCCTTGTGCGCCAATACCATGGATCCGCCTGTGGCTAACATCGGATCGCAGAGAATAACGGTACGTCCCTCTACCGATGGGCTTGAAAGGTATTCAACTTTGATATCGAAGGAGCCATCTTTCTTATGATTCATGCGATAAGCAGAAATAAAACAGTTGTCGGCATGGTCGAAATAGTTCAGAACACCTTGGTGCATGGGTAAACCCGCACGTAATATGGTTGCAACCACTGGTTGATCGGAAAGAACAGGAAGTTCAGCCTCGCCAAGAGGAGTGGTGACCACTCCAGTTTTCCAATCGAGCTCTTTACTCAGTTCGTATGCCATCAGCTCACCAATACGTTCAAGGTTCCTGCGGAAACGCATACGGTCGTTCTGAACATCAACATTTCTCAGTTCGCCAAGAAATTGATCGAACAAGGATCCTTTTCCTCCTAAAATATTAGCCATTTAATAGGGATTGACTGTGTGAAAAATGAAGCGATTTGCTCTCCGATAAATATACGGAAAGCAAGATGTAAGAAAGTGTTAAAAGTTACTTATGTCCTTCTTGGACCATGTGCAGAAAGACATCTTTCCAACCCTCCCAAATTCCTGTATCGGTCAGGGTTTCGTTGTGCCACAGACCGATAAAAGTTCCGTTAACTGCCTTCACTTTTTGAATTAAGTCTGAAACCACAGGTTTTGCTTCGGTAGGAGACATTTGCATATAATACTTAAGCGTGGCCTCCATCATTGTAAATGGGTAAACTTTCAGTTCCATTGGTGTTTCCATGTCAAGATCATAGAACTGATAAGGGGTACAGGTGCCAGCTCGGAAACCAACATGGGCTGCATAACCCATGGAGTGATCTTCTGTGATATCGTTTTCTACCAATTTCTGGTATGTGCGCGGCAGGTGTAGAATGAGGAAATGTTGCCGGCTTTTGGTTACCGAAGTGTGAATGATCCGTTCCAGTCGTTTTTTCTCCACTTTCAGCTTATCGTTCTTCTGGTTGGAATTGAATCCAGGATGAATACCGATCTTGGCGTAGTCCGCCAAATGCTTTATCAACGATTGGAACTCTTGGTTGTAATGTGGTACGTTCTTGTCATTCACCCCATAATCAGCCAATAGAAAAAAATAGATCGTCTTCAGGTTGAATTCTTTCTGTACTTGAAGCTGAAAATCATATGTATCGTATGGGTCTTTTCTTCTGCCCAGTAGAACCTGAGTTCGTTCTACGACCTCTTTGAAATTCCGGTTGACAAGTGATCTACCATAAGCGCCAATGGTACGCATGAATCCCTTGTTGCGGAAGGCGTAGGCATTATCTATATCTATGGTGGAAATGAACTGATACTCCCGTTTTTTGAATTCGAGGTTTGGATGTGCCGTTTGTAGAATGGACTGCAGACGTAAAAGCCATTGATCCACCAATGGTTCTGTGAGGAATCCGTGTTTGAAGCCAAGACTCTCCGTTGCTTCAAATCTATTGTATTGATCCCTTAGGTGTGGAAGGCATTCTTCGTACCTGGAAAGAAGGAAGAATGACGCAGCGAAAACATCGAAATTCAAGGCGGCATTCTGCGAATTGTGTGCGTAGAAGTACTTGCCATGTTCGTTCTCTTGTATCTTGATGTTCTGGTCATTCACACCTTTTTCATGCAGAAGTCCAGTGGATCTGAAATGCAACTCATCTGCAATTTGCGTGTGCGTATAGCTGATCTTTGGTTCTTCGCTAGATGCGAAAACCGCTTGTTTTGAAGTGAACTTGACGCTCAATCCCAACATATCTCCCAGCATTACCTTGAAGATGTAGCGAACGCGGGGCGAAATACTGTGACTGTATATCAGCATCAATTCAAATGCTCAATTATTGATTTGCAGATGAACTCTGCCGCTGCTCCGTCTCCGAAAATACTTGGGAACTCCATATCTGTTTTTTCGGAGAAATGATTGAAGGCATTTTTGATCTTCCTAGGATCGGAACCTGCTAGAACCGCACAACCGCTTTCTACTATTTCTGTCCATTCGGTCTCTGGCCGGAGAATTACACAGGGCTTTTGCATAAAGAAGGCTTCCTTCTGTACGCCACCACTGTCTGTCATTACCATTTGCGCGTGCTTTTCAAGTAGGATCATTTCCAAAAAGCCAACTGGCTCAATGATCTTGAAAAGTGTGTTTTCGGCAAGCGATCCTATTCCATCATCGTTCGCTCGTTCTATCATATTGGCAGTACGCGGATGAAGCGGAAGCACCACCTGAATCTTATTTTGAATCGATATTTCATTCAGCGCAGAAAGGATTCCCGATAAGACATGGACATCGTCTGTGTTCTGTGGACGGTGAATCGTGGAAAGAATGAAATTGTCCTTGTCGATTCCGTGTTTAATGAATAGATCCATCCGTTCATCGGCCTTCTTAGCGTAGAAAAGCGTGTTATCATACATCAGATCACCACAATGAAAAACGTATGGGTTGTCAATGTCAGCTTTGCCTTTTTTCTTGGCAACAGCTAGCGTGGAGAATCCTTCCCTTTCCAAACTTTTCAATCCAGCCTTGGTTGGAGAAAAAAGTAGCGTAGAGGCGTGGTCAGTGGTAATTCTGTTTATCTCTTCAGGCATCCGTTTGTTGAACGAACGAAGGCCAGCCTCAATATGTATTACTGGGATATGCAGTTTAGATGCGGCCAAAGCACCGGCCAACGTTGAATTCGTATCACCATAAACGACAAGTGCATCAGGTTTTTCGAGCTCAATTACACGCTCGATGTCCTCCAGCATTTTACCTGTTTGTTGGCCATGGCTTCCAGAACCTATTCCCAATTGATGATCTGGACGAGGAATGCCCATTTCCTCAAAGAATATGTCAGACATTCCGTGGTCGTAATGCTGGCCTGTATGGACCAGAACTTCGGTCAACTGCTCGGGAAATTTAGTCCGAATGGCTCTGTTGAGCGCGGCAGCCTTAATGATCTGCGGACGAGCACCAATAATGGTAAGAAGCTTTTTCAATTCTGGATCTGTAGTCTAAAACACGCCTTCATCGACAAAGCTAAAGTAATTGCGGTCTCCGATAATGAGATGATCCAGTACAGGAATATCCAAGGCCTTTCCGGCTTCCTTGAGTTTCGTAGTAATTTGATGGTCGGCCTGACTGGGTTTTAATTGACCAGAAGGGTGATTATGAGCCAATACGATTGCCGAAGCTGGGAATTGAACAGCAGCTTTGAAAACCACCTTTGGGTCTACAATTGTTCCTGAAACGCCACCTTTAGAGATGTTCTCCTTTCCGATTACCTCGTTAGCACGATTGAGATATAACACCCAGAATTCCTCATGATTCAAATCGCCTAAATGAGGATATAAAATATCAAATGCTGATTGGCTATCGGTTATCTTAGGTCGTTTTTCAGGTTCAGTTTCTTTTCTTCTTCTCCCTAGTTCCAGCGCAGCTATGATGCTGATCGCCTTGGCTTCACCAATTCCTTTGAATTTGGTAAGGTCTTTCACAGAAAGCTTTGCAAGTTCAGATAGTTGGTTGTTCAAACTTTGAAGAATGCGTTTAGAAAGATCAACCGCTGTTTCCGAAGCACTACCAGAACCAATAAGAATAGCAATCAGTTCAGCATCGCTTAGGGCGGATTTCCCTTTTAGCAGTAGCTTTTCTCTTGGTCGATCGTCTTCGGCCCAAGCACGTATTCCGTTTATCGGTTTGTACTCTTCCATGCTGCGAACCGAATATACTGAAAGGATGAAATAAAAAAGCCCCGACCGTTCGGTCGAGGCTTTACTATGTTGATATAAGATTCTTAAAGAGCGTTAACGTGTACCGCTAATTTACCTTTAAGGTTAGATGCTTTGTTTTTGTGAATAATGTTGTTCTTGGCCAATTTGTCAACCAATGCAACAACTTTTGGAAACAACTCAGAAGCAACCTTCTTGTCTTCCGTAGCACGTAATTCCTTAATGGCGTTACGAGTTGTTTTGTGGATGTATTTGTTTCTCAAACGTTTTGTTTCGTTTGAACGGATTCTCTTCAGTGTCGATTTGTGATTAGCCATTGCTTCTCGTAGTCAAAATTTAGGGCTGCAAATGTAAATAAATTGTTTTGAGTTCCAACATCAAAATCGATTAAAGATTTTTAATGATCTCATCGCCAAATTCTGAAGTGGAAAGTAGTTCAGCATTTTCCATTAATCTGTGGAAATCAAAAGTTACTCTTTTGCTAGCAATTGCTTTTTCCACAGCGTTTTCAATCAGTTTAGAAACCTCTGTCCAACCCATGTATTCGAACATCATTGCTCCGGATAAGATGATTGAACTTGGATTGACCATGTTCTTACCCGCAAGTTTCGGAGCTGTTCCGTGCGTTGCTTCAAAAATGGAATAACCCGTATTGTAGTTGATGTTTGCGCCTGGCGCAATGCCAATGCCACCAACACAGGCCGCTAGGGCATCAGAAATGTAATCTCCGTTCAAATTCAACGTTGCAACTACAGAATGTTGCTTTGGGTAAAGTAGAATTTCCTGAAGAAATGCATCAGCAATACAGTCTTTTATCAGCACTTTCCCAGCAGCCGAAGCGTCATCCTGAGCTTGATTGGCAGCATCAACTCCATCAGTAGACAGAATTCGATCATACATTTCCCATGTGAAAACCTTATCGCCAAACGTTTTCTCCGCGTAATCGTAGCCCCATTTTTTGAAGCTTCCTTCAGTAAACTTCATGATGTTGCCTTTGTGAACGATTGTCACAGAAGGTTTTTTGTGCTCAATGGCGTACTCAATGGCCGAATGAATCAACCTTTCCGTTCCTTCTTTAGAAACAGGCTTAATGCCAATTGAACTGGTTTCTGGAAAACGTATTCCTCGCGCTCCAAAATCATCCTGGAGGATATTTACCAGCCTCGTACACTCGGGCGTTCCTGCTTGATACTCAATGCCAGCATAGATGTCCTCCGTATTTTCTCGGAAGATCACCATGTCGGTGTATTCAGGATGCACCAATGGCGAAGGAACTCCTTTGAACCAACGTACTGGACGCAGACACACATATAGATCCAGTGTTTGTCTCAATTGAACATTCAACGAACGGATTCCGCCACCAATGGGCGTTGTAAGTGGTCCTTTTATGGCTACCAGATGTTCTTTAATTGCGGCTAATGACGCTTCAGGAAGCCACTCGCCAGTTTCATGATAGGCTTTTTCTCCAGCAAGAATTTCGAGCCATTGAACCTTCTTTTCCGAACCGTAAACTTTCGCTACTGCTGCATCAAAAACTTTGCGTGCCGGTTCCCAAATGTCAACGCCAATTCCATCTCCTTCTATAAAAGGGATAATCGGATTATTTGGAACGGTTAGTTTTCCGTCTAATATGGTAATTGAACTTGAATTCATATTGTTTTAAGGACTTTAAGTGGCGAAATTACCGATCTACTGGAAATCAAACGCCAGACTGAAGTTTTGGTTGTAGTTCTTTTTGTTGAACTGGAATAATTGAGCAGGCTTATGGGCCACACCTTTTTGTTTCTCGTCAAGTGGTACAATGAATTTCATTCCGAGGATTTTCCTCCGGAAATTCCGTTTGTCTATTTCTGTTCCCAGCACGGCTTCATACAATGATTGGAGCTGGTGCAATGTGAATTTCTTTGGCAGCAGCTCAAACCCAACAGGCACTGTTCGCATTTTCAATTTCAAAGCTTCTAATGCAGATGTAAGAATTTGGTTGTGGTCAAATGCCAATTCTGGAACTTCTTTTACGTTCACCCATTCTGCTTTTCGGGCAAAAGAATTGGCGGCAAGTTTGAAGTTTTCTGGCTTTATCAGTGAATAATATCCAATAGTAACAACCCGAGCTTCTGGATCTTTACGAACGCTCCGTAGCCATTCAAGATCGTTCTCTCGTTTAACACGTTGCGGATCGCCAAATGCGGCAAACTGTTCGAGAAAAAGTTTGTCGATGTTGGTCAGTTCTCGTAAAACCCTGTTCGCAGCATCGTCAAGATTCTCATCATTTCGGATCAGGTCGCCTGGCAACTGATAGTTCTTGCCTTCCGTGTTGTCAGGATTATCACGCTCTATCAATAAAACCTTCAGCCCGCCTTTGTCAAAACCGAAAACCGCACAATCTACCGATACATTCGGGTTCAAATTGAAAGCAAGATGGTTTTGATCCATGCGCGAATATGGGTGTTTTAAAATAGAACCACAGGGAGTTTTTCCAATTCTTTATCTAAGCAGTTCTGAAACCTGATTGGACTGAACGCATAGAGTTTAGCAGGTCTGAAGCTTTGCCCAGACATCATTTTCCCAGTTTCGGTCAAGTAATTCTTTGCAAGAATAGATCTTCGGAAATTCCGTTTGTCCAACGGTTGATCAAGTATTGCTTCGTACAGTTGCTGCACCTGTGTAATTGTGAATGTTTCCGGTAAACCGTCCAAGGGAAGCAAGTGATTTTCGGTGGCTCTTTTCAGCGCAACCAACGCTGCATCAAATATGTCGCGATGGTCGTAGAGCATTTTTGCGGGTACTGATTTCAGCGGTATAAAGTCACCCGAAGCAGCAAGCCCGCCAAAAATTGGCTCTTGTTCATGCACAAAGCCTAAGTAAGCTTTCGTAATTACCCGTTTGCCTTCATCAGCAGGCCTATTCAATCTATTCGGGTCTTCAAAAGATCGGTAGCGGTACAGCGGAATTTCCAGTTGTGTTTGCTCGTGCAACACGCGTTTGGCCGCTTCAAGCATCAACTCACTTCCGTTAACTTCATCTCCAGGTAACGAAATCGGAGATTCACCTTTTAAAACCGCTTTTCTTTGCACCAATAGCACCAAAAGCTTCGATGATTCCATGTCGAATTTAAAAACAACACAATCAACGGAAATACTTGGTTTTAAGGTATTTATCAAGGTTAAGTCTTTTGTTCGAGTACGATAAAATGTGCTTGAATTTTCAGAGTGTCAATTTAACACTAACTTGCCTTTCTTTGCAAGTGAAAATGTACCAATATTGTTAAGCGTATGATACTGATTGCGGATAGCGGAAGCACCAAGTGCGATTGGAAATTGATGGATGGAATCCGAGAGGTCGGAGCCATCAGTACCATGGGATTCAACCCATTCTTTCACAGCGAGTCCATAATCAGTGCTACCATCAAGGCGCAAGGCATGCTTTATAAGTATGCGGAAAAGGTGGATGAGATCTACATCTACAGTGCTGGGTGCTCAAGTCCAGAATTGAACAAGGTTGTCGAAAACGGATTGAGGTCGGTTTTCCGTAAGGCGAAAATTCATGTTGATCATGACGTGCTAGGAGCAGCATTGGCCGCTTGTCAAGGCAAAGAAGGAATAGCTTGCATTCTTGGCACTGGCTCCAATTCGTGCTATTACAATGGCGAAACCATTTATGAAGAAATTCCTTCGCTAGCCTACATTTTGGGAGATGAAGGAAGCGGGAGTTGGTATGGTAAGCAGGTACTTCGCGATTACCTATATAAAGAACCGATTCCAGAAGGTTTACGCCAAGAATTAATGGATCAAGGACATGATAAAACCTCTATTTTGGAGAACATTTACATGCAACCGCACGCCAACGTTTACTTGGCTTCGTTCATGAAAACGATTTCAAAGTTTAAGGACACCGAGTATGTCAATTCTATGATTCATGATGGAATGCGAGCTTTTCTCGAGCGTCATGTTTGCTGCTTTAAAAACCATAAGGAAGTGCCAACGAATTTCGTAGGATCCATTGCTTATTACTTCCAAGATATTTTGAAGGAAGAAGCCGAGAAACTGGGCATCACCATCGGAAACGTCATCAAAAAACCGATCGATGGATTGGTGGAATATCATCTTAAACACCCAGTGCAAGGATGAAACAACTTTTTCAATCGCTTGGAGCGGTAATCG
>JAGYJL010000061.1 GCA_018402015.1 Flavobacteriales bacterium | reverse complement strand
TCAATGTGGTGGAGATGGCGATAAAGCGTATTTGTGGAACAGATAAATTCCGGATCAATCCGCTGAATACTTCTCCAGTACCTCTTTCTGTTGTTTCAGAGCTTCAATGAATTCAGTTCGGATTCGGTGAACCAATTCTGAAACAGGAATATTATCGTGAACGGTAGCTACCCCCTGCCCTGCCGACCAAAGTGTTTTCCAAGCTTTGGCTTCTGCCTTGGCAGCATCCAGCTCCTTTCCGAAGTCCATTTTGGCCTTCTTACTCCACATTTCCTGCGTAATTCCCATTGCTTCTAAGCTTGGTCGCAGAAAATTGGCCTCCACGCCAGAAACGGCCGCGGTGTGTACAATATCGCTTGCTCCGCTGGAGATGATCATATCGCGGTATCCTTCGCTAGCTCGGCTTTCGGTAGTATTGATGAACCGTGTTCCAACCCAAGCAAAATCAGCTCCCATTTGCATGGCCGAAGCAACGTCTCTTCCATTACTGATGCAGCCTGCCAAAAGGATGGTTTTCTTGAAGAAACTTCGAATCTCCTGTACAAAAGGCATTGGATTGAGTGTACCTGCATGTCCACCAGCTCCGGCAGAAACAAGGATCAATCCATCAACACCCGCTTCTGCTGCTTTTTCGGCATGGCGTTTTTTGATCACATCGTGCCAAACCAAACCTCCGTACGAATGAACCGCATCTACCAACTGACTTACCGCACCTAATGATGTTACAATGATCGGCACCTTGTGTTTGATGCATATTTCCAGATCTGCCTGAACGCGCGGATTGGTGTTGTGCACAATAAGATTCACTCCGAACGGTGCTGCCTTTTTACCGGTCTCAGCCTCAAACTTGGCCAGCGCCTCTTTGATCTCCACTACCCACTCTTCAAAACCCTCGGTAGTTCTCTGATTAAGTGCAGGAAAGGTTCCAACTATTCCATTTTTGCAGCATTCTATCACAATCTCAGGTCCAGAGATCAAGAACATGGGAGCCGCTACAACTGGAAGATTCAGGTCGTTATAAAAAGATGGTCTGTTCATTGTCATTCAGTTTGAATAATTCTATTTCAGTCACATTTCTTAGTGATTCCTGCAGTGATCTCGAGTTTCACATCAGGCCAAAGTTTGCTCACGCCATCAGCTCCTTTATGAAGGTCGAAACAAACGGTATTCAACGCATTGGCACTTTGCAATGCATTCCAGTTAGCTAGTTCAATAACGCCAACTAAACTAACCGCTGTATCGTTCTTGGAAAGGTTGAAAACGCAGGTATCCGCAACACCATTCATATTGATCAGCACACTGCAATCACTGTCTGTCATTCCGAGAACTTTTCCATTAAGGGTGCTTGTTTCAACCATTGTCCCGAAAAAGTGTTCTAAGATCTTCTTGTCTCGATCTGGATTGCTTGAATTGATGCTGCTTACAGGGATAGAGAAATCAACATTAGCAAACATCTCATTGGCCGAATTTGATGTTTGAATTCCGTTCACACTGATCGTATCGAACGAACCTGAAACACCGACCTTTTCTGTGGTTTTAAATGCGGTCCATTTTACATTCAGCGAACCTTCAGTGTACGTGTAAACACAGTTTTCTTGCGTCAACTCATTGCCTGCCTCAGCTTCTTCGTTGGCAGTATTGTGATTCCCACTGCATGCAATAAAACCTACTGCTATCATAAACCCTCCTACGTACTGTAATGCTCTCATCTTTTTGTTGGTATAGTTAAATTCAAATATGGTCAAATATCAATTGATAGGAAACCTTCGTTTCAGTTCCTGTTCTATCTCTGGAATAGAGTTATAAAGTTGCTCGTAAGATTCAATTACGAAGTATTTATCCTGCAGAATATCTGTTCGGAAGTCGGTGTCGAATACCTGAACAACGTTGAACGCATGCTTTTCTGTGCGGTC
The DNA here is from genome assembly GCA_018402015.1 of Flavobacteriales bacterium. Lineage (GTDB taxonomy): Bacteria > Bacteroidota > Bacteroidia > UBA10329 > UBA10329 > UBA10329. Next base: position 14,110 of record JAGYJL010000061.1, on the reverse strand, counting down.
GCTCAAGCAATTCTTTGCTTCTCCGAAGGACGACATTATTCCTGCTCCGTAGATCTTTAATTCTCCCGCTTCGCGAATCAGTCCAAACTCAATGGTAAACCAGTAGATCCTTCCAAGTAATTCAATGGCCTTAGGATTGTCGATATACTCCAACGCAATATGGCTGATGGCCTCAAAGAAATCGGTATAGGCCTTATTGCTCAATAACGGAACATGACCGAACACATCGTGAAACATATCCGGTTCTTCCAGATAGTCCAACTCCTCCATTCTACGCAGCCAGCAGGTTGCAGTAAATCTGCGTTGCGATAGAAACGAGAAGAATTCTTTTTGCTCGCTGATATTTGGTACGGTAACCAGTTGCCAACCGGTAATTGTATTTAAACGTTGAGCTATTTCGTTGAAATCTGGAATTCGATCGGCACAAAAACCTACAACACTCAGCGCATTCAAGTACTCCTCAGAAGCAGTGTTTTGCAAGAGTGCAGTCTGCCTATTGAACAAGGTTTTCCAAACTTCGAAATCCTCTGTGGTGTAATTCTGGTAGACCTGTTCTGTTGGGCGAACCCTTGGTTCACTCATACGACTTGAAATTCCTGAATCAACTTTACGTTCAATTTGCGCATGTATTCATCCCGAAGCCATTTTACGTAGCTCGGAGTGGTCTTTGCCAGGCAGTGGCTGTATTTGCGAGAACGGTATTCTATCTCGCCTTCAAGCAACTTTGCAAGGTCCTTTGCATCCCAAAGATCTTCGGCATTTTCAGCACACATCTTCACGTGCTGATCAATGGATTCCTCGATAACAACTTTTGGCCTATCGCCTCGCTTGAGAGCATTCTCGTAAGCCTCGCTGATATCGAAATCGATGACCGCTGATTTATTGAAACGCTCGCGGATCTCTTGTGGCATCTTGTACCTGAACTCGCGCTGAATCTCCTCATCAGAGCGAATGCTGTTCAAGTGCATTTCCGGATGTCGGAAAATGTGTTCCCAGTTAATGTAGGCTTCCCATAGACCGAAGCGCGCTACGTTATTACCTAGGTCGATCACGGTGAATTCCTTCTTCTTTCCGAAGATGCGCGACCCACGACCGATCATTTGAAAATAGAGCGTTAAAGAACGCGTAGCCCGATTGAGAATGATCGACTCGACAGAAGGTTCGTCAAATCCTGTTGTGAGAATACCCACCGATGTAAGCACTGCATCAGGCGTTTCCTTGAACCACTTCAATATTTCGCGTCTTTCGGCTGCCGTATTCTTGTTGTCAAGGTGCTGGATGTTGTATCCGGCCTGCCGAAACGTAGAACACACGTACTCGGATGTTTTAATACCGTTGTTGAATATCAGTGTTTTCTTGCCTTTACAATGATCCTCGTAAGAACGAAGCAACCTGCTTTGCATGGCATGATCCGTATACAACTCTTCCGAAGACCGAACAGTGTAATCGCCATTGATACCGATGTTGAGCGAACTCAGATTCAGATCGTAACTGTAGGTATTGGCCTTTGCCAGATACTGCATGTCGATGAGCGATTGAATCGATTCTCCAACGATCAAACGATCATAATTCTCGTTCATCGGAAGACTCACATTTGAACTTAATGGTGTTGCTGTAACACCCAAGATCGTGCTTTTTGCAAAGAATTTGAACAACTTTCCGAAGGAGTTGTAGTGCGCTTCGTCAATGATGACCAGACCGATGTTGTCCAGTTCAAAAGCCTCATCGCTCAGGCGATTGTTCAGCGTTTCTACCATGGCAACAAAACACTGGTACTCATCCTGATCAGGAAGGTCTTTCACTTCACTGGTTATCACCTTGTTCTTTACCGTAAAGGCATCGAGCATTCTTGATGTTTGACCGCACAACTCAATACGATGCGTCAGGATCATCACCTTCTTGTTCTTCTCAAGTATGTAGCGTCTTGCTATTTCGGAGAAGATCACGGTCTTCCCTCCTCCCGTAGGAAGTTGAAAGAGTAGATTCGAAGAACCATCGTCATCGTGTAACCGATCGAAGATCCTATAAAGTGCTTTCTTCTGGTAATCGTAGAGTTCCTTCCCTACTCCGTTTTCGGAGTCATCTTCCATCCCTATGTGGTCATTAGCGGCCAATCCGCAATAGTACATAGATTCTCGCGATTTGTTCGGGAAACGGAAGGAAACTTTTCAGATTATTGCTCTTACCTGTGCTGAACCTCCATTTGCATGTGCGGTGTAGGTCGCATGGTTATGAGCGGTTCTCTTTTGAACTTGAAGCCCGCAGGTTTGGTAAGCTTGATGGCACGAACAAGCATTGGAACAACAACCTGCATTTCCATTAATGCAAAGTTGTTTCCGATACAGAGTCTTGGTCCGCCACCAAATGGGAAGTAAACGAACTTGTGGCGCCCCTTGGAATTCTCTTTACTGAAACGCTCTGGCTTGAACTTGAGTGGCTCTTCCCAATATTTGGGGTTCCTGTGTATGTAATAAACCGGAATGAGGCAATTGGTATCGGCAGGAATATCGTACTCGCCCAATTTATCTGGACCCGTTGCATGACGCCCAATGATCCAAGCTGGCGGAAACAACCTCAAGGTTTCGTCAATCACCATCCGTGTGTATTCCAAGGAGCGAAGATCATCAATGGTCGGTGTGCGACCATTAAGAACAGCCTTCTCTTCTTCAAGCAATTTCTCCACCACTTCTGGGTTTTCATCCAAGCAATGAACCAGCCACGTTAATGCAACGGCAGTGGTTTCATGTCCAGCTAGGAAAATGGTAAGTACTTCATCCTGAATCTGCTGATTGCTCATTTTCTCGCCTGTGTCAGCATCTTCCACTTCCATTAGCATGGCAAGTAGGTCGTCATATTTTTCGGTGCTGTTTCTTCGCTTTTCAATTACTTGGGCAACCACATTCTTAATGGCCTCGTAGCTTTCCTTTTCGCGCTTAACACCTGGTAAAGGCATCCAAAAAGGCATGGGAAAAGGACTGGTAATTCTCGCTATCAGCTTTTCGTTGGCGTAATCGAACTCACGGTTCACTACATCCATGGCATCGCCAACATCTGTACTGAACATGGCCTTGGAAACGATGTTGAGGGTTGCTTCCATAAAACCTTGGGAAACGTCTACCACCGTTCCTGCTGGCTCTTTGCTCCATTTATCAACCAACTGCTGACCGAATTCAGCATAGGCACTTACAAACGATGCTAATCTATCGCGGTGAAATGCGGGTTGCAATAACCTGCGCTGTTTGCGCCAGAATTCGCCCTCGCTTGTTAGCAGACCTTCTCCCAGCAACACTTTTAGGACGCTGTAACCGTAGCTCTTTACGTAGTTCTTGTTGTTGTCTTGCATGATGTGTTTCACCATGTCTGGACCTGTAACGATGACAACCTTTTTAAAGTGGCGTATGAGTTTGAAGAACACGGATGTCAACTCGAACAGATCGCCATACTTGGGAACGTATTCTTCAAAGAATCCAAGCCTATCCTGCGCAAACTTCTTGGCAGAGCCAATAGGCCAACCACCTTCTGCAATCGGTGGAAGATTCAAGGGTTTCTGTTTCGTAAGTTCTTCTTCCATTTTCAGGGTCTAAGGTAACCCATCTAGTGAGATAGATTGACCAACTTGATGGTTTCGGAACCAAGATCATTGATCACAGAAAAGAGATAAATCCCTTGCGGAAAGGAACGAAGGTCGATGTTTGTAATTGTTCTCAGACCACCATTCAAAATCATTTTACCACTTGTGTCATGTATGCTGAATGTGGCATTTGTATGTTGGCTGCCTAACTCAATCCGAAACAAGCCATTGCTCGGGTTCTGAACAATTGAAAAAGAACTTTGGAAAACAGTATTCATTCCCAATGTTTCACCACTACTGTTCAAAGAATCTACAACGGCCAGTGTCTGTCCTAATTCGTAAAAATCCACTGTAGGGAAATTAGGGAATTTGCCCAATTCATTCCAGCATTGAAAAGCGCGCTCCACAAAGAAGTCGAACTCATTGGCCAGTTCCGAGAGGTCGGTTCTCCCAACACCTACATTGGGGTCGGTTGCAAAATGATTCAGAATGAAGAGGTCGTTATTCTCATCTCCTCGATTGAATTCGCAGGTAAAATCGCTGTTACTACTATTGGAAAACGGGGTTTCCACAGCAAAGTCCCAAACGTAGTGGTACCAATTTTCTCCCGGTGCAGCATCGTTGCGGTCTGATAACACCACCAAGCGTTTGTTCTCATTTATCATCTGCTGTAAGGTCGGCCAAGGTTCACCCAAGGGCTGTTCCCACGTATAATCGAGTGCTTCCGTGTTGATGAATGCAGTTTCAACCAGTTCAAAATCGGCATAGCATTCAAAAATGATGGTTACCACCTCATTAGGGTTGGCATCTAAAAAATCTTTGATCTCTGTCAAGTTCGATTCCAATGTAGCTGTGCCAAGCAGAGCGATGGAATGATAGACCGTTGCCACGCCAGCTTCATCATACACGTCCAGCATCAATCCGCGAACGCCATCGTTGAGTTGACGGGTAAGCCCATAGGTATGGTTGGGGAAATTGAACCCGTCTTCCTCTGCATTGAAGGCATTGTGCGTGGTGAGATAAGATACCTGATCATATCGCTTACCACAAAGGTCTGGATTGCCATTGCATTGCGCTTGGACCATGACCGAACTGAAGCCAAACGCCAGTGTAAGAAGGTATTTCCAATGTGAATTTAACATCACCGGAAAGTTATGATAATCTTGATCAGAAAAAGGTCCGTCACAATTCAGAATAACTTGGTCTGTGCCGAAGGTCGTTCGAAAAGACTTGATGTAAGCTGAATCAACTCTTTATCATTGAAGTACTTACGTTTTCCAATATGATAACTCTGATTGATCTGCTCTACGAATTTTCCTTCGCCTTTCATTCGTGTGCCGAAGCGGTGGTCATTCACTTGTCCACCATGGGCATCTGCTACCTGATGGAGCACTTTATCTTTTCGGTCGGGATAATGCGTTTCCAACCAAACGGAGAACATTTCCTTCAACGAACCATTCAATCGAAGAATGATGTAGCCAGCAGATCGAGCTCCGCGTTTAGACACTTCTTCCATAAGCGCATAAACCTCGTGCCCGTTTATTCCGGGAATAATGGGTGCCATGAGCACATTCACAGGAATTCCGACTTTGCTTAATTCTTCAATAGCGCGCAATCGTCCTTCAACGGAAGCCGTTCTTGGTTCCAGTTTTCTTCTGAAATCCTCATTCAGCGTATTGAGCGAAATGTTGACCATGGCCAGATTCTTCTCTGCCATGGGCGCGAGAATGTCCATATCTCGGAGCACCAGATTGTTCTTGGTAATGATGCCCACAGGATTGTTGTAATTTGCACATACCTTCAGTATCTCGCGTGTTATTTCAAATTTCCGTTCTGCGGTTGGCAGTAATCGTGCTGCCGGACATCATTAGCGAACCACCTTTCCAGCTCTTCCTATTATGGACGCATTGTCAACGTGGTTTCCGTTTCGGGAATGATGGGCAATGCCGGACAGGTGAATTACTCTGCTGCCAAAGCAGGTGTCATTGGCGCTACCAAAGCCTTGGCAAAAGAAATAGCCAAGCGAAACGTAACGGTGAATGCCGTTGCTCCAGGTTTCATCGAAACGGATATGACAGCCGATTTCGACCAGAAAGAGATGTCGCGCATGATACCGATGCAGCGTTTCGGCAAACCGGAGGAAGTGGCTGCGGCTGTTTCGTTCTTGGTTTCGGAAGATGCAGGCTACATCACAGGAAACGTCATCAACATTAATGGAGGACTTTTTTGTTAGTCGATTGAGTTTATAAAGTTTATAGAGAGATAAAGTTAATCAGTTGGCATCCTTCAATGCTTTCAGAAGAACATTCGCTCGACAACAATATCAACTCTGTTAAACGCTATAAACTGTATCAACCAAGCCAATTCCATCAACATCAGACTTATCTCTACCTTTGCGCGCCCAAAAACAAGGCTATGCTTTCAACAAACAATATCTCTCTCCAGTACGGAAAACGTGTTCTTTTCGATGATGTGAACATCAAATTCACGCAGGGTAACTGCTATGGCGTTATTGGTGCCAACGGTGCTGGAAAATCCACTTTCCTTAAAATACTATCGGGTGAGATAAGCCCTAATTCAGGTTCTGTGCATCTGGAGCCCGGAAAACGTATGGCTGTTCTTAAGCAGGATCACAGCGAGTACAACGACATATCTGTGCTTGATACCGTGATGATGGGTCATAGCCAACTGTGGAAGAACATTCAAGCTCGGAACGAGATCTACGCCAAACCCGATTTCTCGGAAGCCGATGGTATCAAAGCTTCGGAATTGGAAGAGCAGTTTGCCGAAATGGATGGTTGGAATGCCGAGTCGGATGCAGCCACGCTACTGAGCGGGTTGGGTATTGCTGAATCTGACCATTACAAATTGATGAAGGATATGCCCGGTTCGTTGAAGGTGCGTATCCTCTTGGCGCAGGCGCTTTTCGGAAATCCGGATGTATTGATCCTGGATGAGCCTACCAACGACCTTGACCTGAAAACGGTTCAGTGGTTGGAGAATTTCCTTATGGATTTTGAGAACACCGTTATCGTTGTCTCTCACGACCGTCACTTTCTCGACACGGTATGTACCTCTATTGCCGATATCGATTTCAAGAAGATAAAGGTTTACACGGGCAACTACTCGTTCTGGTACGAATCGAGCCAATTGGCCTTGCGCCAGAAACTGAGTGCCAACAAGAAGGCCGAAGACAAGAAAAAGGAATTGCAGGAGTTCGTTGCACGTTTCAGTGCCAACGCCAGTAAGAGCAAGCAGGCCACCAGCCGTAAGAAGTTGTTGGAGAAGATCAACGTGGACGAGATCACCGCTTCTTCGCGTAAGTATCCTGGAATCATCTTCAAGCAAGCAAGAGATGCTGGAAATCAGGTGTTGAGTGTGCAGAATATCTCGAAGAAACTGAACGGTGAACCACTTTTCACTGACCTTACCTTTGAGGTGAACCGTGGCGATAAGATCGCTTTCATCAGCAAAAGCGGACTGACCACCACTACCCTTTTCCAAGTGCTTATGGGAGAGCAAGAGGCCGATTCGGGTCATTTCACCTACGGCCAGACCATTACCAAAGCCTACATGCCTACCGAAAACGGTCACTACTTCAATACGAAAGACAACCTGATCGATTGGCTGCGCGAGTATTCTGAAGATAAAAGCGAGATCTACATTCGCGGATTCTTGGGTAAGATGCTTTTCTCTGGCGAAGAGGTTTTTAAATCTGCCAGTGTACTTTCCGGAGGCGAGAAAGTGCGTTGTATGCTGAGCAGAATGATGCTGAATGAGGCCAATCTGCTCATTATAGATGAACCAACCAACCACTTGGACCTGGAATCCATTCAGGCGTTCAACAACGGCTTAAAGGACTTTGACGGAACCGTGCTGTTCACTTCGCATGACCATACCTTCGTTCAAACCGTAGCAAACCGAATCATTGAGGTTGGCCCGAACGGTTTCATCGATAAACTGATGGAATACGACCAGTACATTGAAGACCCACGCGTAGCCGAGCAACAGACCAAGATCTATTAAGCGGGTTCTCGCCTCGTTATGTTCCAAACGGGCTGTGCTTCGCGCCAAAAGAGTGATCCTGCGGAACACCCACTAGAGCAAAAAAAAACACTTCGCACCCTGTTTTTATAACTGGTACTGTAGATAGTTTGTCTTTTCCCTTTTCAATTGGATCTACGTGCCCATACCGTACGCAGAACGTTGCATTGTTGCAGCGTTAATACAACGATAATCTGCACTTAACCGCAAGACTGCATACCCATCATTCCTTTGTACAAACCAACACCAAGGACTTAATGGTCCGACAAGCGAGAGCAGTCATTCCACCGCATTTGCACGGAAGCTCCCAAATAAGGAGCAAGGAAAAGAACCCTCAACAGTTTTCCAAAACGGTGTTCAAACCTTCAACCATGTTTCACCTTCGATCTAAGACGCTTTTGCGTCTTTTTTTATTCGCAATTATTCGTGCTGCATTCCGCTTTGCCAAGAAATACGACATGCCTAAACCTTTAAACCAAACCCAATGAAATTTGAAACCAGACGCGCTGTAGAAACCGTCATTATTAGCGATACGCATTTAGGAACTTATGGCTGCCATGCCGAAGAACTGGTGTGCTACCTTAAAAGCATTCGCCCTGAGAAACTGATACTTAACGGTGACATTATCGACATCTGGCAGTTCAGCAAAAGCTATTTCCCGAAAGATCATATCCGTGTAATAAAGGAGATCACCAATATGCTTTCAAAGGGTGTTCAGGTCTATTACATTCCGGGTAATCATGATGAGTTTGTGCGCAAGTTCTGCGGACAGACCATTGGCAACCTACACATTGATAATAAAGTGGTGCTGGAGCTGGACGGCAAACGATCGTGGATATTCCATGGCGATGTGTTTGATGTGAGCATGCGCTACTCTAAATGGATCGCCAAATTGGGCGGACAGGGTTACGACCTGCTCATTCTCTTCAATCGCTTTGTAAACCGATGGTTGGAGCGTTTTGGCAAAGAGAAGATATCGCTTTCTAAGCGGGTAAAAGACAGCGTGAAGGCAGCCGTTAAGCATGTGAACGATTTTGAAACCACCGTATCGCTCATTGGTATCTCTAACGGATATGATAATGTGATCTGTGGACACATCCATAAACCGATGATCGAAACCATGGAGGTGGCGAAGACGTTGAGATAACCTACATGAACAGTGGCGATTGGATCGAGAACCTGACATCGCTAGAAGATACAACGATGGCGAATGGGTTTGTACCGCTATGAAGACGACATGGTTCTGAAGAGTACACACTGGAACCCGACAACGCCATTGAACTAAGTAGTCAAGAAATACTCTTCGGATTGGTCGAGGAATTCAGTTTAAACGTGAGGATACTTTACGCCATACAAGGAACTGGGAACGGCCATTTGAGCCGATCGATGAAGTAACCTATACCTCAAAAAACGGGAGCCTGGTAGATGTGCTTCTTAGCGGCAATCAATGTGAATTGAAACTTCCGTTTGAAGTCCGTTATCGTTTTCATGGATTGAGTTTCATTTTTGGCGAAAGGGCGGAATCAATTTCACCAAAACCTACGAAACAACCGCACGCAGATTTATGCGCGAGGTGAATTCCTTGGACGTTTCGCCTTATGATACACGGTCATTTCCGACTTTGAGCCCGTGTCGGCTTGGGCCTCACTTTCTGGCAGACAAACGTTGTATCGATGCAAATCAGGCTTACATCTAACCGAAGGCGCGCCTGTGGTGGAGAGTGGCGACATGCTGGGCAAGTTCATTCTTCAGAATTACGCGCGTTTCGAATGCCCGGTTTTCACTTTCAGCGTTACAATCCCAGCATCTTCACTCCTATTGTACGAAAGCAGGTTCGTGAGTTGGCTACATCCAACAAGGGGCATTATCTGGTTTACCTGCCTGCTCATAGCGATGAACGTATTGTAAAAGCCTTGAAGCACTTCCCAAACGTGCAATGGCAGGTTTTCTCCAAGCACGGAAAGGAAGGTTTTATTGATGAGAACGTTTGGCTTCGAACGATCAATAACGAGCAATACCTGAATAGCTTGGCATCTTGCGCTGGCGTGCTGTGCGCAGCAGGTTTCGGGGCTACCACAGAAGCACTTTTCCTTGGCAAAAAGCTTTGTGTGGTACCAATGAAGAAACAATTTGAACAGCAGTGCAACGCCTTGGCGCTAAGTCAGATGGGCATTCCCAGCATCAAATCACTTAAACAGAAATGGCACGGCCACTTACAAGCTTGGCTGGAAGAGGAAAATCCAATTCGGGTAAACTACCCCGACAACGCAGAACTGATCGTTTCCACCATCATTCAGAATGAGATTCTGAAAAACCCGAATGGCGAGGAAAAACGGCTAATGGCCGGGCTTTACGGAACGTAGATCCATTACAAATGGGGCGTGCTCAACGGTTACTGCTATGAAAATAGGGCTTTAACACCTGCGTCCTTTCAGCCGAAACTAAACTTGGTAGAAACAACTAAGGCTTGCGGCAAACACGTCACGCCTTGTTTTCATAGTTGGTGTTGGGGTTGGTTTTTCTGTGTCATTAATTCAGATATTCAATGTCAACTCTTGTATTATTGAGTTCGCTATCAGTTTCTCAGGTGAGCGATGTGCGACAGGCTATAATAGATAAGCTTACACACTTTGCAATTACTCTTTTATCACTCTAAGTGTTGTGACAGTGCCGTCAGTTCCAATCAATTGAATCTGGTAAATACCTGATTGACCGGAAAGGTGCACGATTGTTAAAATAGTTGAGTTCAAGCTCTGTGAATGCACCATACTACCTATTGCATCGAATATTTTGAGTGTACCTGTAAAAGTCTTTTGGAATTGAAGGGCTACTTGGTCGTTGGTCGGATTGGGGTAACAAGATATTATGTGCTGATCGGTCCCATCTTCAATTCCTACATCTCCGATCACAAAACAAGCGGAAGTATCTACACATCCATGTTGCGTTACTTCAACTGCATAGGTTCCAAAAAGGAGATTGCTTAAAGAAGCGTTAGTTGCTGAAGTAACCTGCAACATGTTGTTGTTGCAGTCCAACCATTGATAGCTTGCCCCGGTGGCGTTTGAAATCAGATTGGTTCCGTCTATTGTAACGGTAGTGTTTACATCAACCACTTCAAAATCAACCGTTATGGTCGAATCGCAACCTGCTGCATTAGGCATCACGTCCGTGTAAATTCCACTGACACTCCAAACATAATTTCCACTTGGAGAAATGGCGCTATCGCAAGCGTATATCTGAATGGAACTTGAAGTTGGCTGCAGAATCTGAAGATCAACTACAAAAATAGAATCGCAACCAAACTGGTTGAATATGGTATCGTTGTACGTTCCGCTGACCGTCCAAGTATAACTGCCGCTAGGAGATACATATTCCATACATTCCGATGCAGCAATATTCTCTACCACTTCATCCGTCAAAACGAAATTGACCTGATATAATTGGTCGCAGCCATTAGGATCTGGTATTGTATCAAGGTATGTTCCGCTTTGGTTCCAAGTGTAGTTGCCACTAGGAGATGTGTACGGGGTGCAACTGGTGGCATTCACTATCTGCGCACAAGGCACATACAGTCCTTCTATGGCACCGATTGTTGGAGTGGCAGACCGTGGTAGATGGAAATAGTCTTCGGTGATCTGAGTTTGAGTAATGCCCGCGCCAAATCCTGCACTTCCGAGGTTTAACGACATATCTGCATCTACCGTTGGGCCGTTGGGGTTCATATACATCGGGTCTGTTTCCAACGAATGCTGGTGTCCAGAAAAAGCGCTCTGAACATCAGCAAGCGTTAAATAGTCTGTCCAACCATCATTAAAAGGGATGGCCGCCCCTGTTCCATTGGCAAAATGAATGTTGTAATCAATGTCCTGATCGTTATTATGATCTGACAAGTAGGTATAGTGTGTGCCAGTGCCTATGGGCGAGTTGGTACACGTGTTGGAAAGGATGTTTCCGTAAACGGTCAGTGGATTATTGAAAATACTGGCTTCCTCTTCCATGATACAGGCCGTTGTTACCAAACTATCGTAGGTGCTTTTCAGGTAAATAGAATTGTATAGGATCTCTCCACCTCTCCAGTTCTGAATACCAATGAGTCTTGCTTTGTTCAGGCTGGCATCTCCATTGGCAGAAACCCCCAATCGTACAATGTTGTTATGTGCCCATCTAGGATTATGGATACCAATTACGTCTACATCCAAACCGTTGGATGCGAATCCTTGGATCAGGTTATTCTTTACAAGCATTTCGGCACCATACACCTCTTTCTGACTCCAAATACCTACATGGCCCACTAAGGGTACTAACGTATCTGGCGAAGTGAAATTCTGAATGACATTGTCCATCACCACCAGAGCCAACTCATCTTCCACATTCCCTGTGTAACATGAAATACCATAAACGGCCGGAGCGTACAGGTCGGTTAGTGTGTTATTAGCAATGGTATCTATCAAATTGCTTGCCCCGCCAGTGTAGATACCTACAATACCACCTGTGGCATGTATATCTTGATAAAGATTATTTCTGATCTTGGTAATAGACAGGTTGTCTACGTCTATGGCACGGCTTCCTCCATTAGGCCCTAGCGAATAAAACTGGGTAAAGGTGTTGTTATCCACACGGTTTGCACCATCTACCCTCACTCCTATTACCAGTTCTTTACCATGTAAATCGGTAAGCACGTTATCATACACGGCATCTATACCGCCACTTGATCGGATGCCATCTAGTTCTCCTTCTGCATAGTTGGCATGAATGAGGTTGTCTCTGGCCCAAGACCCAGCCGTTAGTACCACGCAATGCAGGTCGTAATTGGAGTACAGTCTGGTCAGCTCGCAATCTGAAACACGCCTGCCTTTAATGCCTATGTGCAAACCGTAATTGCAGTCTATAGAGTCTAACAGGCAATTCTGCACTTTTACATGACCCTCCATTACCACCGTATTGCCGCCAGATCGGAGGTTCTTGGCAACACAATTTGTGATGGTGTCTGATTCAATACCAAAGAACCGGGTCTGAAAGCCACTCACACCTTGCGCCTGATTTACGTTGGAAATAAGAATGTTATTGGCAATGTTCGAGAGTTTAGACCCATAGAATTTTGAGTCGATATCTGCCGCTATCCGTATACTGTTAACCACGGTTTCTGAACCTATGGTGTTGTTGATGGAGCGGTTGGCCGTAATACAATCAAACCGCAATTCGTCCGATCCTCCCACACTACTTACCCCATTGGCAAGCCTCACATCAATACCTGCAATGACATTGTTTGTAGCCTCTTCGGCATCTATGATGTTCAACTGCGTAAGTTCATCTCGCATATCCATCACAATACTTTCCACTCCGTTCGGATCTCCTATCACGTTGCCATCTGCTAAACCTGTTTCAATGAAGTAGATGTAGTCTATTTTGTTGAGGTACAGATCATGAAACGTGTTGTTAGAACATTCGTCAAACGCCTCTATCAACCGTATTCCTACGTTTTCCAATTCAATATCATAAAACGCGTTATCGTTTGCGGTGTTTGCTCTGATAATTCGGAACACCGAACCAAAAGGCAACGCAATCGTATCTACACTCCAATTGGAAAACACATTCTGAGAAACGTTGATATCGTTATTTCCGAGCACAAAACGGCCACCTTTATAGGGTGCACCGCTGTTATAGGGTGCGCTTCCACCAAAATAGTTTCCCACCACATTGGTACCGTAACCTGTACTTTCTAAAAAGTCGAACTGAAGTGAATCGATGGTCTGATAGATATGATTGCCTTCAATGAGCCAGTCATCGCAGTCGTTCAATGTGACCATCGTCTCTCCACAGTCGAAAATGTAATTGTTAGACAGTGTATTGCCGTTACTCAACTCATCTGCATTGATGAATTTGCGCGGGAAACGCGTTTCGGAACCTTGAATAAGGCAATGTTCGATCACGTTGTTCTCACAACCATAACCGTTGAACTGGATGGTGCTGGGATGGTTCTCGGTGTAATTGGCGCCCTGGATGTTGCAATACCGAACAACATTGTGATGGGCGCTATCGAACACAATGGCACTCTTTCCATGCACCGCGTTCCTTATGATCATATTGGCCGTATCTCCCACGCCACCTACCCTGCCATCTATGATCACATAACTGCAACTATCAAAAACAATGGTTTCTCTCCACGGGAAACTATCTGGAAACAGTTCAATACCTGAAACCTGTGGAAGTAGCGTAATGGTACGATTGGCGTTTGCTCCAACCTTAGGTCCGAATGTCAATGGCAGTGAGTCATAAGCTGTGGTATAACCGGCCATTAAGTGAATTTCGTGCGACCCTATAAGTACATTAGGTATGTTATCATAGGCTTCCTGAATACTTAAATACTGCTGGCCGGGTCCAACGGTATGAACGGTTTGGCCATGAACTAGTATTGTGCTTAGTATCAGCAATTGAAGAATAAATAACCTCATGAACCTCTTGACTTAATGTGCGTTCTTCCGTTTCCAAAATTAA